>JAHEFD010000055.1 GCA_024640345.1 Woeseiaceae bacterium
AGAATGGAACTGGCAAGTGGACCGAGACGAGTCGGAAAAACCGCCGAATTTTCCACCGCTGAAAACTGGCGATTCAGCCAGTCGTTCCATGACCGGATTGGCGGCGTCAGCCAGGCATCACAACCCGCAGAAACCCGTTGTTCGTCATAGACCTTGCGCAATTCGCGCGCCAGGCGCCGGCTTGCCGTTACGACATGTGCCCCTTCGTCGATCGCTTGCTGCAGCCAGGAATACATCGGCTCAGGCAAGACGCTCCGGCGACAGGCTGATGCAATCGCGGCCATCGCTCGAAACTGACTTCACGAAAGCCGCATTCATATTGCACCGGATTCGTAGAGTGATGTTACCTGTGCGCTGGTATAGCCAAGTTCAGTTTCCAGCACGGCGCGCGTGTGCTCGCCAAGCCGCGGCGGCGCACTACGATATGATACAGGCGTTTTGGAAAATCTCACCGGATTCGAAACCGTCGGAACGTCCCCCGCATCATCGCGACGCAGATGGCGAACCAGTTTCCGTTCTTCAGCATATTCCTCGGTAAACACATCCTTGATTGAATTGATCGGGCCGACTGGAACACCACTGGCGCCAAGCTTTGCAATCCATATCGCTGAGGGTTGTTGCCTGAATTTCTCCGCGATAAGTGGCACGAGGACCTCTCTGTTTCGAACCCGCGAAGCGTTATCGATGAACCTTGCGTCCTCGCTCAACCGGCCAAGCTCAAGACACTGCATACAATCGCGAAACTGCCGGTCGTTACCGACCGCAAGCGACAGGTGCCCGTCTGCCGTCGCAAACGTTTCGTAAGGCACGATATTCGGATGTGCAGTGCCCTGCCGTCCCGGCACTGCTCCACCGACAAGGTAATTCATATTCTGGTTGGCCAGCCACGCTACCTGGCTATCGTAGAGCGGAACATCGATATGCTGGCCCAGCCCGTTGTCGCTTCGGGACACGAGGGCAGCCAGAATAGCGGTTGTCGCATACATACCTGCCATGATGTCTGCAATTGCAACCCCTGCTTTCTGTGGCGAACCGCCATCGTCGTCGGACGCCCCGGTGATACTCATCAGGCCACCGGATGCCTGAATCATTGCATCATATCCGGGCTGCTCGGATCGCGAGCCTGATTGGCCGTATGCCGAGATCGAACAGTAAATCAAACCCGGGTTGCCCGCGGAAAGACTGTCGTAATCCAGTCCAAATCGCTTCAGCGTACCGACCCTGAAATTTTCAACGACGACATCAGAGTTGGCAGCAAGCGAAGTAACGATGCGTTTGCCATCAGGATGTGAAAGATTTGCCGTCAACGATCGTTTATTTCTGTTGGCAGACAGAAAATATGCCGAATCACTGGTGTCCTTCTGCTCACGATCTTTAAGCCATGGCGGTCCCCAGGATCGGGTGTCGTCACCCTTGCCCGGACGTTCGACTTTGATGACATCCGCCCCATAGTCGGCAAGTAGCTGGCTTGCCCATGGCCCTGCCAGCACACGGGTCAGGTCCAGCACTCTTATCGCTTCCAATGCGCCGCGTGAATGACCTGAAGGAGAATTCGACATAGACAGAGAATTGTCGAGTGCCGATCGCGTAATCGCAAGCAAAATAAAACCCGACCACCCATAGGGTGGTCGGGTGGGTCCGCACGGAGATTGCGGATTGCGTGGCTGTACCGGATGCTTCGGGTCGTTAAACCGGAACCTATCCGATCTGGCCTAGCTCTTCGACCTCGGCGCCTTTCAATTCAGGTGGTGCCTGGTCTGGTTGTTCGGTCGGCTTTTTCTTGCCGTAACGTATGAGCAGATCTTCTTCCTGCTCCGGGGTTATTCTGCTTATGCCCCGAATCATGATGTCTTCATCTACCAGCCCGTCAATTACGAGCCGGTCGCCGCCATAGGGACAAAGCCAATCATCCCTGGATGCAAAGCCCAAACGGAAAGACGACCTCAGATCCATTGACGGGCTGAACAGGGTTACCAGGTACTTTTGGTTCCCGCTTCCCTCCATCAGGAGGGTGCTTCTGTCCAGCGGGGTATAGTCTCGGACAGTACGGATCGAGATGCAATCTGAACCCCGGAAATCGAGGTCGTTTCCGGTACTACTTTCACGTTCCGTAGTCGCACACGAAGATAATAAATAACATAAAGAAATTACAATAACTCTTTGTTTTGTAAAGTTTTTCATGATATTAAAAATCCAGTGAGGATGACTACCCGGTCCCGTCTGGCGGGGCCGAACTTATTGTATTTGACCGGGAAGAATTGCATTAAGTTCATCGCAAACCCGCACCCCGGAACAGCCTTCGGAGGGCTAATTTTTACGCGCAACCGGTCGTGAAACGTCCCGGATCCATTCGCTCCAGGACCCCACATAGAGTCTCGGCAAAGGACGGCCCGCCAGACGCGCCGATATCAACAAGTGGCATGCCGTTACCCCTGAGCCACACATCGCGATCAGGGGCTCCTGCGGACGATCTGACAGCAGTTCCTGCCAGGCCCGTCGGTGTTCGTCGGCTTCCCGCCACGTGCCGTCCGAATGAACCCCGCTCAGGAAGGGCATGCTGATCGCCCCGGGTACATGCCCTGCAATGACATCAATTGGCTCGACCTCCCCCGCAAAACGGCTGGCGTCCCGGGCGTCAACCAGGTTCAACGGAGCATTGCCGCCCACTGCCGCCGCTATCTCCTCCGTAGTCGCCACCATCCCGGTATCAGGCACTCCCGTGAACAATGTGGGCGATACAGTCGGGGTATCAGTTGAAAGGGCTCCGCCGGCCTCTGTCCATGCATCCAGCCCGCCATTCAAAACGGCCACTTTCTCATGCCCGAGCCATTTCAGCAGCCACCAGAGACGTGCGGCGACAGCGCCATTGGAATGGTCATACACAACTACTTGCGTATCGTTGCTGACTCCCCACGTGCCAAGCAGACAGATGAACTCGGCGACATCTGGCAGCGGATGACGCCCGCTTTCCGGAGTAACGGGGCCGGCCAGGTCATCGTCGAGATGTGCGTAAATGGCGCCCGGAATATGTCCGGCTAAATACTCCTGTCGGCCGCTCTCGGGCTGCATCAGACTGAATCGGCAGTCAACCACCCTGCAACCGGACGAATCGATAAGATTCTTGAGATCCGAAACATCGATCAGGTCTGTGAAAATTGGCATATGGATCGATCCTCGACTCTATTCACGTAATTTGGGCTCTTCGCCTTGTACACGGGAATCGGGTCGGACACAATAAGCGCCGGTGGGGCTACCCCGCTGCCGAAAATCGCTAATATTTTAACCAGGAGTTCGTTTGTGGATAAGATCCTTGTCGGTCTGAAACGTGTCGTTGACTACAACGTCAGGGTGCGGGTCAGGTCAGATGGAAGCGGCGTCGAAACTGACGGCGTCAAGATGAGCATTAACCCATTCGATGAGATCGCTCTCGAGGAAGCATTGCGAATTAAAGAGCGTGGCGATGCAAATGAAGTCATTGTTGTCTCGATAGGTAGCGGCGATTCGCAGCAACAACTGCGTACCGGACTCGCGATGGGTGCGGATCGGGCCATCCTCGTTGAAACCAGCGATCGCGTTGATGCGCTTACCGGCGCTCGCATTTTTCACAAGCTTATTGACCGCGAGAACCCTGATCTCGTGATCCTCGGCAAGCAGGCGATCGACGACGACAATAGCCAGACAGGACAAATGCTGGCCGCGATCTGGGAAAGGCCACAGGCAACTTTTGCCTCCACACTGGTCATCGACGGCAGCAAGGCAACCGTCACGAGAGAGGTCGATGTTGGCCTCGAGATCATCGAGATCGATCTGCCGGCTGTCGTCACGGTTGACCTTCGAATGAATGATCCCCGTTACGTCAAACTGCCCGACATCATGAAAGCAAAAAAGAAGCCGCTGGAACAGATACCGCTGGCTGAGCTCAATATCGAGAAGGCAGTTGCAATAAGCCAGGTCAAGTTTGAACCGCCGACAGAGCGCGCGAAAGGCGTAATGGTCGAGGATGTTGCCGGGCTCGTTGCCACACTGAAAGACAAGGGGTTGATCTGATGTCCAAAATACTGATTGTCGCGGAACACGCGGACGACGTTCTCAATCCCAGCACCGCGAAGTGCGTGGCCTGTGCGTCCGAGATTCCGGATGCAGAGATTCACGTCGTGGTAGTTGCCGCAAACGCGTCGCCAATCGCGGCCGAAGCAGCAAGCCTCACGTCGGTGACGCAGGTTTTATGCATCGATAACCCGCTAAACGTGAGCCAGCTTGCCGCCATTGTCGCACCGCAGGTAGTAGCAATGGCTGAGGGCTATTCCCACATATTTGGACCGTCAACCACTTTCGGCAGGGACCTGATGCCCCGCGTTGCTGCGTTGCTCGGCGTAAACCAGGTGAGTGACATCATGGAGGTCCTGGGCAGCCACAGCTTCAAGCGGCCCGTGTACGCCGGCAATGCCATCGTTACAGTCGAAGCGCCTGCAAACCTTCCACTCGTGGCAACCGTCAGAGTGGCGTCGTACCGGTCTGTCCCCGACGGCGGGAATGCGACAATCAACTCGATCGAGGTCGAGTCTCAGTCACCGGAGCACACACGCCTGATCGAGCTACAGGCAGGAAAGTCAGATCGACCCGATCTGCAGACCGCGGCCAAAGTCGTTGCAGGAGGACGTGCCCTGGGCAGCGAGGAGAAATTCCAGCTTATCTTTCAGCTGGCAGACACGCTTGGCGCCGGCGTCGGTGCGACGAGGGCCGCCGTCGATGCAGGCTACGTTCCTAACGAATTGCAGGTAGGCCAGACGGGCAAGATCATCGCGCCTGAGCTGTACGTCGCTATCGGAATATCGGGTGCTATTCAGCACCTGACCGGCATTAAAGATGCAGGAACGATTGTCGCGATCAACAAGGATCCGGACGCGCCAATATTCGAAGTTGCCGATATCGGCCTGGTAGGCGATCTATTCGCAATTATTCCGGAATTGCAGGCTGCACTGAGCGGCTAATTGCGCGCAGTCAGAGCACCGATAGAATGGACTCTGCGCTGCTGACTTCGAATTGTCCGGGTGCCTCGATCGCTACATGAGTGGCAACGCCGTTCTCGACGACAAATGCTGCCCGTGATCCACGCCTGCCCATGCCAAAAGGGGTAGCGTCGTAAATAATGCCAAGGGCTTCAGCGTATTCGCCGTTACCATCAGCAAGCATCAGTATTTTGTCACCGACTCCTTGCTGCTCACCCCACGCATTCATGACGCTAATATCGTTAACGGCCGTAAAGGCAATTACGTCGACGCCCTTTTGCAGGATATCGTCCGCGTGTGCCAGGAAGCCCGGCAGGTGCTTGCTCGAACAAGTGCGAGTGAAAGCGCCCGGCACTGAAATAAGGACAACCTTCTTGCCAGCAAATAACTCGCTGCTTGAAACCGCCCCGGGGCCGGAGTCCGTCTGGACACCGAAAACACCGGCGGGCATTTTTTCTCCTAGCTGGACAGGCATATACAATTCGTCCTTCTAGTATTCATTTTCGGCAACGTGAACAACCAGGCCATCCCACTCGTCATTCATCTCGAGCTGACAAGTAAGACGACTGTTGTCTCTACGATCATATGCCGCATCCAGCATGCTGTCCTCCATATCGTCCATTTCCGGCATTTTGGAGAGCCATGCCTCGTCGATGTACGAATGGCAGGTTGCACAGGCACAAGCGCCACCGCATTCGGCTACTATGCCATCTATGTTGTTGTTGATAGCCGCCTCCATCACGGAGTAACCGTTTTCAACTTCGACTTCACGACGTTCGCCATCGGGCAACACGAATATTACTTTGGGCATTTCAAGAAACCTAGCCAAAAAATGAGCGCGCATTGTAATGACGCGAACCCTGTGTGGTCAATTCAGGCATATAAACATTTCTCCCCAAGGCAATCATCCTGCTGCTCATTGGAAAAAGGGAGCCGACACCTGGATTATCGGCGAGCGAGGCGATCTCGATGGCAAAAAAAACGGGCGCTTTATTGCGCCCGTCTTTTGCACGATTAGCACCTGCTAAATACGTTCGGCCGTCTGGCGTCGCTCTTCAAGATCGCGAAGCTGCTTCTGAGCCGCTGCTTCTGCCAAACGAATCTGCTCGTTACGTTCAATATCACTCTCGATAACGGTGATCCACTGATTCGCAATTCGACGTGACCGTTCAGTTTTACCTGCCTCACGGAACGCAGCAATGGCATTTCGATACTCTCTCTCGTTGTAAAGACACATACCGAGAGAAATCTGCGCATTGTCAGGGCTCTTGATCTTGCCCTTTTCAAGTCCACTCCGGATAGACGCCACACATTCGCCATACATTCCAAGATTCAAATAGGCATTCCCAAGGCGCAAGTCGAGCTCACCCTCATCACTAAGGCGTGCGGATTCCTGCAATGCAGGTATAGCCATTTCGTCCTCGGCCGCAAGTGTTAGCGCTTGCGACAGCATCCTGTAATTCTTCGCGTCCTTATTCATCCTGCCGCTTGCCATTTCCGTCTCAATCAACTTCGCTGCCTTCCACGGCACCTCGTGCTGCATGTAAAGCTGCGCCATCGTTGAGAACTCTGATTCCTTTTCGAGAAGCCCTTGTGTGTGAGCAGCTTCGTAGGCGGCCATCAGGTTGTCGTCCTCGCCAAGCTCGGTATAAGCACCGGCGAGAGAGAACCAGTAACCCTTTTTCGGCCAATAGGTCAGCAGGATTTTCTGTATGTCACGTACTTTCTTGTAATTCTCCTGCTGAAAATACGCGAAATTCAGCAATACGTACCAGTCTTCCTTGACCGTCAATTGCCGCTTCTCGGCAACCTCAATTGCCGTCTCGATCGGCTTGACCATCTCCGGATACCGGTTAACCTGGTAAAGGTTTTGCGCGTACAGGATATACGGCTCGGGCGCTGGATTAGTTTCCAAAACAAACCATTGATCGAGAATCGTCAGGGCCTTGGCGTAATCCTCTTTCATCGTTAGCAATTGCGCCATCGTGTAGAGCGTCTGCTTACGAATCTGATCTTCTACGCTTGGAATCCTGAGCAACTCCTCATAGGCCGCCATTGCGCCATCGACGTTGTCGAGATTGTAATGAACGAAGCCGATGTAATTCAGTACATTCTGCAGTTCGTATTCGGTAAGGCCCTTTTTGGTCTTCAGCGCTGTCAACATCTGCAACGCTTCCGACTGCTGATCAGCATCGATCAATTCCTGAGCTTTCTGAATTCGGTCGTATACTTCCTTACTGACCGCCTGGGCCTGCTTCGTTTTCTGGTTATCGCGCTCTTCCCGCTCGTCCTCCTGAGCGTACAAAGAACCCGTGGTCAATACGCCGCAGATAAGAAGAAGGCCTAGTTTTGCAAGAAATGTATTCTTGATTTTCATAGATTAATTCCTCGGTTGAGTCCCGCTCTACCGCCTATTCCTCAAGTTCGAACCTGATTCGTGTCGTAACCCCCGGCACTTCCACCGGAACTCCATCTACGACACGAGGTTTATATTTAAATTTCAGTACAGCACGTTCCGCAGCCCTGTCGAAAAGACTACTGGTGGAAAACGTAACAACCGGATCCTTTACTGTGCCGGTCGTCGTAACCGTAAACATCATATCGACGTAACCTTCAACACCGCGTGACAGCGCACGTGCCGGATATACGGGGGCAACTCGAACGATCGGAAGATAATCACCTTCCGCGATATTCATGCCACCCGGTCCACCAATGTCCACGTCCGTCGATACCGTCGGTGCAGGAATGTTGATTGTCGGGGCATTCGGATCGACCGAATCGTTATCCATCGGCGGAGTCTCAGGTGGAGTCTCCGGCGGCTTCGGTGGCTTCTCCG
This sequence comes from Woeseiaceae bacterium, assembly GCA_024640345.1. Taxonomy (GTDB): domain Bacteria; phylum Pseudomonadota; class Gammaproteobacteria; order Steroidobacterales; family Woeseiaceae; genus SZUA-117. The sequence continues at coordinate 7,846 of JAHEFD010000055.1, forward strand.
GCGTGAAGTCTTCCGTATTCAAAGTCTCATTTCTTTTCACGCGCACGAAGTCGAGTTGATATTTGGTCTTCTCGTTAGTTATCGCATCCTGCGAAAACTTGATCAGAAGATGCATCACGAAGATCAGTGATAACGTGATTACAGATCCGACAACGATAGAAAAAACATATCGGCCTATCATAATTAGCGCTCCTCCGCGGCTGGTCACCGCTCCGCTAAATTCGTTTGGAAACCGGAGTCAAACTATTTGACCCCGGTTTCCGCTTACGGTTCCTAGTTGTTATTTGCAGCCAGTGAAACGTTATAAACACCAGCCTGCCTGGCCGCATCCATAACCGTCACCAAAGTTTCGTTAGTCGACTTCTTGTCGGCTTGAATAACGACTGACCCTTTCGGGTTTTCAGCATGCAAACGCTCAATATTTGGTCGAACGGCGCGTGGGTCAATCAAACGCTTATCGATCCAGATTTCATCATTTGGACTGATGGCAATCAGGATGTTTGCGTCGGCAACTGACTCTGCGGTCGGCGCATCCGGCCTGTTGACATCGATACCGGCTTCCTTAATGAAGGATGCGGTTACGATGAAGAAAATGAGCATGATAAATACAACATCGAGCATAGGCGTGAGGTTGATTTCATTATCTTCCTCTTCACCACCCATTCCTGCTTGTGCTCTACGCATTTTGGATTCCTCTTAGTGATCCATCGTGAGCGAGTCCTCAAGGAACTCAACCTCACGTGCCGCACGGCGGCTAAGCAAAGTTACAAGGAGTACTCCCGAGAGCGCTCCGACCATTCCCGCCATTGTTGGTACCGTGGCCTGAGAGACGCCCGCAGCCATTGCGCGGACGTTTCCCGAACCAGAGACAGCCATGACCTCGAAAACGGTGATCATGCCTGTCACGGTACCCAGCAGACCAAGCAGCGGACAGAGTGCCACCATGGTCTGAATCATTGGAATGGAACTGCTCACCGCCTGTGAGAATTTCGAAATCATACCTTCGCGAATCATATGTGCATTCCACGAACGGCGTTCCTGTCGAGCTTCCCAGCGATCATGAATATCCTCTGACATTTTTTTCATCGTAGAGCGGAAATACAGCAACCGCTCGATGATCAAAACCCACATCAAAAATATCGTGACCGCAATCCAGGTTAAAACAGAACCTCCCAACTCCATAAAGTCGCGAATGGCCTCAATACTGTCAAATAACCAATGCATTGCTTCTCCTCAGCCGAGTCTTATCCGTGCTTCTCGGAATGTGCCGCAACGATGCCGGCACTCTGTGACTGAAGGATGTTGATGATCTTACGGCTCTGACCGCTAACCAGGGTATGAATCAATACCATCGGAATAGCCACAACCAGACCCAGTACGGTCGTCATCAATGCCTGCGAAATACCACCGGCCATCATCTTCGGATCACCTGCACCGAACAGAGTAATAACCTGGAAGGTCTTGATCATGCCGGTTACCGTTCCGAGGAGTCCCATCAACGGGGCTACGACAGAAATAACCTTGATGAACAGCAAGCCTTTTGTCAGGCCTGGCATTTCTTTCAATGCCGCCTCACTCAGTTTGAGCTCGATCGTTTCAGTATCTGCGTTGGTATTGGCTTCATAAGCAGCAAGGACTCTGCCGAGCGGATTATCCGTGCTCGCAGTGTCACTCTTAAGCTGGGCGTTAACCTTGCGTGCTGCAGATGACAATCCAATCCAGCGTACAAATGCAATCAACAGACCGATGATACCCAGACCGATGATGCAGTAACCTACGATACCGCCCTGGTTGATACGATCAGTAATCGTCGGAGATTCCACCAGCAATGCGAGAATACCGCCGCGCGTACCATCGATACCGAATGTCACCGGACCGCTAGTAGCATTCACCATGTCTGCAGTGGAGTTCGTGTAACGCCCCTGCTCAGGTTGTCGCTGCAATTCGGCCACTGTTCCGGAATCGGTTACGCGAAGATAACCACCGTCAAATACAACGTTGAAAGTACCAACTCTGACGATGTCAGTCGTAACGACTTCGCCATCTGCCCTGGTGATCTCATACGGGAACTTGACGATCTTGCCGGACTGGGAAACCTCTTGCTGCAGTTCAAACCAGAGCTGCTCGATTTCATCGATAGATGCCAGCGAGCTTGCACCGGCCATTTTGCTGCCGAGCTTGACGAGGAATTCTTCACGGTCCGGGAACTGGATGTTGGTCAGTGAGGTATTGAATCGACCCTGAGCATCACCAGATACCGTCTGCAGAACACCGAACAGTTCTTTCAATGCGCCCAGACGCTCGTCGAGCTGTGAACGTGCGAGAACGATCTGTTCCTGGTTAGTATTGAAAAGAGCTTCCAGGCGTTCGGAATTGCGCTCCTGGCGAGTACGCTCAGCGCGCGCCTCATTGACCAGGCTTTGCTGCTCGCTGCGCGACTGTGCGAATCGAGCCTCGCGCTGCTGCGCCTCAACACTGTCGCGAGCCTGCCCACGTTGAATTTGCTCGAGCAGATCTTCCATCGTGCTCGCGGAATCCTGCGCTTGCGCTACACCTACGGCCACAAATACGCTGGCGATTATTATTGCTATACGTTTCATTGATCAGGCTCCCCCGGCAGATTCAGGTGCAGGAAATGGGAGCAAAATCAGCTCCGGCGCAATGAGCTGCCTTGCAACGCGGATGCCCTTTCGGACCTCGTTGCGGTACTCACTTCCAAGAAGCTCGTAAGCTCCGCTTTCGGCGTTCCACCAACCGGTAATGGTGGTGTCATCAGACTGGAAATACAGTCCCACGCGCCCGACTCTCAACATGTTGTATTCGCGGACTGCGCCATCCACGTTCAGAGATTCGGTGTACCACTCGTTGGTGGTGCCGTAGTCCATCTCGATCTGGTATGCCTCCATCACCTTGCGGAATTTCTCGGCAACGCTGACGTCCGATCTTTCCATGATGTCGCCCAGATCGCTGATGCGATTGGTACGCTCTTCCATCAGGAAAGGAATATCCAGCCCAATTGATTGCTCAAGTGCATCGATCATTCGCTCCATCAGCGGAAAGATCTGGCGGTTAATAACGTCAACCTGCTCCATGGACAATGCAATGTCATCGAGCGTTGCCTGCTGACCATTGGTCTGCGCCGTCATTAAACGGTTGTATACCTTGAGACCGTCAATTTCTTTATTGATCGCCCTGTAGTCATCGGCCAGGGAACGTGTCCCCTCAACGACCTGGTTAATCCGTTCCTGGGACTCTTGTGCGAGCTGTAACCGTCGCATATCTGCCTGAAGGACCTGATCAACGCTCGAGGTCTGGGCGAAGACGCTGCCAGCGGCTACGACAACTACTGCAATTACTGCACTTGCTGCACCTGTCATCTGCCGGCTGCTGTATTTGCACCGTTTCATTGATACTCCTTAATACATCGAGATTTTAGTAGTTATAGGATTTTGGGAGAGGGATGCGCAGTAATCAATTGACGACTTGCACAACAAACAGACGGACTGCACCGACGTGCATACAATCCCCCTTGCGCTCGCGACCCTCTCCACTACCGCCGCGGCGATTAATACTGATTTTAACCCTTTCAGTCTAATTATTTTGGACCTTCCGACCGATCAACACCCCTGTAATTCCGGCCAAGTAATTAAGGTCCCGCCTTGCTTGGGCGTCAAGAATACCATAAGCATCATAGATCGCCAGCCTTAGAACAACATAAGATCCAAAGGCACAATGTTACGTATGAAATGAGATCCGATCCGGGCACGTGGCACAGCCGAATTGGAGGCACGAAAGTCGAACGGCCAGGCGCACATCGAAACTTTCGATAATGGCTCGACGGGCAGGATCTTCTGCTTACACGCTATGATAAAGGCCCCACTGACATCCGCATTTTCAAACGGACACCGACCCCTGATTGCGTGAGGGTCTCGCACGAATGCCTTAGACGCAAGAACCGGAAAGCAGTTACGCTTTTAAATCATTAAGTTGCCACCAATTTCTAATCCTTTTTCGGAATTAATGGGGACCGGCACATATGTACCCTCCGACGTCGCGACGTGCAATTCCCGGCTACCACTGCGAGATTATCGCTCCGCCCCAATTCGCCCGTTTGTATCACAAGTAACTGAATTTTCAGCGGTTGACATCCCATTGTGCATCCAACATGATCCGCGCTTATGAAAACCGGAACGCTAACAGTATTGCGAGCATTGACCGCCGCCAGCCTACTGCAGCTGTCACTCGTGCTCCTTACATGGAGACACGGCGGGTAGCGTTCGATTCAATGATTTCATCAACGCCAGCCCCGCATCCAGACAGGATTGTGGGGTTTTTTTGTGGCACGGGATTCGTTTTTTTGACTTTGAAAGATTGCTAGGAACAGATCATGCAAATGTACTCAGAAGCAGATGTAGACACCTCATACCTTGAAGGCCGGCAAATCACTATCCTTGGCTATGGCAGCCAGGGCCGCGCACACGCATTGAACCTGAAGGACAGTGGCCATAATGTCGTTATCGGTGCACGCGCGGGCGGTGGCAGCTTTTCCAAGGCCAAAGCCGACGGATTCGTCGTCAAGGAACCCGGAGAGGCGGTCAAAGGGGCGACAATCGTCGCCATTCTGACACCGGACACTTCTCAGTCAGCGCTTTACCAATCCGTTGTGGACAATATCGACCAGGGTGCCGCCCTGCTCTTTGCTCATGGATTCAATATCCATTACCAGCAGATTCAGCCGCGGGACGATCTGGATGTTGTTCTGATCGCTCCGAAAGGCCCGGGGGACCTGGTTCGCCGTCAATATGAAGAAGGTCACGGCGTTCCCTGCCTGGTTGCCGTAGCCCAGGACGCCACGGGCAACGCGCTGAAACTGGCATTGGCTTATGCACAAGGCATTGGCGGTGCACGTGCCGGCGTTATCGAAACCACTTTCGCCGAAGAGACCGAAACAGATCTGTTCGGCGAACAGGCCGTGCTGTGCGGCGGCGCGACCGAGTTGGTCGTCGCAGGCTTCGATACGCTGGTCAAAGCGGGTTACCAGCCGGAGGTTGCCTACTACGAGGTTATGCACGAACTCAAGCTGATCGTTGACCTCCTGCACGAAGGCGGCATTCGCAAAATGCATGAATTCATCAGTGAAACCGCTGCCTGGGGCGACATGATCAGCGGCCCGCGAGTCGTTGATGATCACGTGCGGGGCAAGATGCAGGAAGTTCTCGATGATATTCGGGATGGCACATTTGCCAATCGCTGGATCGAAGAGAACAAAGCCGGAAAGCCGGAATACAAACGACTGATGAATGCGGATCTCGAGCATCCGATCGAAAAAGTAGGCGCGAAGTTGCGCGCTCAGATGGACTGGCTGGAAAACTAATACCCGTTTAGCGGAGAACCGAAATGGCGACGCATCGAATCAAGATTTTCGACACTACCCTGAGAGATGGAGAGCAAGCCCCCGGCTGCAGCATGACGCTCCGGGAAAAGCTCAGGGTCGCCAAAGCACTATCGGATCTTAAAGTCGACATTATCGAAGCCGGCTTTCCCGCCGCCTCGCCGGGAGACTTCGAGGCGGTTAAGGCTATTGCTGACGAAAACCGCGGCCCGGTAATTTGCGGCCTTGCGCGCTGCAATGCCGAAGATATTGAAAAAGTGCATGCCGCGGTCAAAGGCGCGGACAAGCACCGGATTCACGTCTTCGTCGCCACCAGCGCAATTCACCGCGAATACAAGCTAAAGATGGCGAAAGAGGAGATCATCAAGAGTGCTGTCGGCGCTATAAAACTCGCGCGGGAACTCTGTGATGACGTCGAATTTTCGCCGGAGGATGCGTCACGGACAGAACTGGCCTACCTGGCAGAGGTTGTCTCAGCAGCGATTGAGGCCGGCGCAACGACGGTCAATATTCCGGACACCGTTGGTTACACCGTGCCGGCGGAATTCGACAAACTTTTCCGCTATTTGAACAAGCATGTTGTCGGTATCGAAAACATCACGCTCAGCGTGCATTGCCACGACGACCTGGGCATGGCAGTTGCCAATAGTCTCGCGGCCGTACACGCGGGTGCTCGCCAGATCGAATGCACCATTAATGGAATCGGCGAAAGGGCCGGAAATTGCTCTCTCGAAGAAGTCGTTATGGCCATCAAGACGCGCGCTGAGTTCTTCGGACTCGAAACGGGAATAGAGTCTTCGCGACTTTATCCTACGGCACGACTCGTATCCGGTATCACCGGTATGCAAATTCCTCGCAATAAGGCGATTGTCGGTGAGAATGCTTTCGCCCATGAAGCAGGCATCCATCAGCACGGAATGCTCCAGCACGCCTCGACCTACGAAATAATGCGACCCGAAGATGTCGGCATCAGCAAATCGAACCTGGTGCTCGGAAAACATAGCGGACGACACGCTTTTCGTGACCGCGTGAAAGATCTGGGCTTCGACCTGGACGAGTTCGAACTGAACCGCGCATTTCACGAATTCAAGAAGCTCGCCGACAAGAAGAAAGATATGTACGACGGCGATATCGAAGCCATTATCATGAACGTCGACAATTTATCGACCGGACCCTGGATCCTGAAGTCGCTGCAGATAACCTCAGGCACCGATATGGATGCCACGGCAATGCTCACACTGATCAACGAGAGCGGTAAGGAATTCAAGAAAGCCGCTACCGCGGACGGACCGGTCGAGGCAGCGTTCACGGCGCTTGAAGACGTTTGTGAAATCGACCTGACGCTGCAGAATTTCGAACTGCATAGCGCCACAATTGGCGAGGATGCCCAGGGTGAGGCAACCGTAATCGTGGAATTCAAGGGCAATTCATATCGGGGACACGGTGCCAGCCAGGACATTGTTGAGGCTGCCTGCAAGGCCTATCTCGAAGTGATCAATCGTATTTTACGCCGCAAGGAACGAGGCCTCGATGATACGCCCGACAGGAGTAGCATGAATCGGGCGACTATTTGACGGCATATTGCTGATGCCAAACATTGACGCGCTTGATAAGCTAGGCGGCTAGCAAGCGAAGCACTTTCCGGAGAAATTTGAATGAGTTTTAGTGGTGCAAAACTAATCTGGCATAACGGCCAGATGGTGCCCTGGGAACAGGCAACGGTTCACGTGATGGCGCACGCGCTGCACTACGGCTCGTCGGTATTCGAAGGAATCCGGGTTTACAAAACACCGGATGGGCCCCAGGTTTTCCGGCTCACAGATCATATGAAGCGCTTCTATGATTCAGCGAAAATTTATCGTATGCCGATGCCTTTCGAACTCGACGAGTTAATTGAAGTCTGTAAACAGGTCGTCCAGGCAAATAATCTGATGAATGGCGCCTACATCCGCCCTATCGCCTTTCGCGGATACGGTGAACCCGGGCTGGCACCAAAACCTGAACACCATGTCGATGTCGCCATCGCTGCCTGGGAATGGGGTGCATACCTTGGCGCCGATGGACTGGAAAAAGGCGTCGACGTCTGCGTTTCCAGCTGGCAGCGAGTTGCGCCCAATACGATACCTGCACTCGCCAAGGCGGGTGGAAATTACTTGTCAGGTCAACTTATCAGCACAGAGGCGAAGCGCCTGGGATTTGATGAGGGCATCGCCTTGTCAACAGACGGAACGGTTAGCGAAGGCGCCGGCGAAAATCTGTTCATGATTCGCGACGGTCGTATCATTACCCCTCCGGCAGCATCATCCATACTGACAGGCATTACTCGTGATTCCATTATCAGGCTCGCAAGTCGCAACGGGTTGACCGTCGAGGAACGCGCAATTCCAAGAGAAGCGTTGTACCTGGCCGATGAAATCTTCCTGACGGGGACGGCGGCCGAGGTGACCCCGGTTCGTTCAGTGGATCGCATCGCAATCGGTCCCGGTCACCGGGGCCCGATCACCGCGAAGCTACAAAGCGCTTTCTTCGGTTTATTTACAGGCGAAACACCGGACAACGACGGCTGGCTGGAACCCGTCGGCATGCAGGCCGCGGCTGCGGCCGGTAACGCATAGACCGGACCAGCGTGAGCATTAACGCCCCAAAAACACTTTTCGAGAAAGTGTGGTCTCAGCATCTCGTTAAAGACGAAACGCCGCAGACTCCGGCAATTCTCTATATCGACCTGCACCTGATCCACGAGGTCACCACACCCCAGGCGTTCACCTTGCTCCGGGAAAAGAAGCTGCCGGTTCGTCGCCCGGACCTGACGCTGGGAACAATGGATCATTCAACACCGACCACACCGGTGCGATCGTTTAAAGACCTGGCGGTGGTTGGCGAAAGTGCAGCCAACCAGGTTGTCCGGATGCAGGAAAACTGCAAGGACTTCGGCCTGCAACTGTACGGCTTTGAATCGGAAAACCGCGGCATTGTTCATGTGATTGGTCCCGAGCTCGGCGCAACGCAACCTGGCAAGACCATTGTCTGCGGTGACAGCCACACCAGTACCCACGGCGCGTTTGGTGCCCTGGCCTTCGGCATCGGGACGACCGAAGTTGGTCATGTTTTAGCTACCCAGTGTCTGCTGCAACGAAAGCCAAAAACGCTTGCAATTGAAGTCGGCGGGACGTTAGGTCGTGGTGTTTCAGCGAAGGATGTGATTCTCGCGATTATTGGTCAAATCGGTGTCGATGGCGGAACCGGCCATGTCATTGAATATCGTGGAGCTGCCATCGAGGCGATGGGAATGGACGCTCGAATGACGGTGTGTAACATGTCGATCGAGGCAGGCGCGAGGGCCGGCATGATCGCGCCAGACGACACCACCTTTACTTACCTGAAGGGACGCCCCCGGGCGCCGGCTGGCACCGAGTGGAACGATGCCGTAGTTCGCTGGAAGGCGCTCAGGAGCGACCCGGGTGCGGCATATGACCGGACTATCTCGATTGATGGGACTGGACTTTCCCCAATGGTCACGTTCGGCACCAATCCGGGCATGGTTATCCCGGTCAACGATCCCGTTCCGGACAGCGGCAGCGACCCCAGTTTCCGGAAAGCACTGAACTACATGCAAATTGCGCCGGGCAAACCACTGAGCCAATGCCCTGTTGATGTCGTATTTGTTGGCAGTTGTACGAATTCGCGCATATCCGACCTGCAACAGGCAGCAGACATCATGCGAGGCCAAAAAGTGGCTAAAGGTGTGCGCATGCTGGTCGTTCCGGGTTCGCAGCAAATCAAGAAGGAAGCGGAGGCGCTTGGCCTGGACAGAATTTTCGTCGAATCCGGGGCTGAATGGCGCGAGTCGGGATGCTCGATGTGCCTCGGAATGAACGGTGACACAGTTCCGAGCGGCCAGCTCAGCGTTAGTACCAGCAATCGAAATTTCGAAGGCCGACAGGGAATCGGCGCTCGTACAATCCTCGCCAGCCCGATGACCGCTGCCGCCTCCGCGATCGCGGGCAAGGTCACAGATCCCCGACCCTATCTCCTGGATTCGTAATGCAAGCTATTCGGCAATTAATTTCCAACACCGTCGTCATGCCCGCGACCGATATCGATACGGACCAGATAATCCCAGCCCGTTTCCTGACGACAACCTCGCGGGACGGACTGGGCTCGAGGCTGTTTCACGACTGGCGGTTCAAAACCGACGGAAAACCAAATCCGGATTTCATTTTGAACCAGCCACAGGCCAGTGGTTGCGAGATCCTGGTGGCCGGACGAAACTTCGGCTGCGGATCCTCTCGCGAGCACGCTCCATGGGCACTGTTGGACTTCGGGTTACGTGCGGTCATTAGCACCGAAATCGCCGATATTTTTCGCAGTAATTCGCTAAAGAACGGATTACTGCCAATCGTTGTGGACGAGAAGACGCACGCGTGGCTGATCGGGCATCCGGGAGTCGAAATTCGAATCGACGTGGAGCAATCAACGGTCAGCCTGCCGAACGGGAGTTCAGCCATTTATCCGATCGACGAATTTGCCCGTTATTGTTTGCTGGAGGGGGTCGATCAGCTTGGATTCCTCCGGAAGCATTCTGACGCCATCGCACAATTTGAGGAGACACGACCCTGGAAGCCTTGATTACAGTCCTCCCTGGTGACGGTATCGGACCCGAAGTTGCCACTGCAGGAACAAAAGTATTGCAGCAAATCGCTGACTCCTACGGCCACCATTTCGAATTTTCGGAACAGCTGATAGGCGGCGCAGCAATCGATAAGACGGGCAATCCGTTCCCGGCAGCAACCGAATCCAGTTGCCGGGAAAGTGACGCAATCCTGCTTGGCGCTGTTGGCGGACCTAAATGGTCTGACCCCAATGCCTCGATTCGGCCCGAACAGGGCTTGCTGGCGCTACGTGCCGCACTCGAGGTCTTCGCAAACCTTCGTCCGGTTGAAATCATCGACGCTCTTGCAGATGCATCGCCCATCAAAGCGGATCGATTGCAGGGTGTGGATTTGATGGTTATCCGTGAACTGACAGGCGGAATCTATTTCGGCGAAAAGAAGCGCGACGAAGAATCCGCGAGCGACCTCTGCATCTATCACAAATACGAGGTCGAGCGGATTATTCGAGTCGCTGCAAAGCTCGCTCAAAAGCGATCGGGCAAACTCTGTTCGGTGGACAAAGCCAACGTACTTGAGTCATCACGATTCTGGCGCGACGTAACCGTGAAAACAATGAATGCCGAGTTTCCGGAAATCGAACTGGAACATTTGCTGGTAGACGCAGCTGCAATGCACCTGATCAATACCCCGGCCGCATTCGATGTTGTCGTCACTGAAAATATGTTCGGCGACATCCTGACAGACGAAGTTTCGATGCTGGCAGGATCCCTTGGCATGCTGCCGTCAGCATCATTGGGTATTTCCTCTCGCGGCTTGTACGAACCGATTCACGGCTCTGCGCCCGATATCGCCGGGAAGGGGCTGGCAAATCCCTGCGGCATGATCGCGAGCACAGCCCTGCTACTCAGGCACAGCCTGGGCCTGGACGCCGAAGCTCGTGCCATAGAAGACGCCATTCGATCGGTTATTGCCATGGGCGTCCGGACGGCCGACATTGCCGCTGAAGGCTCCAGGATCGCGTCAACCACAGATATGACAGACGCGATTATTCAGCAACTGCGCTGAGCATCCCAAATCCTGCCGCACGTTCGGCAGCATTTAATGCTTGAAGCACATCAACGACCAGGTCTTCACTGCATTCGACGCCAACTGACAGGCGGATCAGGTTCTGGTGTATGCCAGCTTTTGTAAGAGCCTCTTCACTTACCGGTGCATGAGTCATCGTCGGCGGATGACAAACGAGGCTCTCCACACCGCCCAAAGATTCAGCCAGTGAAAAGAACCGAAGGTTTTCCACGAATGCCCTCACCGCTGGCTCGCCGCCAGACAATTCAAAACTGACCATTCCACCAAAACCGCTCTGCTGTTGCGCCGCAATCAGGTGGCCGGGATGAGTGCGCAAACCGGGGTAATAGACTTTTTCCACTGAGTCGTGGTCATCCAGAAGTTTGGCCAGGATATTGGCGTTTTTTTCATGTTGCTGCATACGGGCATGCAGGGTGCGAATGCCTCGTAACGTCAGATAGGCGTCAAATGGTGCGCCAGTCAGGCCCAGGCAATTTGCCCACCAGTTAAGCTTTTCTGCAAGCTCTGTTGAAGCGGCAACCACCGCACCGCCTACGACGTCGCTGTGCCCATTCAGGTATTTCGTTGTTGAATGAATTACAACGTCGGCACCCAGTTTGATCGGTTGTTGCAATGCCGGCGAAAGGAAGGTGTTGTCCACCGCGAGCAAAGCGCCACAAGATTTTGCGGCGACGGCAATCTCTGCGATGTCAACAATCCTTAAAAGCGGATTCGATGGAGTTTCAACAACGATCAGCCTGGGATTCCTGGCGCAGGCGGCCTGCAGCGCTTGCTCGTCTGTCTGGTCAACGAACTGCACCTCGAAATGCCCCTTTTTCGCCAGACTTTCGAATAGGCGGTAACTACCGCCATAGCAATCGTGCGGCGCGATAAGTAATTCACCTGGCTCAAGCAGTTGCAACACGAGGTTCAACGCGGCCATGCCCGATGAGGTCACCGTTGCGCCAGCCCCACCCTCCAATTGACAAAGGGCATCTGCGAGGGCATCCCGGGTCGGGTTACCGCTGCGCGTGTAATCATATTCGCGCTTTTCGCCGAATGCCCTGAACGTGTAATTGGACGACAGGTGTAAAGGTGGTACCACCGCGCCGTGCTGGGTGTCCGATTCGAGCGCCGCTCGAACCGCTGCCGTTCTTGAGTCAACTGGAAATGTCATTTACTGGTCTCCACCATGTTCCGATCAACGACCTCTGGCCGTAACTTCTCATCGGAATCCCGCGAAGACCGCGAGGTGGGTGCCGTGACCCTTGCCGGGTCGAAAACGAGACCGGGCCTGTCAAACGGCACTCATCTATCGTATGTGCAGCGCACTACGCAGGAGTTGGCACCTTTCAGGATGGTTAGTCCTGCAGGTTGCCCCGGCTTCACTGGGCCTATCCCTCAGCCGGTCTCGATGAGTAAGCCTTGAGTCTATGGTCCATCCGCCGCCGCCGTCAAGCATTTCCAGCCAAAAAGTTGGCAACAGTTTCTCATATAAGAATCTTTTTATGTTGGTAGGCTTAATGGCGCGCGCAACTAAAGGGAGCGATCCAGGATCGGGCCAATTTTTCTCGCGCCAGAAGTTGACCTCTGACAAATCAATACATGGATGAGTCAACAGATGAGGCCGCGACGTACCGGCCCAAGTGCGGTGGCTCCAGCCCGCAGAGCAAGACTCCAGGCCAACGGCCTATGGGCCTTAGCGTCGACAAGGCTAACCGGCCAAGTGCCCGCTATTCGAATCCTGCGGCCTCAGGTAAGGCCTGGTCAGGCTGCTCAGGCTTAGCTTCTGGCGACCGGACGGGTCGAAATTCCCCGTATCAAGCCAGCGCGAATATTGGTCGCGCAACAGGGGCCAGTCATCGTCTGTGATCGCGTACCACGCAGTGTCCCTGCTACGGCCTTTGTACATTGTCGCCTGACGAAATACTCCCTCGAACGAAAAGCCAAGCCGCTCTGCGGCACGCCTCGATGGCTCATTAAGTGAATCGCACTTCCATTCACAGCGGCGATAGCCAAGTTCGAATACCTGGTTAAGCATCATGAACATGCCTTCTGTCGCTGCGGCGGTTCTGCTGAGGCTACGCGAATAAAGGATTCCACCGATCTCGACACAACCACTCGATGGATCAATTCGCATGAAGCTGGCAACCCCTTTCGGCATCCGGCTGACAGGATCAACAAACGCGTAATAACGGACGTCATCCCGACCAGACCATTCCTCGACCCATCGCGCCGCTTCTACCGTTGTCTCAAATGGTCCGAACGGCAGGTACGTCCAGTCTTCCGCCTCAACACCTGAAGTAAAGGCAACTGACAGGCCCTCCGCGTGGGCGCCCGTGCTCATCGGTTCGAGCCGGCAGTACTCGCCGCTGGTCGCAATCAGCGGCGGCGGGGGCGGCACGGTCCAGCCAACGATCGATGGTCCAACCGGCTGGTCAAATCGATTCTTGCGCAATGTCATCTCTCGGTTAAGCCTCAGCGCGCGATGCACAATCGATGCAAAGTGACACA
>JAHEFD010000142.1 GCA_024640345.1 Woeseiaceae bacterium
CTGAGCTAATCGCCCTTCCTGTGAAATCTACTACTATCCGCGAGCCTTCGTTCCTGTGCCCGCTGAGCTAATCGACCCGAAATCGGGCGACAAAGATACTCAAGGTACTGCGATGGCGCAACAGATAATCGTGACAAAAGGCCACCGCGAAATGTAAAACGCCTTTTTTTGACACGAATAGGCTCGATTTATCCGGAAAAGTCCCGAAGTTGCTTGCAAATCAACTATTTCCGGCTTTAAAATTCGCGTCCCGCGTCGCTAGGCAGGCATTTCAAGAGCTGTCTATACTGCGGGAATTGTTTTTGGCAGGAGGATCTAGGTATCGCAGCATCAAAGCGGGTTCGGCGCAACGAAGAAATCGATGCGGGAGAAGTGCGGTTAATCGATTCCGCAGGTGAACAACGAGGTGTGATGGCTCTGGCCGCCGCACTGGAAATCGCAAAGGGCGAAGGACTGGACCTGGTGGAAGTGTCACCAAACGTCCAACCGCCGGTTTGTCGAATCATGGATTTCGGCAAATTCCTCTTCGAGCAAAACAAGAAATCGCAGTCTGCCAAGCGCAAGCAAAAGCAGGTGCACGTTAAAGAGATTAAATTTCGCCCGGGAACGGACGAAGGTGACTACAAGATCAAACTTCGGAAGCTAACCGAGTTTCTGGAGGTTGGTGACAAGACAAAAGTCACATTGAGATTCCGAGGTCGAGAGATGGCGCACAAAGAATTGGGTGCCCAGCTCCTGGCCAGGGTCAGAGATGACCTGGAAGAATTGGCTGTCGTGGAACAGATGCCGCAGTTAGAAGGGCGGCAAATGATTATGGTTCTGGCGCCAAAGAAAAAGTGAGTAACGGCCGAGCTGGCTAAAAATCAGCAAACGCCAATACCCGCCTGTATCGGCAACCATTTGGTTGTACGTAGCAAGGCTAGAAAATACGGAGACAAAGATGTCTAAGATGAAAACCAACCGGGGCGCTGCCAAGCGCTTCCGCCGGACGGGTAAGGGCGGCTTTAAGCGCTCCCAATCCCATCTCAATCACATTCTTACGAAGAAGAAGTCCAAACGTAAACGCCAGCTGGGTCTGACCCTGCAAGTCGCAGAATGCGACCTGAAAAGCGTGAAGCGTATGCTTCCTTACAGCTAGAGGATTGAGAGATGGCAAGAGTTAAACGTGGCGTCGTCGCCAAAGCTCGGCACAATAAAGTCCTCAAGAAAGCGAAGGGCTATTACGGTGCACGCAGCAAATTATTCAAAACCGCCAAGCAGGCAGTCATCAAGGCTGGACAATATGCCTATCGTGACCGACGTCAGCGCAAACGGCAGTTCCGCGCTTTGTGGATCACGCGAATCAATGCAGCTGCAAGAATGCACGGCATGTCATACAGCCGATTGATTAATGGCCTGAACCTGGCGGAAATCGATATTGATCGTAAAGTCCTCGCTGACATTGCGGTTCACGATCCTGAGGCATTTGGTGCGATCGCCGAGCAGGCGAAGGCTGTACTGGCCGAAACTTCCGCAAGCTGATTCGTAACCGGCGCATTCGTTGCGCCGGTCCGACAGGTAATCCTGATGCAGTCACTGAGCGAGCTTGTTGAGCAGGCTGAAGCCGAGATTTCCGGCGCGTCTGATCTGGGCGAGCTTGATGCTGTGCGTATCAAATATCTCGGCAAGAAAGGTGAGCTGACATCTCGCCTGAAGGGCCTCAGTGAAGTGCCGGCTGCGGAACGTCCGGCGGCCGGGCAGGAAATCAACAAGGCAAAGAATGCTGTTCAGGCGTCGCTGAATGCGCGCCGTGACGCGCTGCAAAGTTCGGCCCTGGCCGAGAAGCTTCTGTCCGACGCTGTTGATGTTTCTCTCCCGGGCCGGGGTGTCGGGCGCGGTGGGCGGCACCCGGTGGCGCGGGCATCCATTCGAATTGAGAAGATATTCTGCAATGCCGGCTTCGGCGTTCGCACCGGTCCCGAAATCGAGGACGATTTTCACAACTTTACGGCGCTGAATATTCCGGAAAATCACCCGGCGAGGGCGATGCACGACACTTTCTATTTTCCCGGGGGAAACCTGCTTCGGACGCATACCTCGCCCGTGCAGATACGATCCATGCTGGAAGAAGGTGTGCCCATACGAATCATTGCTCCAGGGCGCGTTTATCGATGTGATTCTGATCAAACCCATACCCCAATGTTCCACCAGGTCGAGGGACTGGTGATTGACCGCGGTATCAGCTTCGCGAATCTGAAGGCCGTGTTGCACCAGTTCGTGGAGAACTACTTTGAGCGCAAGGCGAAACTGCGGTTTCGCGCCTCCTATTTTCCCTTTACAGAGCCATCGGCCGAGGTCGACGTTGAATGGGAAGAGGGCAAGTGGCTGGAAATACTCGGTTGCGGCATGGTGCATCCTAATGTGCTGATCAATGCCGGGATTGATCCGGAGGAATACACTGGCTATGCCTTTGGGATCGGAATCGAACGCCTGGCCATGTTGCGATATGGCGTGAAAGATCTTCGGACATTCTTTGAAAATGATCTGCGCTTTCTTCGCCAGTTCAATTGAGCCAGGAAAAGCGCAATGAAGTTTTCTGAGAAATGGTTACGTGAATGGGTGAATCCTTCGCTGGATAGTGAGGAGCTCATTCATCGTCTGACCATGATTGGCCATGAAGTCGATGCGGTGGAGGCCTACGGCGAGGGGTTGGATGGTGTCGTCGTCGCCGAAGTCCTTGCGGTAAAAAAACACCCTGATGCGGATCGTCTCAGTGTTTGCCAGGTATCGACCGGCGATGGAGAGGCGCTCGAAGTGGTTTGCGGTGCGCCGAACGTCCGGCAGGGAATGAAGAGTCCGTTCGCGCCCGCCGGGACAACGTTACCTAATGGGGTCAAGCTTCGTCGTTCGAAAATTCGAGGCGTCGTTTCGAATGGAATGTTGTGCTCGGCAATTGAAATCGGTTTAGGCGACGAGTCAGATGGAATTGTAGATTTACATGCTGATGCCCCGGTTGGGCAGGCACTGTCGGAATACCTTAATCTTCCTGACCGGTCGCTTGACCTGGATCTGACGCCTAATCGTGGAGACTGCTTCAGCGTGATGGGTATCGCGCGAGACGTTTCTGCGATGACGTCCACACCGATGGCGGGTCCGCAAATTGTCCCGATTAAAGCGACGATCCAGGATGAGCACCCGGTTGATCTCGTACTGCCCGAAGGGTGTCCCCGGTTTGCGGCTCGCGTAATCAGGAATATTGACCTTTCCGCCCGGTCTCCTGTCTGGCTGATTGAGCGACTCCGTCGCAGCGGCTTGCGCGAGATACATCCGGTCGTTGATATTACCAACTACGTCATGCTGGAACTGGGGCAGCCACTGCATGCCTATGATTGTCAGCTTCTGAATGGCCCGATTCGTCCAAGGCTGGCGAAAAAGGGTGAAAGACTGACTTTGCTTGACGAGAAAGAAGTCGAATTGTTGCCGAACACGCTGGTCATCACCGACGACTCGGGCCCGATTGGCATGGCCGGTATCATGGGGGGCTTGTCGACGGCGGTGACGACGAATACGACCGATGTATTCTTCGAGGCGGCGTTCTGGCCACCGGAATTTATGGCGGGTCGCGCGAGGCAATACGGAATGCATACGGACGCCTCGTTACGTTTTGAGCGTGGGGTCGATCCAGACTTACAGGTCCGCGCCATTGAGCGGGCGACGAGTTTGCTGATATCAATTTCTGGCGGGCAGGCAGGTCCGTTGGTTGATCATCGCTCCGACAAGCACCTGCCAAAAAATGCGCCGCTCGAACTTAGAAAAACGCGGCTGGCGCGCGTGCTTGGCACGGAGATTGCCAGTGACCGCGTTTCACAAATATTGACTGACCTGGGGTTGAAAACACGCGAAAACAAATCGGGCTGGGAGGTCGAAATTCCCAGTTATCGATTTGACATAGATGTTGAAGATGCGCTGGTTGAAGAGGTTGCACGAATCTTTGGTTACGATGAGATCCCCGAGACCACGGCGATCAGCGAAACGCCACTGGCGACGGCAAATGAGTCAAAAATCGATCTCGAATTGGTCGCAAACGCGTTGGTTGCCCGGGATTACCAGGAAGTAATTACCTACAGTTTTATCGACGAAGAAACCAATACGCTCGTGAACGGAAAAAAATCAGCGTTGGTTTTGAGCAATCCAATTTCATCCGAGATGTCGGTGATGCGCAGTTCAATCTGGCCTGGTCTGATTGCAGCTGCTTCGGCGAATACGGCAAGACAGCAGGAGCGAGTTCGCTTATTTGAAATCGGAAAGACGTTCCATGGGCCAGTTAATGCGCCTCAGGAGGTTGTGCGTGTCGCCGGAATTGCTGTCGGTGATATCGTTCAGGAACAGTGGGGAAGGCCATCTCAAGCTATTGATTTTTTTGATATAAAAGCGGACCTGGTGTCGATTCTTTCCATGGCCGGTTGCGAAAGCGACTATGAATTCCTGCCCGGAGAGCACCCGGTTTTGCAGCCAGGACAAGTCGCAAGTATTTTCCGTGAAAAAGAATTTCTCGGCGTGATTGGAAAACTTCACCCGTCGATTGCGAAAAAGCTAAACCTCGACAAAGGTGCTTTGTTATTTGAGCTGGATGCCGAAAAAACATTTACGACAGATGTTCCTGTCGCGAAAACGATTTCAAAGTACCCAACGATCCGGCGTGACATCGCTGTTGTCGTGAACGATGGCGTGACGGTCGCGGCCCTCCAGGAGGCGGTCGAATCGGCAGCCTCTGACCTTGTGACGAGTGTCAGGGTTTTTGACGTTTATCGGGGTCCCGGTATAGAACCGGGGCTAAAAAGCGTCGCTTTAGGCTTGATTTTGCAGGAAACATCCCGCACCCTTACTGACGACGATGCGGACGCTGTGATGGCTGCAGTTATCCGCAAATTGGAACAGCAATTCGCCGCAGTACTAAGAGATAAAAACTAATGGCACTGACGAAAGCCGACATGGCGGAATCACTTTTCAATGAGCTGGGATTGAACAAGCGGGAAGCTCGAGAACTCGTCGATTTGTATTTTGAGGAACTGCGAGCGTCTCTCGCGGTAGGGGAGCAAGTCAAACTTTCCGGTTTCGGAAATTTTGATCTTCGGGATAAAAACGAACGTCCGGGCAGAAATCCAAAAACGGGTGAAGAGATACCAATCACTGCACGCCGTGTAGTAACTTTTCGACCAGGACAAAAACTAAAAGCCCGAGTAGAGGCCTATGCTGGAACCGGGGAATAACGACGAATTACCACCTATCCCAGGAAAGCGCTATTTCACCATTGGTGAGGTAAGTGATTTATGTGCGGTTAAGCCACACGTATTGCGTTACTGGGAGCAGGAATTTCCACAACTGAAGCCTGTTAAGCGGCGAGGCAATCGCCGCTATTACCAGCGTCAGGATGTGTTGATCATCCGCCAGATACGGAGCCTCCTTTATGACGACGGCTTCACAATCGGTGGAGCTCGGCAACGTCTGACCGGTGACCAGGCAAAAGAAGATGTTAGCCAGAGTCAACAGATTATCAAGCAGTTACGGATCGAGCTTGAGCAAGTTCTGAAGATACTGCGTCGCTGAGATATTTTCAGCAGAGTGCTTTTCAGGGGCGAGGGCGGCAAGTATCATTGCCGCCCTCGTTTCGTTTCGAGACCGGTCGGGGCGTAGCGCAGCCTGGTAGCGCACCACAATGGGGTTGTGGGGGTCGGAAGTTCGAATCTTCTCGCCCCGACCAATTTGAATGAAAAAAATGTGGCTTCCTTGCCAACTGCGGGGAGGCCATTTTTTTCATTCAAGAGAGGTTGGCTGGGATGGAGCTGAATAAGAGTTCGCACCGAGGCCGGCCTTGTCGGCCGACAGGCGCGTAGCGCCCATCTTCTCGCCCCGACCAATTT
>JAHEFD010000002.1 GCA_024640345.1 Woeseiaceae bacterium
CGTTTTTTACAGAGACGCCGGGTCAACCTACCCGCTGGCCGTACGTGGCGAGGGTATGTACCTCTACGATTCCAGTGGCAAGCAATACCTCGACATGAGCGGTGGTGCAGCCGTGTCCTGCCTCGGACATGGTCACCCGGATGTCGTTCGGGCGGTTCAGGAGCAAGTCGGCAGGCTTGCTTTCGCACACACCGCCTTTTTCACTAATGAACCCCAGGAAAACCTTGCAGCCCGGCTGGCGAATCGATTCGCAGAGGAGGATGCAAAAGTCTGGTTTACGTCCGGCGGATCCGAATCTAACGAAACAGCCCTGAAGATCGCATGGCAGTACTGGCGGTCAAAGGGTCAGCCTGACAAGACAATCGTTATTAGTCGGCAATTCAGTTATCACGGTGGAACGCTCGGTGCGACGTCTGTCAGCGGCAGCGTTTTCCGTCGAGCACCTTATGAGCGTGTGCTTCACGACTGGCCGCGTATTGCCCCGTGCTATGCGTGGCGCCACAAGGATGACCTGGAGACGGAGCGCGAGTACGGCGAGCGTGTAGCCGCCGAGCTTGATGAGGCCATTCGCCAGGCTGGTCCCGGAAACGTTGCCGCGTTCATCGCAGAGCCGGTCGTCGGTGCTACGCTTGGCGTCGTTCCCGCTGTGCCAGGGTATTTCTCGGAGATCCGGAGGATTTGCGATGAACACCAGGTGCTCTTTATTGCCGATGAAGTGATGTGTGGCAGTGGCCGCTGTGGCACGTTCTACGCACATGAACACGACGACATCGTGCCGGATCTTGTCACCATTGCGAAAGGCCTGGGCGGTGGCTACCAGCCGATTGGTGCGATTATTGCGCGAAAGCATATTTGCGATTCCATCGCCGCCGATGCAGGCGGGTTCGCGCACGGTCATACGTATATTGGTCACGCCGTGTCCTGTGCGGCCGGTGTCGCCATTCAGGAGTGCCTGGATCAGGGTTTGCTGGCGTCAGTCAATGACAAAGGCAGGAAACTGCGCCAAATTCTACGTGACCGATTTCAGTATCACCCGGCCGTCGGTGACATTCGAGGCCGGGGATTGTTTGTTGGAATGGAGTTTGTGGCCGACCGGCAAACAAAAGCGGCGTTTCCGCTGGAGGATAAAGTGCCAGCGAAGTTGAAAGCCGCCGCAATGAAGAATGGCCTTATCTGCTATCCCGGCGGCGGGACGGTCGACGGTCGGCTGGGCGCACACATGTTGCTCGCGCCGCCATTCATCGCAAAAGAGCAGCACTTCGAAGAGTTGGCGAGCAAACTCGACAAGGTGTTCGCTTCAGTTTTCAAGTAGATGCCGAAACCGTTCATCGTGATGTGTGCACCAAACGGTGCGAGAAAAACCCGGACAGATCACCCGGAGTTGCCAATCTCGGCAGAGGAACTGGCCGAGTGTGCGGAGTCAATTCTACAAGCCGGCGCTTCGGTTATACACCTGCACATTCGTGACGATGCGGGCCGACATTCCCTGGATGTTAGTCGATATCGACAGGCGATGGATGCGATTCGTTCCCGTGTGGGTGACCAACTCGTCATCCAGGTCACCACGGAAGCTTGTGGCATATACAATCCCGCGGAACAGATGGCAATGGTCAGGGATCTCAGGCCGGAGGCGGTTTCGCTTGCACTGAAAGAACTCTGCGCCACCGATGCAGATGAGCCGGTAGCGAGAGATTTTTTTTCCTGGTTGAGAGCAGAGCGCATAATGGCGCAATACATCCTGTATTCACCGGGCGAAGTCGAGCGCTTTGTCAGGCTGCGAGACAAAGGTGTTATTTCGGATCGTCGCCCGTTTGTGCTTCTTGTCCTCGGACGCTACAGCGATGATTTGACGGGTGACCCCGGTGAGCTGAAAAGTTTTACTTCGATCCTGGATCCGGAAATCGAGTGGGCCGTCTGCTGTTTCGGCCGAACAGAGCAACAGGCTGCTACTCTTGCGGCGTTGAACCAGGGGCATGCCCGGGTCGGCTTTGAAAATAATTTGTTGTTACCAGATGGCACGACAGCGGCAGATAATGCCGCCCTGGTCAGGCTGGCAGAAAACAGCCGGGAAAAGCGACCGGTTGCCACCGCTAAAGATGTTCGTTTGCTATTCGGCTAGCGAATCAGATCAGTCGAAATATTCCGGTGCATTGCCGATCTTCCACTTGATGTTGCAGCCGATACTGGGCTTTTGCACGGTCGGCACCGCGGAATGGCCCAGGACTGCGTCCAGTGCTGCACGCAAATCTTTGCCCGTAACAGGGATGTTATTCGAAGGCCGGCTGTCATCCAGCTGCCCCCGGTAGGCAAGTGCCCTGTTGGCGTCGAACAGAAAGAAATCCGGCGTGCAGGCTGCCCTGTAGGCTTTGGCGACTGACTGGTCCTCGTCGACCAGGTACGGGAATTCGTACCCCCAGGTATTTGCTTCTTCCTTCATTTTCGCCGGACTGTCACCCGGGTGCGTTTCGGCGTCATTGCTGTTGATTGCATAGATCGCCACATCAAGTGGGAGGTAATCACGCCCAAGCAGCGCCAGCTGCTCTCGAATGTGCTTGACGAAAGGACAGTGATTGCAAATAAACATCACCAGGTAAGCGCTGGCATGGTCACGCAACGCATGACGCACGCCGTTCGCATCGGGTAAGGAAAATTTCGGAGCAGTCGTGCCCAGGTCCAGCATTTGAGATTCAACGGCAGCCATTATTGCTCCTCTGAATTAAATCGAAATATTCTGCCACTTTCGCCCACGCCACATCTCGATGAACAAAATAGAATTTAGCGCGCGGCTGCCCCCCTGTAAAATCCACACGCCCAGCAGGCCGAATCCCAGGAACGGGCCCACCAGGTATGCCAGCGGCAGAAACATGAGCCATTGGGTGCCGACGCTGACCAGCATTACGCGGCGGGCATCGCCAGCGCCGAGAAGTCCGTGCATATACGCAAAGCCAATGGCCTCAATCGGCATGGTCAATCCCATCAGGCGCATTGGCCAGCGGGCCAGCTCGCGGGTCGTCGGCTCATGGATAAATATCGAGGACACCAGGTCCGGGACGAGCAGCATTGGAAGTCCCAGGATGGTAAGCAACAGTACGGTAATTTTCGCAACATCCAGCGTCCATTGATAAGCGTCTTCCGCGTCCTTTCTTCCAAGAGCCTGGCCGACGAGGGTGGCACAGGCAATTCCCAAAGCCAGTCCCGGCAGGATTGCGAACAGCAAGACCGTAATCAAAACGTTTGCGGCAGCCAGTTCCGGTGTGCCTATCCGGCCAATAATGAAGAACATGGCGACGAGACCGGCTGCAAAGAACAGTTGCTGTAGCCCTGCGGGCAGTGAGACGCGGACTAGCGAAGCAGTTTCACTGCGGGTAGCCAGGCCTCGCAGGAACCCGTCCTTTCCGGCATGCCTGAAGCCCAGGAATATGTAGGTCGCGGTACCGATGGCCATCGAGAGTGCGCTCGCCATTCCGGCGCCGGTGACGCCATACGCAGGCATGCCGAGCTTGCCGAAAATAAACACATAATTTAGCGCTATGTTGCAGGCGTGCATGATGATCAGCGTATTCATGTAGACGCGAGACATGTCGAGTGCGTTCCAGTAGCCGCGGAAAGCGAAGTTCATGCCCACGAAAACGATGGCTCCGAGTCTCCATTCGATGTAAGGCACACCAAGTGCAATGACATCGGGATCTTCGTTGAGTAACGGGAATGCAGTATCGGCAAGCTGGATCAGCAGGATGGAAAACAGCGGTGCAACGACCAGTACCAGGAGCAACGCAGTGTTAAGTGTTGCAGCGGCCCGGTCCGGGCGATTCTCGCCTTTTCGTCGAGCAGCACTCGACTGAACGCCAGTTGAGATACCGAGGATAAGCGCCTGGCACATGAAGACGACAAATCCGCCGAGGCCAACGGCGGCCAGTGCTGCATCACCGAGAAAACCGACCATGGCGGTATCGACGATGTTCAGGAGGTTTTGCGATACCATGCCACCGATGATCGGCAGGGCAAGGGCAAGTATCCGGCTACGCCGCTCAGGAGTGACTTGAAAATCGATTACGAACTTCCTTTTCTTTTTTGACCAGAGGCGAAGACTGGATGACCTGGATCAAGACTATCTCATACGATGCGTCCGAGGGTACGCTCCGGAAACTGTACGATCGGATCAAAGGGCCTGACAATAACGTTGACAACATCATGATGGCGCACAGCCTGAGACCGCACACGATGGAAGGGCACATGGCGATCTACAAGTATGTGTTGCACCATCCACGGAACGAATTGCCGAAGTCGTATCTCGAAACGATCGGGGTCTATGTCAGCATTCTCAATCAATGTCGCTACTGTATTGACCACCACTACGCGGGCTTGTTGCGATTGTTACGCGATAACGAACGCGGCGCGGAAATTCGTTCGGCGCTGGACGCCGGGAATCCGGCAGCAGCGTTTGATGGCAGGGAGCTCGCCGGCCTTGTTTACGTAGGCAAGTTGACGACGGATCCGGTCGGTCTTGAAAGCTCCGATATAGGAAAACTGCGTGATGCCGGCTTCGATGATGGCGAGATCCTCGAGATCAACCAGGTGGCCGCCTATTTCAGTTATGCCAATCGCACTGTATTAGGTCTGGGCATCGAAACGGAGGGCGACATTATCGGCTTGTCGCCGGGCGACTCGACCGATCCGGATAACTGGTCACACCAGTAATACTGTTCTCGTCATTCTGTGCAGCACGGCGACGAAGAAACGAATTCCACGCCATTCTACGGGTCGCTGAACCAGGTGCGTCACCCGGTTCGCGTTGATATCGACGCTGCGTACCTGCTATGCGAGCAGTGCCCGGGATTTTTTGACAGCGGCTACAACCCGATCAACATGATCTTCGGTGTTGTATACATGCGGGGACATGCGAAGTCCGCCGGTTGCTGCTGTAATGATGCCGGAGTCCTGGTAAATCTTGCCCGGCAGGCCTCTCGCGTTCTCGCGAGGAACGCTTAAGATCACAACGCTGCTCTTGAACGCCGGATTCAGTGAGGACACGAATTTTACATCGAGGTCATTAAGGCCCGCACGTAACCTGTCGGCTATCATTGTTGACCGCCCTTCGATACCGGCAGGTGTTATCGCTTCGTGAAAACCGGCAGCGTCGGCAAGTGCCGCAATCGCGGCGTCATCGCGTTGACCCAGGGCGTCAAATTTCCTGGCGCCGGCAGGCGCGTCATCTTCGGTCTGGCCCCAGGGAATGCTGACAATGTTCGGCCAGATACTCTCGACGTGATCTTCACGAACATAAAGCAGGCCAACCTCTCGCGGCCCCATGAACCATTTGTGGGCGCTGCCACTGAACGAGTCCGCTTCTATTGCGCCGAGATTGATATCTACCGCGCCCCATGTCTGGGCTCCGTCAACATGAATATGAATGTCGCTCTTCCGCTTTCGCAGCGCGGCGCAAACTTCGGCAGCGGGTATCTTGAAGCCTGAGATATTGGAGATATGTGTGAACGACACGACCTTGGTCCGGTCTCCGACAGCCGCAACGAAAAGATCGACCACCTCATCGATGCTGCCGGTGTCGGTCGGAACTGAAAAGCGCCGGACGGTTGCGCCCAGGCGCGAGGCCTGTACATCCCAGGCGACGCTGTTGGAAGGGTGATTCTGGTCCCACAGAACGATTTCATCGCCGGCCTGCAGCGGCACACCCTGTACGATCGTATTGTTCGCCTCGGAGGTATTTCGCACGATTCCCAGTTCGTCGGCCGAGGTGCCCAGCAAAGCCGCCAGTCGGCTGCGGGCCTCTTCCTTTAACGCCTCGACGCTGTGCCGGCTCTCAGAACTCAGTGACAGATCGAGGGCCTGCGCGTAACGGGCATGTGCAGTCGTTATGCTGGAGGGCATTGGACATAAATTGGCCGCATTCATCGGCACATTGTCGTCAGTGAATCCGAAGTCGAGGGGTTTTGGCGCTGCCGCCAGCGCAGGAGCGCCATATCCAACCAGGCTGCCCGCAACGGATGCGCCGCCAACAGCCTTCAAAAATTCTCTTCTAGCGATTGTCATTTTTAGTCCCCCACTGGATTTTGGCTTTATTCTACGACTTAATAGTGCGACGCATAAGGAATAATGATTTCGTATGAATCTGTTCGATTTGCCACAGCCCTCGGTCGCCATCGCCGGCAGCAATGATCGGTATCCGGTCAGGCGTGTGTATTGTGTCGGTCGAAATTACGGGGAACATGCCCGTGAAATGGGCCACGATCCCGACCGTGAACCGCCTTTTTTCTTCATGAAGCCCGCCGATGCGGTTGTCTGCCAGGCAAAAACCGTCCGCTATCCACCGAGGACGGTTGATCTGCATCATGAAGTCGAGCTGGTTGCAGCCATCGGGAGGCGCGGCGAAAACATTCCGAAAAATCAGGCCCTTGAGCACGTTTTCGGCTACGCCGTTGGCATCGATCTCACACGCCGTGACCTGCAGAAAGAGGCCAAGAAGCTGGGCCGACCCTGGGATACCGCAAAGGGATTCGACGAATCAGCACCGATTTCCGCCATTCACGCCGCGGCCGACATCGGCCATCCGTCGACCGGGCGGATCTGGCTGGCTGTAAATGACGCGGTTCGGCAGCAGGGTGACCTAAATGAGCTAATATGGGACGTAGCAGAATCTGTCGCTGAATTATCAACACTCTTCCG
Source organism: Woeseiaceae bacterium (assembly GCA_024640345.1). GTDB lineage: Bacteria > Pseudomonadota > Gammaproteobacteria > Steroidobacterales > Woeseiaceae > SZUA-117. Next base: position 6,682 of record JAHEFD010000002.1, read on the forward strand.
GCTGGAGCCAGGCGATCTGCTGTTTACCGGCACGCCGGCGGGAGTCGGACCAGTGGCTGTTGGAGACCGGGTTACCGGCGGAATCGAAGGAATTGACGAAATAGCAATAACTATAGACTAACGAACCAGGAAACCTGGAAGGGGGATGACTATGGATCGCCGCAAGTTTCTGAATAACTTGAGCGTCGCAGCTGCAGCCAGCATTGCCAGCGCGAGCACACTTTCTGCCAAGGCCGACGCGCTTGAGGAGGCGATGGAGGCCAGTCTGGACAAGCGCCGTGCAAAACCCGGCCACTGTTTCATTGACGGGCGTCCGGAACGCGATCCGAATGACAAGCGACCTTACTTGCAGCACAACGAACCCTTGCTTCCCAAGATGGGCAAAGCGCCGACGCTGATGGATTTTTACAAGCTGCGCTGGTCGACCAATCACGTGACGCAAAGTGCGCGCCTGGCGCAGAAGAATGGCAGCAGCGAGAAAGTCATCATGGCCTGCCTGCTGCACGATGTCGGGCTCAACATCATGGGCACGGACCACGGCTACTGGGCCGCGCAACTGGTCAGGCCGTATGTCGATCCGGAAGTGGCCTGGGCCATCGAAAAACACCAGGCGCTGAGATTTTTTCCCGACAGGGAAGCGGGCTACGAATACCCGGAGCGCTATATCGAATATTTTGGTGAAGACTATGTGCCGGAACCGTACCTGAAAGAAGAGCACGACAGGGCAAAAAATCACAAGTGGTACATGTCTTCTCGTGAAATAACGATCAACGATATATATGCATTTGATCCGGACCTGCAGGTCGACGTCGAGGACTTTACCGACATAATCGGACGCAACTTCAAGCAGCCGAAAGAAGGCCTGGGATTCGACAGTAGCCCGACCGCCCATATGTGGCGTTCAATGATCTGGCCAAATAATTTTCTGTAAAGCGAGAGGGGCCAGGAGTGGCGACATACACAGGCAGTAATTTCACGCCTCCGGATATCAGGGGCAAGGTTACTGGTGCCGCGAAGTACGCGGAGGACATTCGCGTTGACGGGCTGGTTTATGCGCGGATGCTGACAAGCCCGATGCCGCACGCCCGCGTCCGGAATCTTGACCTGACCGAGGCGCTGGCGATGGATGGCGTCGTTGGCGTACTGACCGCCGACGACGTACCCGAAGCAGCGCCTCCGAGGGCGGCAATTTTGACGAATGAGCCGGTCTTCGTGGGAGATCCGGTGCTGGTAATCGCTGCTACGAGCGACACGATAGCAACCAACGCGTTGCAAAAGATCAAGATCGACTTCGAATCGCTGCCATTCTGCGTTGATCCCCTGGAGGCGCTCAAGACCGGTGGACCGCAGGCGAGAACCGAGGGAAATATTTACGCTCCAGCCGGGTTTGGCGACGACTCTTCGGGTCCCGAGGAATACACATGGACAGCGGAAGAGCTCGATGGCTTCATCAATGGAAAGCCCCCTGAGCGCGATACGCCTATCCAGTGGTCTGTTGGCGATATCGACGAGGGTTTCAAGCAGGCCAGCTTTATAATCGAACAGAACTTCGTCACCGCCGGATATGCCCATCACTCGATGGAACCGCGGTCGTCCATGGCGTACTGGCAAAACGGGCGCTGCTTTTTACACGGTCCGTCACAAAGCCAGAGTGCAATGCTGCCGGGCCTCGCGGCAATGATAGGTATTCCCGTTGAAGACCTCGTTTACATCAATGAGCATTGTGGCGGTGGATTTGGCTCGCGAAGCACGCCGTATCCGATGCTCGTTTTGCCTGCGTACTTTTCCAGGAAGATTAACCGGCCGGTTGCATTACACCTTAGTCGAGCCGAGGAGTTTTTCCTCGGGAAGGCGCGGTCCGGATTTCAGGGGAATGTGAAAATCGGATTTCGTGAAGATGGCCGGATCTGTGCGATGGATCTGTTCCTCATCCAGGACATCGGTTGCCAGACAGGATTCCCGTCTGCGGCATCCGCTGCCGGGGCTACCTCGCTGGTGTATCAGCCGGAGACCATGCGCTTCCGGGCGATTCCCGTGATGACCAACACGACGCCGAAGGGTGCGCAGCGTGGGCCCGGGCAAAACCAGATCGCGTCGGCAATCGAACCGTTACTTGATCAGGCGGCGTTCAAGCTTGAGATGGACCGGCTACAAATTCGCGTGACCAATGCACCGGATAACGATTCCTTTCACGGGCCCACCCAGGAACCAATGACAAGCGCCTACATCAAGGAGGCGATAGCAAAAGGGGCGGAGCGATTTAACTGGCAGGAAAAGGTTCGGCGCAGCAGGCAACAGCGCGGCTCAAAGGTAACCGGCATTGGCATCGGGCAGGCTTATCATTCTGCAGGCAGGCGCGGTTATGACGGTCTCATCCGTATCGCGCCGGATGGCAAGATTCACTTACACAGCGGTGTTGGAAACCTGGGCACGTATTCGTATGCGTCAACGACCCGACCGGCAGCTGACGTATTGCGCTGCAACTGGGAGAACTGTGTTCTGCACTACGGCAAGTCGACCGAGAATCTGCCGTGGAGTTCAGCGCAAAATGGCAGCAACACGTCGTTTACGCATTCTCGAGCGAATTACGTTGCTGCACTGGATGCAGTGGAAAAAATCAAGGCGATCGCCGCAATGAAGCTGGGTGGTACTGCGGATGATTATGACATTGGCGACGAGCGGGTTTTCGCGAAGGCGGATCCGAACACGTCGATGAGTTATGCGAAGGTTGCGCAAGCGGCAGTAGAACTCGGTGGGCGATTCGATGGTTCGGAGGTGCCCGACGAAATACACGATGTGACGAAACTTGCTGTCTCGAATATCAGGGGCACGGGCCTGGTCGGGGTAGCCAAGGATACCCTTCCCATGCGTGGTGCCGTGCCGGCGCTGGCAGTTGGATTTGTGGAGATCGAACTGGATCTCGAGACAGGCAAGTACGACATCATCGAGTACCTGGGTGTCGCGGACTGCGGCACTGTCGTTCACCCCATGGGGCTCGCTGCGCAGGTTCGTGGCGGCGCGGTGTGGGGAATTGGCATGGCAGGACTGGAGCGACATGTTTATGACCGGCAGACCGGGTTGCCCGCCAATGTCGGTTTCTATCAGTGCAAGCCTGCGACGTATCTGGATCTGCCGGCAACCCTCGACTGGGATGCGGTTGATTTGCCCGATCGCGACAATCCCGTCGGCGTCAAAGGAATCGGTGAGCCGGTAATGGGTTGCGCTTCAGCGGCTATTTTGTGCGCTATATCTGATGCCCTGGGAGGGCACGTATTTAATCGCGTGCCGGTTACGCCGGACATGATCATCAATTACGTTGCAGGCCGAGGACAGTCGACCGATGCAATGAGCACAAATACGTTCTGATTGTTACCGGCTGGCGCCAGGGTGTTTGTTCATCAGGCTTCGGCAATGTCGTCCAGTGACTCGGATTCGTCGAACGGTTCGGTATCTTCGATCTGCTCGAGAAGATTTATCGCCACGCCGACAAAGTCTGTGTCGGTCACGATGCCACGCAGTTCGCCGTCATTAACGACGGGCAGGCATCCAATACGATGTTTTTCCAGGAAGAGGGCCGCTTGTCGAAGACTCGCATTTTCACTGACGGTTGCAACGTCGCGGACCATGATATCCCCGACGACGATATCGTTGGCGGGGATGCGATTTTCGGCCTCGCGAAGGATTGAATCGGTTGCTGCGAGCACGTTGGTGAGCGTAACCAGCCCGACCAGTTTGTTGTCGTTATCGAGTACGGGCAAATGATGAATCCTCTTGTCGTGCATGAGGTTTCGCGCCGTCGCCAGCGTGTCAGCGGGAGCCACGGTAATCAAATCCGTGCTCATAATCATTTCGAGACTCATCATTCCGATATCCTCCGCCGTACTGCCCTACATATTCAGTCTAGCTGTCTGGTCCTTGCCCGCCATTACGGGATTCACGTATCGCCAAGAGCATTACTTTGCCGGGCAGGAACACACAAATTGCTGACATCTCGTGGCTGGTGAGCTAGTTTCTGTTCAGGGCACATACAGGTGGAAATAATGAGACAACTGAAACTAAGCGCAGCAGCCATTTTCCTGGTGATGATGGCCGGCTGTGCAGAAGATCCGGCCGAGGTATCAGAGGCCGGTGGTGCAAACCTGATCCTGACCAACGCTCGCGTTTATACGCTCGACTGGGACGAAGCATCACCGGACGGCACCATTAAACCTGATGCGCCGCATAATGACGGGGGCTGGCATCCCGATGCGGAGGCGATCGTTACCCAGGGCGGGGAAATCCTGTTTGTCGGCAGCACTCGTGAAGCGATGGAGTATCGTGGTGAGTCGAGCCGGGTGATTGATCTCGCCGGCGCGACAGTAATCCCGGGGCTCGTTGATTCTCACACCCATGTATTCGGTCTGGGCGCATTGCTGGACCAGGTGAACCTGGTTGACGTGGCAACAGAGGAAGAAGCGGTCGCGCTGGTTGTCGAACGCGCGAAGACTGTGCCGAAAGGCGAATGGATTATCGGGCGCGGATGGGACGAAGGGGCCTGGGCAAATCGCTATCCAGACAAGGCGCTCCTGTCAGAAGCGGTGCCGGATCACCCGGTATTCATGGATAGCCTGCACGGCTTCGCCGGATGGGGTAACCAGATGGCGCTGGACACAGCCGGCATTACGGCAGAAACAGAAGTGCCGGTTGGCGGAGAAATGCGCCTTGGCGCGGACGGCCAGCCGACGGGACTGTTCCTCAACCGAGCTGTGCAGCTTCTCAGTTCGGCTATTCCCGACGCGTCGCGCGAGACCCTGACGAGTCAACTTCTGCTTGGGTTGAATCAAATGGCGGCCGATGGGTTCACCGCCGTTCATGACGCTGGTCTCGACACGCAGGCGATGAGCATTCTTGAGGAGCTGGAGGCAGCCGATCGCTTGCCCGTTCGTGTCTACGCGATGTTATCGCTGCGTGACGAGGACCTGATTCGTAAATGGCTCGAAAAAGGACCGGACAAGGATAACGACAGCATGTTGGTGACGCGGACGGTCAAAGCCTATTACGACGGCGCCCTTGGTTCGCGAGGTGCCCGCCTGCTTTATGATTACGCGGATCAACCCGGGCATCGTGGCATCAGTGGCGATGGTTACGGGTTCAACCAGGAACTCAATGCACAGGCAATGAAAGCCGGATTCCAGATCGCGATCCATGCGATCGGTGATGCTGGCAACAGGGAGGCGCTCGATATCCTTGAGGGCGTCTTCAAGGAAGATTCGTCCACGGCGAAAAACCGGCACCGGATTGAGCATGCCCAGGTGATGAGCCCTGACGATATTCCGCGACTGGGAGCGCTAGGTATTATCGCGTCCATGGAGCCTCCGCACGCGGTGGAAGACAAGACGTGGGCGGAAGAGCGACTGGGTCCCGAACGAGTTCTTGGCGCTTATGCCTGGCGTTCGCTTCGGGAGTCCAATGCAAGGCTCACGTTCAATTCGGACAATCCCGGCTCGGACCACAGTATATTTTACGGCCTGCATGCGGCGATCACGCGACAGGATAAGAATGAGCAACCTGAAGGCGGCTGGTACGCCGAACAGCGCATGAACGCCGAAGAGTCGGTTCGCGGCTACACGAACTGGTCGGCCTATGCGAGTTTTCGCGAGGACGAAACAGGTATTATCGAAGCTGGCCGATGGGCGGATCTGACCATTATGGATATTGATCCGTTTCTGCTTGCCGAAGAAAGTCCTGGCGATATTCTTAACGGCCGGATTTTGATGACAATTGTTAACGGCAATATTGTTTACGAGAGATAGCAGGCAAGCGGCTTTTCGGGGGAGCAATGGTGAAAAAAACGACGCTGAACAGGCGAGACTTTGTCAACGGTTGTGCCTTTAGCCTGGCGGCAGGTACAAGCATTTCTCCGCTCGAGGCGCTTGCGCAAAATATGCTGGATCCGACCGCCTTGCCCCCGGATTACTATCCTCCCACGAAGCAGGGCTTGCGAGGCAGCCACGATGGCTCATTCGAGGTTGCGCATGAAGCACGAGATGGCAAGCGATGGAATGCAGTTGACGCCGGTGATCGGCTCTATGACCTGGTTGTCGTCGGTGGAGGGCTGAGCGGCCTGTCCGCAGCCTACTTTTTTCGCAAACAGCATGGCCCGGGGGCTCGCATACTGATTCTCGACAACCATGACGATTTCGGCGGTCACGCGAAGCGGAACGAATTCTGGCATGACGGGCAAATGTACCTGGTCAACGGAGGCACGCTGAATGTCGAAGCCCCGCAACAGTACAATTCAGCGGCTGCCGGCCTGCTCTGGGAGCTTGGCATTGACCGCAGCCGCTACTTCGAGAAAAACCGGAAGATGTTTTCACGGTACGCGGAGATGGGTCTGAAAGGCAGCATGTTTTTCGATCGGGAGACGTTTGGAACGGAAAAGCTAGTGGTCGGCTACGGCGACGATGCTTTCGACGAATTTATCGAAAAGACGCCGTTAAGCGATGAGGTCAAGCGTGACGCGAAGCGACTTTACAAAGACCGGAAGGACTATTTTCCCGGCCTGACTTCAGACGAGAAAAGAGCGAAGCTCGCTCACATGAGTTATCGCGACTACATTACCAAAGTTGCCAAGTGTCACCCCGATGTCGTGAAGCTTTTCGACAGCAGTCTGCTGGGAATATTCGTTACGGCGATGGATGCTATTCCGGCCATCTACTGCCGCGAAATGGGTTACCCCGGATTTGACGGATTGAACCTTGATGAGGTATCGCCAGACCGGCTGGCAAACGAACCGGGCGGGCAACACGGACGGGAGAACACGGCAAGGGCAGAGAGCGGCGATCCGGATATGTATTTTCCCGACGGCAATGCAACCATTGCCAGGCTATTGGTGCGATCTCTCGTACCGGATTCCATGCCGGGCGACTCAATGGAAGATGTCGTTAGTGCGCGGGTTGACTACAGTCTTCTTGATAGAAACGAAAACAGGATCAAAATTCGACTGAACAGTACGGTCGTGAATGTTGCGCACATCAATGATCGGCAGGTCGAAACGCAGTATGTTCTCGATGGCAAGGCGTACTCGGTGAAGAGTGGCGCGGTTGTGATGGCGTGCTGGAATTCGGTCATCCCTCATATCTGTCATGAATTTTCCGAGAAGCAAAGAGAAGCTTTGCTCTATGGCCAGAAGTCGCCGCTGGTTTACACCGGCGTCCTGATCTCTAACTGGCAGTCGTTTGCTGATGCAGGCATTTCGAGAGTCAGCGCCCCCGGTGGTTATCATCCGAGTATCGGCTTGCCGCCGTCACTTGAACTAGGCGAGTATCAAACCGCTCGAAGCCCGGATAAACCCATCGTGGTGCGAATGTCGTGTTATTTCAACGAGCCGGGACTTTCGCGTCGTGAGCAGCATCGCATCGGCAGGAACAGGATGCTGGCCACCCCGTTCTCGACTTTCGAGCACCACATCCGCGATCAGCTTTCCCGAATTCTCGGCCCGACAGGCTTTGATCATGAGCGGGATATCCTGGGTATCACGGTTAATCGATGGCCGCACGGCTATACCTATTCGTACAATCCGCTGTTCGATCCTGACGAATGGGCATTTACAACTACCGCGGAGCGGCCGGCAGTCGTGGGACGCCAGCGACTAGGCCGGATTGCGATAGCCAATGCAGACGCCGCCGCCAGTCCCCATACCGACGCAGCGATCGGGGAGGCGTTTCGGGCTGTTAACGAGTTAATTGGCTCTGCCTGAACGACCCCGGGGGAAAACGTCACGCGAGTTGCGGCCTTTCCGCATTGTCGGCCCAGTTGGCCCGTGAAATACTGCTGATTCGAATAACAGGTAATCCGGTGCTCACGTGCTTCAACGCTTCCTTGTCCTTACGCTGTTCCTGGCCGCTTCTGCGTTTTCTGCCGAAGGGGTGGACCGGACCGCAACAGAAATAGTTCGCGATGCCCTGAACCACTGGCGTGGCCTGTCATCGCAAAGCGAAATGACGATGACTATCCATCGGCCGGACTGGGAACGCAGCATGTCAATGGAGTCGTGGACGCAAGGTGAAAAGCGATCCCTCGTTCGTGTAACCGCACCGAGAAAAGATCGTGGTAATGGCACTTTGATCGACGACAACAACATGTGGACTTTTTCGCCGAAAGTAAACCGGGTAATCAAGGTTCCGTCGTCAATGATGAACCAAAGCTGGATGGGATCGGACTTTTCGAACAAGGATATTTCGCGAACGGACGATATTCTCGAGCAGTACGATCACGCGCTGTTGGGAAAAACAGAACTGGACGGCCTTACCGTATACGAAATCGAATCCATTCCACACGAGGATGCTGCAGTCGTCTGGGGAAGGGAGGTGTTGTTTGTTCGGGAAGATAATGTCCTCGTCGAGCATCGTTTCTACGACCAGGATGGCGCGCGCGTGAAGACGCTTCGTACCCTGGAGTTTGCCGAAATGGGTGGGCGCGCCGTCGCTGCGATCCAGAGGATGGAGAAGGAGGAAGCGCCCGGAGAATGGACGGAAATCAGGTTGGACAGTGTCGAATTCGATGTTGAATTAAACAGCAGCGTCTTTACGCTCTCAAATCTCCGTAATCCGAGAAACTAGGGAACGCTCGTGAACATCACTTCGCGTTTGGCCTGGCGAAATGTCTGGCGTCATCCACGAAGAACGTGGCTGACGATCGGCGCAATGGTTTTTTCCAATGCGTTACTGGTCTTTATGATTTCCATTCAGTTCGGTATGTACGAGCTGATGATCGACAATACGCTGAAAGCATTTACGGGGCATTTGCAGGTTCAGGCGGTCGGTTACAAGGATGATCTGAAGATTCGCCAGGTTGTACCCGACGCGAGATCGGTCGCGGAACGCTTAAGGAGTGAACTGGAGCTGGAGACAATCACCGTTCGCTCGTCGGCATTTGTTTTGCTCTCGAGCGAGGACCGCAGTTACGGCGTCCAGGTTTTCGGTGTTGACCCGGAATATGAGCCGCGCGTGTCGTCGATTCCAGGGCTGGTTCGTGAGGGGCATTACCCGACCGGGCGGGATGCACAGGAAATCGTTATTGGAAAAGTTCTTGCTCGCAACCTGCGGGTTGGGCTTGGTGATGAGTTAACCCTTTTGGGCAGTGGGCGCGATGGTTCATTCGCAGCTGCCGTTGCCGAAGTGGCGGGTATTTTCGATAGCGGCGTCACTGATATGGATCGTTCAATCGCAGAGATCCCCGTGGGATTTTTCGATGACGTGTTCTACATGGAAGGCGCCAGTCACGCTGTTGTCATCGTAACGCCTGACCTTGCGTCCGTTCCGGGCATCAAGTCCCGGGTGGAAGCATCCCTGCCCATCAACGAAGGCCTTGTTGTGCACGACTGGGACGCCTTGCAACCAGGGCTGAAGCAGGCAATCCAGGCAGATATCAGCAGCGCCTTCTTTATGTACGGAATCCTGGTCATCCTGGTCGCATTCAGCGTTATGAATACGCAACTGATGTCGGTACTGGAGCGCACCCACGAGTTCGGTATCGTCATGTCGCTGGGAGTGACACCCGGCCGCCTCGGGACGCTTGTCATTCTCGAGACCGGCATGATGGCGCTGGCCGGGCTGCTGCTGGGTGCCCTTGCTGGTGGCCTCGTCACGCTTTGGTTCACCTACAATGGTTTCAGTTACCCCGGCATGGATCAAATGGCGGCTAACTTCAATCTTCCGAGTCGATTCTATCCGCAAGTGACGGTGCTGACTCTTTTCCTCGGGCCTGCCGTGGTTTTTGTCGGTTCGATACTTTCCTCGCTTTACCCCGCGCTTCGTCTGCACTGGTTACAGCCTGTTGCTGCAATGAGGGCAGTCTGATGCGCGTCATACAGATCTCCTTCGTCCTGGCGTGGCGTAACCTTTGGCGCAATCATCGCCGTACCGTCATTATGCTGGCCGCTATCAGTGTTGGCGCATGGGCGATGATATTCATGACCGCTTTAATGCGAGGAATGGTCAATGACATGGTTCGTGACGGCATTCGGGCGTTGCCCGGTCATGTGCAGGTTCATAACCCGCTATATCGTGACGATCCGAGCGTAAGCAATCTTATTGCGATGAGCGATGTCGAACTGGCGGAGCGATTCAGCTCTGCAGGCATCGAGCGTTTTTCCGCACGCGTCCGGGTGCCCGCTATCATTTCCAGCGAGCGGGAGTCCCGCGGCGTCACGCTGCTTGGCGTCGATCCGATACAGGAACAGTCGGTCGATGCGATCGGCAGCACAATTGTCGCCGGCACCGGTCTGGACACCGCCGCGTCCAATGGCATCGTGATTGGGCGAAAGCTGGCAGAGAAACTGGAAACTGAGATCGGCAAACGCATCGTCATTATGAGTCAGGATCCGGACAACGAAGTTGCAGATCGCGGTTTCCGTGTCATAGGCCTCTTCGAGGCAAACCTGGCAATACAGGAAGAGGCATTCGTATTTGCCGGCAGGCAGGCAATACAGGAGATGCTTGGAATCGACGATCGCGTCAGCGAACTTGCCGTCATGGGAGATGACTACCGCGATGTTCGTCCACTGCTGGCAACTGTTCGGCAACTGATGGGAACGAACGACGAAGTATTGCCGTGGAATGAACTCGACTCTTATCTCGGTTCCATGCTGGCGGTTATGGACGGTTTTGTGCTTGTCTGGATAGTAGTTATTTTTCTCGCACTTTCTTTTGGCCTGGTAAACACCCTGGTCATGGCTGTGTTCGAACGCGTGCGAGAAATCGGGCTGATGCTCGCCCTGGGGATGCGCCCGTCCGGCATTCTCCTGCAAATCGTTTTCGAGTCATCGCTCTTGCTGATAATTGGCCTGGCCATTGGCAATGTCCTTGCTATTGCGTCCATTCTGCCATTGCGGGGCGGCATCGACATTTCGATCGTTGCGGAGGGTATGGAGATGTTTGGCGCATCGAGCATTCTTTATCCGGAGTTGCAGGCAAGCGACGTCGTGCTGGCGAATGTTGTTGTACTTATTCTCGGTTTTTTCGCGAGCCTGTCGCCGGCCTGGCGCGCGTCAAGATACGAGCCGGTTGAAGCTATTACAAAGGTATAGAAATGTCAGCTGTACGTTGCATTGATCTGTGCAAGACATATCGCCAGGGCGATCAGGATATCAAGGCGCTCGACCATGTTGACCTCGACATTCCCGAGGGAGACTTCGTATGTCTTTCAGCTCCGTCGGGCGGAGGCAAGACGACGCTGCTGAATGCGATCGGCGGACTCGATGTGCCAGACAGTGGCGAGGTCTGGGTGGCCGGGCGAAGAATTGACCAGTTGAGCAAAGGAGATCTCGCCGCGCTTCGGCTCGCACAGATCGGCTTTGTGTTCCAGGCATACAATCTTGTTCCCGTCCTGTCCGCCCGGGAAAACGTTGAGTTTGTCATGCAGGTCCAGGGTATCGCGTCCGGACCTCGGCGCGAAAAGGCCATGGCCATACTGCAAGAGGTCGGCCTGGAGGGCCTGGAAGACCGCCGTCCGGCAGAAATGTCGGGTGGTCAGCAGCAACGTGTCGCCGTTGCACGCGCAATCGTATCGCGTCCTGCCCTGGTGCTGGCGGACGAGCCGACGGCCAACCTCGACTCAGTGACGTCGGGTGAACTGATGACGCTGTTTGTTGAACTCAATCAGATGCACGGCACGACGTTCGTGATTGCTACACACGATCAAAGCGTAATGGCATATGCCAGGAGACTGATCAAGATGCTGGATGGGAAGATAGTTGGTGATATCGACCAACAACCTGGCTAGAGACTGCTTCTTCGCCCTCGTGGCGATTATGGTCAGCGGCCTGTCGATGGCTGAAGAGTCGAATTACGAGCTCGACGGTCATGTGAAGGCCCGATTACTTGCTGATTCCTTTCCGGAGAACAGCGTTTTTAACGACCTTATCGGTTCAACCGCGCTGGATATCGAGTCGGATGTCCGGCTGAATTTTGCTGCAGCCAGGGATGAATGGTCGATCGATGCGGCATGGCAGTTCTATGCCGGAACCGGGGACCGAATCGAGCTGTCCCGGCTGCTGCCGATGTCCGGATTGTCATTTGTCGACGCTTCACTGACTGATGAAAGAAGACTGATGAACCTCACGGATGTGATCAGCGATCAGACCGACACGATCGTGTTACACCGACTCGATCGTCTTTCGGTAAGTTTTGCATCGGACACTGTCGTCGCGCGAGTCGGGCGCCAGGCCATAAGCTGGGGTAACGGGCTGATATTCTCGCCGATGGATATTGTCAATCCGTTCGATCCAACTGCGGTAGATACTGAATACAAGGTCGGTGACGACATGGTTTACGGCCAATATCTGTTTGCAAATGGCAGCGACCTGCAGGCGGCACATGTCTTTCGACGCAACCTTCTTGACGGAAAGCTTGACTCGAGGTTTGCAACAACGGCAATAAAGTATCACGCAGTATCACGTGATTATGAGTACGATTTTCTGCTTGCTCACAGTTATGACGAGACCGTGTTCGGCGTTGGCGGAAACAGGAATATTGGAGGCGCTGTCTGGCGTGGCGACGTTGTCGTGTCGGACACCGTTTCCGGCCGAAAAGTACAGTTGGTAACTAACCTGAGCTACTCATGGATCATGGGCGGCAGGAACATGAGTGGCATTGTTGAATATTATTTCAATGGATTTGGACAGCGCGCAGACTACTATGATCCGCTTTCTCTGGCACAGAACCCTGGTCTTTTGCTGCGAATTGCAAGGGGGGAGATTTTTACAATTGGCAGAAATTACCTGGCTGGCGGAGTGCTCATCGAAATGAACCCGCTATGGACGCTGACGCCGAATCTGTTTACCAACCTGGATGACGGCAGCGCTTTGTTCCAGGTGACAACGCGGTACAGTCTTGGCGACAACAGTGATTTTCTCGGCGCAATAAATTTGCCGTTAGGACCGTCCGGCACGGAGTTTGGTGGAATAAGCGCCGCACAGGGGAATCTGTACCTGTCGACGGAGCTGTCTTTGTTTGCCCGGTTGGCCTGGTATTTCTAGGCCCGGACCTTCTAGCAGGCCGGGGACAAAGCTCGAATGCTCGATAACAGCCGGCCAAAATTTTGCTCGACTTCCGGTCCGAAAACCGGATCGTGGTTATGGGCGAATGTGGCTGAATCGAACGAGATATGACCTTCACTGATCATTTCATCGACGCGGCGGAAAAGATCCAGTTCTTCCCACTGCATATGCCCGCGTAATGTATTGACGTAACGCAGTGCATCGGCAACGACGGCATTTCTCTTGATCGGATTGCCGCTGTTAATTGCTGCAATTTCATTGCGAAGTTTCACGCTGAGTTCGGCGATATGCCGGTGATCCATCGTGATGCGTTCGAAGCCAACCGAAAGGTCCGGTCGAAACGCCCGCAGTTCCGCATAAAGCCGGTCTTCCTTCGGGTGGTGAACTGCATCCGGGTACACCGTCATGTAGTGCATCACATCGCCGAGTAACTCGTAATCCGGTTCCTTGCCCTCATAAATCCGATTGGATTCCCGCTCAAGGAGATTGAGCATCAAGCTCATGTTTCTATGGTCTTCGCGGAGTTCTTCGAGGACGACTGCGGCACTTTTCTTCATGGGCTTTACATCCTTTACGGAAGATTAGTTTCCGTTAGTGAAAGCGGCCCCGAAATCCGCATTTACACCTATACACCCATTATAAAACAATAACTTACAACGCCTTATCGCCGACGATCGCCCCGGCGCCAGAACTCCTCCAGCCTGCCGTCCTGGGCCAGCGAGCGGAAGAATGAGTAGGGGTCACAATCGACTTTGGTGATCACAGCCTGCGCGGGGCTTCTTGCATACGTTCGCAGAAGGTACGGCGGACGTGTGTAATTGACAGGATCATGCAGCCACATGTCACCGTGCAGGTAACCTTCGGAATCAAAGTAGAAATGTTCGATTGTCGTTGCATCCGCTGAGATCGGCTGGCCCACCGTGCTCATAAATGCCGGGCTGAGTTTCGATGTTGTAACAACCAGGGTTTCGCCCTTCCACTCACCGGTGGAGAAACCAAGCATCGAGTCAGTGCCCGAGGCCGGAAATGCGCGTCCATCCATGTAAATACGGCGCACGTTATCCGCGCCATACATCAAAAGAATGTAGTTGTCCGCATGCGCGATTTCCATCGGATAAGGCAGGCCGGAAGACATCACGAGGCCTGGCGAGGCGCAGCGGGTATTGGGGTTATCCATCTCCAGGTAGTCGTCGATGATTTGCTGGCCACGCGGGGTCATGGCATACGCCAGCTTTTCGATCGACCAATGATCGGGCGCTCTGCCATAAATACCGCTCAAATCGACAGGAGCCGGGGGTAAATCAGGCGCTTTGCCGAAATCGCTCCTGCGTGTGCCCGTAAACTTACCATCTTCAAGAATAGCCCTGGTGAATCGGGCTGCGCCGTGATTCAGGAAGTCTCCCTCGAGTTGCCCGTCGTCATTGATGCGGCCGTGAAACGTAGAAAGAAATTCCTTGTCGAATCCACTCGCCCAGTCAAGGTCAACTTCAAAATTGCTACCGTCGATACGAATGGGTACGGGTCCGTTATAGATGAATGCGACCGGTTGGCCATCGTGTTCCTCGATGGTCAGGTGCAGGTAGGTATCACCGCCACGCACAGACGGAATGCCCGAAGTAACGACAGTCCATTCGCCGTAAAAACGCTGATCAACATCGATGGCGCCGGGCGCCAGCGACGCTACGTAACTGGCTGGTAGTTCTCCTTCTGTACCGGAGTCAGGAAGGGCTTCGAGTACGCCGCGAGTTGGACTGATAATCCGGCCATCGGCAAAAGTAACCGCTTCCATGTACATCTTCTTCGAATTGTCGCGTCCGAGCGTTCCGTAGACTTTCACTTTGTCGCCGACTTCCAGCGTATCTTTTTTCCATCCGGATCGTCCAAGCGCCATCAGGTTCATTGTCTGTAAATCCCAGGTCTCGCTCGTGCCGTCGGTATTAACGACTTCCAGGTAATAGCGCGCGTGCGGATTCCTGTAAATCACTTCCAGTACGATACCCTCGATCGTTCCCTCGTTGCCGGCCTCGTAGTCAGCTGAAAACGCATGATGGGCGGATGCCGGTAACGGGCCAATGGAGATCAATAGAAGAGCAAGCAATATTCTGTGCATCGGACTACCTCTTTTCGGACCCGGTATTTTAGCGTGCAAGACGGTCGCCATTCGCTCATTATCGCTTCGAAATCACGCGCCTGCGGGCAGGCTGTCAAAGTCTGTTGCGCTATGCGCGTCGAGCAGGGCATCTGCCAGTGCGCCGAGCAGGCTTTGGCATGAGAGATAGAGCTCGCGATTGACATTTAGCAACGTGGAGATCTGGACTTCGGACAACTGATCATCAGCGACCTCCCGGTAGATTTCCCGGTATAGCGCGGCGTGGATCTCTTCGTTCTTGCCCTTCATTTCAACCAGCATTTCAAACTGGTGCGACGTGGACTGGGTTATCTGCAGTGCACTTAACATCCCGTAAAATTCGTCCGCCGAATCGCGAAATCGAGCAAACCAGGCGTTGTAGCGGTCATCCACGGAATCCTGGAATGAGCGAAGATCATGATGTGTATCTTTCAGGCATTTCGCGGCGTGAACCGCGTTGCGTATTGCCACGATGATTTGTCCCAGCCGCGCCGAATCTTCCGTATCGATCCGGGTTTTTTGGAGACGAATTGCGTAAGAGAGAATTGCGCCCTCCAGTTGCTTGACATTGTCGTAGCCCGCGCTGTAATCCGGTTCCTCGCCGAACAGCGGGACGCCAAGCCTGTCGGCCTGGCTGTCATAAAATGTCCTTGCAACGGACAGTCCAAAGCCTAGCTGGTTCAAGGCAGCGGCCTGATCGATGAGTCGCAGTGTTTCCTGGCTTATGTTCTCAATGGCTGCCTCGGGCACGGCAAGGTCAGCGTCCTTGATGTGATGCAGTAAAGAGTCATCGGCAGTGCGAAATCGTTTAGCAAGTTGCCTGCTCATCGTGCCAACCAGTGGCAGGAAGATAATGATGCCGATCAGATTGATCAGGCTGTGAAATGCCACTAAGGCGAACAGGGGATCATTAAGGCCAATGATCGTTGTTATGAAGAGTAACAGGGGCCCCAGTGCGAAGAAGGCGATGGCGTCGGTCACCACGTTGAAAATGATGATTGCGATCGCGACCCGACGTTTGTCCATGGAGCCCGCGAGCGCGCCCAGTATCGCTGTGATTGTTGTCCCGAGGTCAGCACCAATTGCCGCTGCAGCCGCAGAGGTCAGGGGAATTGCGCCGGCATATAGCGCGCTCAGCGTGATCATTATGGTCGCGGAGCTTGACTGAATCAGGGCAGTAACCAGGAATCCCACGAGCAGGAATACTGCTGGCGGGTAGGCATTCAGGGTTGTGGGATCGAACAGGGCGGTGGCATTGATAGCGCCTGCCTTCATGAACTCGAGGCCCATCAGCATCAAGCCGAAGCCGGCCAGCAAGTGACTGAAACCGGCGCGTCTCGATCCGGCCCGGGACCATACAACACCCAGTCCGCCGATCGCGATCAGCGGCAGTGCGAGTGCCTCGATATCCAGCTTGAAACCAAGCGTTGCGACGATCCAGCCGGTGGCGGTAGTGCCAAGATTAGAGCCGAAGACAATACCGATTGCGCTGGCCAGCGAAATAATTCCCGTACCGACAAATGCAAGCACGATGAGACTGACAACCGAACTCGATTGCAGCGCTGCCGTTGAAGCAGCACCGGCCAGAACGCCCTGGACAGGCCTTTGGGTGTACTCGCGGAGAAATTTCTTGAATCGTCTGCCGGTCAGCAGTTTCAGTGATTCTTCCAGCTGATGCATACCGAACAGGAATAATCCGAGTCCGGCAGCAAGACGCCATAAATCAATCTCTGCGTGCACGTTCTTTACTCCGGTTCGGGTCTTTTAGCTGATGACAAAGCAGATACGATGGATAATGATGCATCAAACGGTACGGTCGTTCGACAGGTTTCAGGGAGGGTCCAATGGCTGATGGCCAGTTCATTCGCGTAATTCGCCGCAAGGAAGTGTTGGCGCTTTCTTTCGGAGCGATGATCGGATGGAGTTGGGTGGCGCTCACCGGAAACTGGATAGCGGGGGCGGGGAGTGTCGGAGCCATACTGGCTTTCCTGTTCGGCGGCGTGGTCGTGCTCTTTGTCGGTCTCACCTACGCGGAACTCGCCTCGGCAATGCCCCAGGCCGGCGGCGAACACGTTTACTCTCATCGCGCGCTGGGCCCCACAGCATCTTTCATTTGCACCTGGGCCATTTTGCTCGGTTATGTATCAGTGGTTGCATTCGAGGCAGTGGCATTGCCGACTGTCACCGATTACCTCGTTCCGGGCTTCGATCGCGGTTACCTGTGGACGGTGGCCGGATGGGATGTTCAGTTCACCTGGGTCCTGGTGGGCGTCGTCGCAGCAGTTGCGATGACGGCGATCAATATTATTGGTATCCGCACTGCTGCCAGGGTGCAGGTATTGGCCACAACGCTGATTCTGCTTGTCGGAGTCATATTGCTCGGCGGTGGCGCTGTGAATGGTGAAGTCGCCAACATGGAGCCGCTGCTTTCCGGCGGTGCGAAAGGCTTTCTTGGTGTGCTCATCATGGTGCCGTTCATGTTTGTTGGTTTTGACGTGATCCCGCAATCAGCAGAAGAAGTCGATATTCCGTTTTCAGAAATCGGGAAGCTGTTGATGATGTCAATTGCCATGGCGGTTTTCTGGTACATCGCCATGATATGGGCTGTTTCGGTGGGCCTGACGGAAGCCGCGAGGCAGGCTTCAGAATTACCAACGGCGGATGCGACCACGGCACTACTTGGCGGTTCCTGGGGCGGAAAACTTCTCGTTGTTGCAGGCATCGGTGGCATCCTGACCAGCTGGAATGCGTTCCTCATTGGAGGAAGTCGCGCCATATATGCCCTGGCCCGCGCCGGCCAGCTGCCGGCGTCGCTCGGCCACCTTCATCCGAAATACAACACGCCACATCGGGCGGTGTTGCTTATTGGCGCTTTGTCCGTGCTTGCACCACTATTCGGGCGACCCGCCCTGGTTTGGCTCGTCGATGCCGGCGGCCTGGGAATTGTTATCGCCTACGCTTTTGTCGCCTGGTCGTTCCTTGTGCTGCGTAAACGCGAGCCGCATATGGACCGTCCCTACAAGGTTCGGGCCGGGCAGGCAGTGGGACGGATCGCGCTGGTCCTGTCCCTGGCCATTGCAATCCTCTATATGCCCGGCAGCCCGGCCGCCCTGGTATGGCCGTATGAATGGGCGATCTTTCTCGGCTGGTCCCTGTTTGGCGCCACGTTGTACCTGTTTGCAAAGAAATAACGGCGGACCTGTCGATCAGGTCCGCCGTCAATGAGCGGAACGGTGGCGGTTGCCAGCAAAACGGAAAACCAGGTACCGGTTTTCCGATCGACGCAGGGCCTAATCCAATGGGATGCGAATTTTTTGACCAGGATAAATCTTGTTCGGGTCGGAAATGATGTCGCGGTTGGCTTCGAAAATTTTCATGTAGGCTGACGACTTGCCATAGTATTTCTTCGCAATGGCCCCCAGCGTATCGCCGCTTACGATTTCGTAGAATTCGTCTTTCGACACTTCCTCCGGTGGTGGCTTCGGCGCGCGCAAATCATCCGCGATGACTTTGGACACGCCTTTGACATTGCCAGCGATTAATATGGCCTGTTCGCGAATCTTCTGGTTGTCGCAATCACCGCAAATGGTCGCAACACCGTCATCGTAGTCGACCTCGATATTGCGTATTCCGGTCATTTTAATTTCGAGGTGCTGTTTGATGTTGTCCGCGGCTTCGGCGTCTGTATCGAATATCTGTCGGCCAACATCTTTCGCAAAATCAAGTAATCCCATTTCTGTATCCTGTAGTTTTATGCCGCCCCCAATATTGAAGGTTGTATACTGATCGATCAATCAATAATTAGGGCAATTATTTAGCGACCGGTACGAATATGAATCAAATGAGGATAAGAGACGTGTTTCGAGCAGTCCTGGTGGCCCTCATCGTGGCTTTCACCGCGTCGGGTTGTGCCGTGAATCCAGTGACCGGAAAACGCGAGCTGACCATGGTCAGCGAGTCGCAGGAAATCCAGATCGGAACGGAAAATTACGCGTTTATGCAGCAGGCGGGCGGTGGCGATTACGACGTCGACCCGGTTCTTACCGAATACGTACAAGGCGTTGGCAAGCGCCTGGCGGCAGTTAGCGATCGACCTCTGCCGTACGAGTTTGTAGTGTTGAACAGCTCGGTCCCGAACGCATGGGCATTGCCCGGCGGTAAAATCGCCGTCAATCGCGGGCTGCTGACAGAGATCAACTCGGAGGCTGAACTTGCGGCTGTCATCGGGCATGAAATCGTGCATGCCGCCGCACGCCACTCAGCCAGGCAAATGGAGCGCGGGATGCTCCTCCAGGTGGCGGTTGTGGGCACTGCGATAATGACAAGTGACAGCGACTACTCGAATCTCGCGATAGGCGGCGCGAATGTTGGCGCGCAGCTGATCAGCCAGTCCTACGGGCGAGGTGCCGAGCTGGAATCCGATCTTTACGGCATGCGATACATGTCGAGGGCCGGCTACGATCCGCAGGGCGCGGTAGTGCTGCAACAGACGTTCGTCAAATTGAGCGAGGGCAGGGAGACCAGCTGGCTCAGCGGCCTTTTCGCAAGCCACCCGCCGTCAGAGGAACGCGTGCGCGCCAATATTCAGACAGCTGCAACGTTGCCTGCCGGTGGAGAAACCGGAGTCGAACGTTACAAAGCAGCGATGGAGAAGACCCTCGACACGAAGGTGGCCTATGAGGCCTACGACGAAGGCCGGAAGGCGCTGGGAGAAAAAAATAGCGCCCTGGCGTTAAAAAAGGCCGAGGAGGCAATCAGCCTGTACCCGGACGAGGCTCATTTTTACGGATTGAGAGGTGATGCGCGATACGTTGACGAGCAGTACGACATGGCGGTCGACAATTACGACATCGCTATCCGGCGGCGCAATGACTTCTTCCAGTACTATCTGCAGCGAGGGCTGGCAAAGGAAAAACTCGGTGATGATGGCAGTGCACTGACCGATCTTGAAAAGAGCAATGAGCTCTTTCCGACTGCAACGGCAACATCGAAACTCGGGGACATTGCGGCGAAGCGCGGCAACAAATTGCAGGCGATTGAGTATTATTCGACGGTCGCCGGCAGCCAGGGTGAGATTGCGCTGGATGCCAGGGATAAACTCGTTCGCCTCGATCTCGAACAGAACCCCGGAAAATATATTCAATTTGGCTGCTATCCCGACAGCAGCGGCAACCTGATCGTCGCCATCGCGAATGCAACGACAGTCGCCATCAGGGATGTCCGTTTCGTCGTGCAATATCGTGACAGTGGTGGCGTCACGCGAAATCGCGAAGAATCCATTCGCGGCCCTATTGCAGCGGGGCAGCGTAGCGATCTCAATACGGGAATCGGACCCTATCCACCCGGTGCCGGGTGCCCGGTACAGATAACTGCAGCGAGAGTCGCGAAATAAAAAAGGGGTCGAATTCGACCCCTTCATAAAGTATCGACTGTAGCTGACCGGTCATTGTTTCCTGAGGATATCCTCCATTTCGTCCATGATGGCATTCATCTTCGCAGCGACGGCCCGGTACGGTCCGGGCGTCGCCATATCGACACCGGCATTCTTAAGCAACGCGTAGGGATAGTCCGAGCCGCCCGCTTTCAACAGGTTTTTGTAGTTTTCGACCGCTGGCTCCCCTTCCTCGGCGATACGCGCGTATAGCGCCGTGCCCGCTGTCTGTGATGTCGCATACTGGTAAACGTACATGTTGTAGTAGAAATGCGGGATGAACATCCACTCGTTCGTATACAGGTCATCGATGATGACAACCCCCTGATCGTGTCCGTGATAACGCTTAAGGATTTCTCCGTACATTTCAGAGATGCGCTGCCCGGAAAGTGCCTCGCCCCGTTCAGCCGCCTCGTACAGGGAAAGCTCAAACTCGGCAAACATCGTTTGCCTGAAGAACGTTCCCCGCATCCCCTCGAGTGCGCTACCAAGGTAGTAGAGTCGTTCGTTGTCCGACTCCGCGTTTTTTACCATGTAGTCCTGCAGGATCAGTTCCAGCGATGTGGACGGGATCTCTGCAATGAAAGTCGAGTAGAAGGAAGTGTCAAATGGCTGGTTTTGCCTCGAGTAGAGCGTATGAATTGCGTGGCCCCACTCGTGAGCCAGTGTGGACAGGCCCTCGTAGTCGTCATTGTGGTTGAGCAGCAGGTAGGGATGCACATCGAATGCGCCGGGGTTCATATAAGCTCCGGATCGCTTGCCGCGTTGCGGGTAAACGTGCATCCAGCGTTTGTTCATCGCTTCGCGCTGCATATCAACCCAGTCGTCGCCGAGGACGGCCATAGCTTCGAGCGTTATCTCTTTACTCGTCTCGATATCGAATTTCTTGTCAAGGGAAACGAGCGATGGATAAATATCGTAATAGTGCATTTCCTCCACGCCCAGCATCTTTGCGCGCAGTTTAAAATAGCGATGCAAGGTTGGCAGCGCCGCGTTCACCTCGGTGACCAGCGTTCGATATATCGCTTCCGGCAAGTTGTCCTGAAATAATTCGCGTTGCAGGACGGAATCGTAGTTCCTTGCCTTGGCCAATGCTGTCTGCGTTTGAATGTGTGAGTTCAGTACAGCGCCGACGCTGTTACGGTACTCGAGCCACTTGCCCCAAAAGGCATCGAAAACCATCTTTCGATCGTCCCGGTTATCACTTCCACGGAAGCGGCTGTAACCCTGGGAATCAATGACACCTTCTTCGCCGTTCGAAAGTGTAACGGTCGGCCACGGAATATCGGAATTCGCCACCATGCTGTAAATGGAACTGGGTGAATCAAATGCCTGCGAAAAATAAGCCAGGGTTTCTTCAGCTTCGTCCCCGAGTGTATGCGGCGCATTACGCAGGCTGTCCTCGAGTCCAAAAGCGAATCGGTCGAGACGCTCGTCTTCATTGATGTAGGCGGAGATTACCTCCTCACCAATGCGCAGGATTTCCGGCTGGACCCAGGCAGTCGCTTCCCCGAGGCGGGAAAACATGACCTGGCTGAGCTGGTCGCGCTCCTGGGTGTCATTGGCTCGCAGGTCTTCATCGGCGTTGAGACTGGCATATGTTGAGACCCGCGCCGCCTCTCTCGTAGTGTCGGATAGAAGGAGCAGCCCCTGGTAGAGACTGTCCGCACTGTCGCCAAGCGTGCCCCGAAGTGCCTCAATATCTTCGAACTTCGCCATTACGTCGTTGCGGGCCTGTTCCCAGGCTTCAACCGAAGGATAAAGTTCGGTCAGGTCCCAGGTGTACTTTGGATCGACTTCGCTTGTGTCGTTCTGAGCCAGGGCCGCGGCGCCAGGCAAGATCAGGAACGCAGCCAGTGCTGCCTTACAGAGGTGAGACATTCGAATTTCTCCGGCCGTTATTTGTCTGCCGGTTTTGAACGAAAACCGGCGCTTCAGTTCAATTTGAAGCCGAGTCTAGCAGTGCCACGGTATTCTGGCCACGCCAGTTGGCCAGGGGTTCGACGCCAAATTCCCTCGCGGAACAAGAGAGATTTGTCATGCCTGCATGCTAGACTCGGAGCCGAATTTTGACCGAGTGAGCTCCAGGCAACAATGAAGCGTTTCATCCGAGAATTGCGTCGACGTGAAGTATTCCGGTCCGCCGGTCTCTATGTTGGCGTCTGCTGGATTCTGATCGAGGTCTCGAGCGTCATTCTGCCGACGTTCGACGCGCCGGAGTGGGCGCTGCAGGCCACCATCATTGCCGCATTCGTCGGGTTTCCGATTATGCTGGTGCTAGCCTGGGTTTATGACCTCACCGATCATGGCATCGAAGTCCAGGGTGACGCTACGGACACAGTCGTTGCGCCGATTGGCGGTCGCAAAATGGACTTCGTTGTTATCGGGCTCCTGTCCGTTGCGCTTGTTCTATCCTTATATATGAATGTCACCAGCGGTCCGCAGGTCATCGAGAATCCGGATCCGGTCACGGTACTGATTGCTGACTTCGACAACCAGACTGGCAATGAATTATTCGATGGCTCACTTGAACAGGCATTGAACCTGGGTATCGAGGGTGCTTCGTATATCAACAGTTATTCACGAAATACTGCATTGGCCCAGGCGAAAGAACTGGAGCTCGGCGAAAAACTCGACGAAGAGACTGCCCGACTTGTCTCTGTTCGTCAGGATGTACGCATGGTTCTGGCAGGTGCTATCTCGTCTGACGGCGGAAGATTTGAACTTAGCCTGCGTGTCGTCGACCCTACCAGTGGCGAACAGATTGCCGAAGCTGATGCGCGCGCCAAGACCAGCGCCGACGTCCTCGGTGCTATCAATACGCTCGCGGCGGATATCAGGAAAGAACTCGGCGAGGATTCGCTCGACCTGGACAAGCTGGAAGCCGGCGAGACAGTCACCGCAGCCTCGATCGAGGCAATCAAGTTCTACACGGATGCGCAGGATCTCGCGAGGGCGGGCCGGGACGAAGAGGCTATCGAACTCTACGCAAAAGCTGTCGCGGAAGATCCGAGCATGGCGCGCGCTTATTCCGGCTGGGGATTGTCGGCGCACAAGATCGGACGACCGACCGAGTCAGACGAACAGTGGCAAAAAGCATTGTCGTTGCTCGACCGTATGACGGAGCGGGAGCGATACAGAACGCTGGGGCTTTATTACACCGTCGTTTCACTGAATTACAACACGGCTATCGAGAATTACCAGCAGCTGGTTGAAAAGTTTCCTGCGGACGGCGCGGGCATTAACAACCTCAGCATTCTCTATATCTTTACCGCGCAGTACGACAAGGCGCTGGCGCAGAGCGAGAAGCTGCTGAAGATTTACCCGGGCAGGACTCTGTACCACGGTAATCATGCGCAGTACGCAATTTATGCCGGCGACATTGTGACTGCTGCGGCCGAGGCTCAGAAGGTCATCTCCCAGGATCCATCGTTTTTCAAGTCATACATGATTCTCGCCCTTGTTTCGCTTCACGAAGGCGATGCAGCGGCGGCGATCAAGACTTACGCACGCATGGCAGAGACAGGTACTCGAGGCGCATCGCTCGCCAACATTGGTCTTGCTGATATTGCACTTTTTGAAGGTCGCTACGCGGACGCCGTCCAGATTCTGAACGAGGGAATCGCGATGGATGAAGCCGAGAACAACGAGCGCGGCGTCGGTTCCAAGAAAATCGCATTGGCACAAGCCCAGATCGCGCTCGGCGAGTCAGAAACGGGATTGCAGACGATTGACGACGTTGCTGCGACTCGAGGCGACGGGCAGCTGGTTCCGTCGGCAGAAATATATTCCGCTGCCGGGCGTTACGACGATGCGTTCGAAATCGCGGAGCAGTATCGTGAGCAATTGCGGCCAACGGCTCGGGCCTATGCCGACCTTATCGATGGCATCAATGCGATTCATCAGCAGGAGCATGTTCTGGCGATCGAATCACTGAGGAAGGCGCTGGATTCCGCAGACCTGTGGATCGTCCGCTATTATCTGGGCCAGGCGTATCTTGGCGCCGGCTATCCGGCGGAGGCAAGTGCGGAGTTCGAAAATCTGACTACACGTCGCGGCGAAGCGGGTGGAATGTTTTTTGACGATGTTCCTACCTGGCGCTACACGGCATCTCTCGATGAGTGGAAAGAAAAGGCCGGCGCTGCCATTTCCAATCTGAGCGCAAACAACCAATAAAAAAACCGGCCACATGGGCCGGTTTTTTCTTGTCGTCTTTCTATTTTCTTATCGCGTTCGCACGCACTGAGTTGCGCCTGCCGTACCTGGCGGCATGATCACTACCTTGTAGTAACCAGCCTGGCCCGGCGTCTGCCAGTTGAGTCTCCAGCTATAGTCCGACGATGAGTAACGGAAATCGCTGCTGCCGGAATCTTCGGCCGCCGAGCCGTCGCCACTGCCGTTGCTACCGGTTGTGCAATTCCTGTCGGTAAACGGTCCATACCAGTTGACCATCGGAGAGAAACTGGACGAATCTGCGCGGTTGGTCGTTCCCGCATCATTGTAGTACCAATCCAGAGGGACGGTGCTGCCGGCATTGATGTTGCCTTTGAGCCCGAGAACGACGATGTCGTAAGCGAATCTGATCTCGACATCGAACATTACCGTTGTTTCATTTCCGCTTTGGTCGCTCACAGTACAGGTCGCAACGTCGGCATGAATACCCAGCGGGAGCGTTGCCGAGTCGCCATCACCCGGTAATGAACAGGCGATATCAACGTTTGTACCGTCAACGATGTCATCGCCGGTGACATTGACGACCAGCTCCGCCTCAAAAACCGTTGCCGGAACGTCGTTGGTCAGGATGACAAACGGTTCATCAACGACGTTTGCTGTTGGTGCCGAAGTGTCGACGATCGTCACCGGGAAGCTCACCGCAGGACTGGAATTACCCGCACTGTCAGTCGCGATACAGGAAATCGTGTTCAGCCCGAGTGCCAGGTTATTGTCGGGCGTACAGACCGCGACGATGGGTCCGTCAATTGCGTCTGTTGCCGAAACAGGGCCCCATGGAGTCGGGCCGACGTATCCGCTGGGATCGTTCGCCTCGACACTGAAAGGCTGGGTTGGCAGTGAGCCCGGGTCGATGACCGGGACATCCTCGACCGTCACCGTGAATGAACCGGAGTCGGTGTTGCCGGCCTGGTCTTCTGCGACACAGGTTACACCGGTTGTCCCTACTTCGAATGGGTACGTGAAAGTGTAAAGGATGCTTCCGCCAGAGCTTGTAACCGTCGGCGGGATTCGAACGGGTGCTGAACCGACATCGCAATACACCGTGAGATTCGGATTAGGGTCGGTTGCGCTCACCGGCCATGCGATAACGAACGTTGTATCACCCGGTGCCAGCACGAATGGCTCGGTTGGCGTAAAGATCGGCGGATTGATACCGCCGATGACCGGCACGCTTGTGTCAGTCACGATCACGGATCGAGTGACCTCGGCAGCCATATTTCCGGATACGTCAGTTGCGTTGTAGGTGACCGAGTAGCTACCCACCAGTGACGTATTCACACCCGAGCTGTCAATCACGACAGTTACTGTCGGGTCGCCACTGTCGGCAGCTGTCGCGCCGGGTTCTACGTAAAGGTCGCCGGCCTCCAGCGTCATCGGGTTCGCGCCGAGGAGCGTAATGGCTGGAACCGTCGTGTCCTGCACGGTGACGGTACGAGTTACCTGGACAGCTGGGTTGCCGGACGAATCGCTGACGTCATAGGTTACGACATAGATTCCCGGAACATCGTCATTCACGACGTCGCCCGCGATGGTGACACTCAGCGTTCCGTCTGCAATATCAGATGCGGTCGCGCCAGGTTCAACATAGGTATCCACACCGGCTTCGAGCGTCATTGCAGCGGCGCCGGTCAGCGTAATGGTCGGAGCGGTCGTATCCTGCACCGTGATGGTACGAGTGACCTGGACGCCTGCGTTGCCGGATGAATCGCTGACATCGTAGGTCACGACGTAAGTTCCCGGCAGGGTGTCATTCACGACGTCGCCGCCGATGGTGACACTCAGTACACCATCCGCAATATCAGACGCCGTAGCACCCGATTCCGTATAGGTATCCACGCCGGCTTCGAGCGTTATCGCAGCGGCACCGGTCAGCGTAATGATCGGAACCGTCGTATCCTGCACGATGACTGTCCGCGTTACCTGTGTAGCCGGATTCAGCGCCGCATCGGAAACATCGTAGGTCACAACATAGGTACCGACGGTTGTCACATCGACGCTATCACCACCAATCATGATCAATGAGGTCAGGTCACCGTCCCTGTCGTCCAGCGCCGTGGCGCCCTGTTCGGTATAGGTATCCACGCCAGCTTCGAGCGTTACCGTAGCAGCGCCGGTCAGGGTGATTTCCGGAGGCGTCATGTCAGGTTCGATGAAGTCGACTTCGCAGACCGGATCAGATTCAGTGCCCGGCAACTCCACGTCGCAATCGACTGTGCCGCCCGGTTGCGAAAACAGTGCGATACCGGAATTTGCGCTAAGTCCTTCGAGGTCGAAACCCGATGGCAAATTAACGAAACGCATCGTAATGATCGTTGATTCGTCCGGAGAGATAACAAAGCCCGGGGTGTCTGCTTTCGTCGGATCAGGATCGTTCACTGACCCATAGAATGCCGATTCCAGCAGCTGATCTGGCGTCAGCGTAGAGGCATAAAGTATCTGGTTGTCGACCACGACCTGTGGCGCACAGTACATCGCGCCCGCCGGTGACGAAACGGTGCTGTTCATGTAGCTGCGGCGCACGGTCAGCATCACGGTTGCGCCTGAACTGGCCAGGCTTTGCGCCAGTGTCGAGCTGAAAATCGGCTTGATATCGACACCCGTCGCTGTGTTATTGGCCGAATCGGCAGTCCAGCTGATTTCCGTATACGGATCCCCCGGAGTCACGTTTTCAAGATCCAGGTTTTCCAGATCCAGGTTTTCAACGTCCGCCGCGAATATGGAGACATTTTCGAGGTCGAGGTTTTCCAGATCCAGGTTTGCGAGGTCGAAGTTTTCGAGATCCAGGTTCTCGAGGTCCAGGTTTTCGAGATCGAGGTTTTCGAGGTCGAGGTTTTCGAGGTCGAGGTTTTCGAGATCCAGATTTTCCAGATCGAGGTTCTCGAGATCCAGGTACAACAATCTGTTTTCAAGATCGAGGTTTTCGAGATCGAGATTGACGACCCGATTTTCCAGGTCGAGGTTTGTGTAAAGCGAATTCTCGAGGTCGAGGTTTTCCAGGTCGAGATTCTCGAGGTCGAGGAAAACAATCTTGTTTTCGAGGTCGAGATTCTCCAGGTCGAGGTTCTCGAGGTCCAGCATCAACG
Organism: Woeseiaceae bacterium; assembly: GCA_024640345.1. Classification (GTDB taxonomy): domain Bacteria; phylum Pseudomonadota; class Gammaproteobacteria; order Steroidobacterales; family Woeseiaceae; genus SZUA-117. The sequence continues at coordinate 34,596 of JAHEFD010000002.1, forward strand.
CAGTATTTTCGAGGTCGAGATTTTCGAGGTCGAGTGTCGGTCCGGACGCCCCGGTGCTCAAGCCGATCTCTCGTTTTAGTATCAGCTGGTAATACTCCGATCCTGCGGCTCCGATCAGGTCAATGAGATTGTCCGGATCGTTGGTCTGTACATTTTCGAGCGGTGCAAGGCTTGAACGCAACAATGGCACGTTCGCCAGAATTTCAGTTCCGCTTTGATCGGTCACTGTGACCACCACCGAGTCGGCGAGGCCTGGGTCCGTATCGATATTGCCGAAATCGAAGACTGTACGCGTGTTTCCGGACCCGGCCGGAATCACGACAGGAATGCTGAGAATGGAATCCGCCCCGTCCACGCCGAAGCTGACCATCGAGGCGGCGGGCAGGTTGAGATTAATGGTCTTCGCAGTCTTTGACCCGTTGAGAATATTCAGCACAAACGTATTACGCTTGCCCTCGGGACGCTTGATCGCTGACGCGACGTTCACGCTGATTCCGGGCACCAGAGCTGCTGTGAATATATTCTGGTTGCGGGTCAGCGGACTGCGCGGCAATCCCATCGTGGATGCGATTGTGCAAGTGAGAGGCGGGCCATCGACCGTTCCATCTTCGCCCTGAAGCGGCAGCATCATGAGTGTGCCCGGGTCGGTATAGGTGCTAGCGCAGCCTTCGCCGGCCACCCACATTTGCAGCGACTCATTCCAGACATCGCAGCCTGTGTAGAAGACCTTGCCGCGCACGTTGTGATTACTGGTCCAGCCGGCGTGAAATACCGGTTCCTGCGATGCGAATAAATCGGTAGCGGGATTCGGGGCGCTTTGGTTGGGTACCCAGGTGCCATCGAGGCGCAGTCTCGCCGGTCTCGCGAATACCGTGTTGTAGTCTCCTATGAAGCTGGCTTTTCCCTTTCTGAACAAACGGGCATTCGCATAATTCCATTCGGCCTGTTTACGGGTGCCTGGCGGGCCGTCGGGATCCTGAATGGTTGCGAAACGAGATACACGAACAGACGGAGAGTTGTTTTCCATCGACGGATCTGATGCCACCGTGGCATAAAATGTCTGCGGATCGACCGTATAAGGCCGGGGAGTACCACCCACGATCTGCGCGGCAAACACGTCCAGGTTACGCCGGAGCGGGACGTTGTTGGTGTTCGGCGGCTGGCCCGGCAGTGGCGGCACCGTCTCATAGATTCCAGCCGGCAGTATGGCCGCAGAAACCTGCGGGTTCTCGCCTACACCTGGTTCAAGATGTAACACCAGGTCTTCCACGAAAGCGCCGGGGAGTGGTTTCGGCATCAGGTTGAGCTTGTCCAGCCGGCTGTCGTACCAGGTACAGGTCTCGATGCCGCCAGCGGCATCGCAGGCCGGCATGAACTGATGTCCGCGTTTGCGTCGCCCCTGATCGTCAGTCTGCGGGTCAACCATCACGGGCGTCGACCAGTTCAGACCGTTTCCGGTCGGCGATGAACGAGTCATCATGATGCGTGAGAAATTTTGCGAAGTCCGGATCAGGCCGTCCTTGTTCCGGCTGCCGTCCGCATTACGCGGCGCTTCGCCGAAAGAATCAAAGTCGTCGATCGGATCTACCGCACTCATGCGCGGCGTGTCGGGCTTGTTGCCTTTGCCAGGGATGAGGCATGTTTCTGTCGCGTTATTGCGGGATGCAACGTAGATAGCGAAATCGTCTCCGGTGCTCACTGCAACCGGCAGGGCGTTGGTGCGGAAGCGCGCCACACCTGTCGATTGGTTAAACGGGCAAAATTCTTTGACGACCTCGGCTTTGCTGAAAGTGTTGCCGAAATCGGTCGATAATGAATACATGATCGCCGCAGTTTCATTGTTGTCCTCGAAACGGGTCCAGGCCACCAGGACTTCCTGGCCGAAATTTCGTGTGGCGATTGACGTGCCCTGGTTTATTTCGACGCTTTCGCTGATCTTCTGCTTGCCCGGCCAGGTGACACCGCCATCATCCGAATACATGCACTCGATTTTCGTGCCGTCGTTGTTGTCATTACCCACGAATACCGAATAGCAAAGATGCAGCCGGGTTGCGGGAATGCTCTGGACGTAAGCATCATGGAAATTGGCCGGGTTTCGCGGATCGACGTACGCCGGAATGCTTACCTCGATGTCGGGAATATTGTCGGCCGGATTTCTCAGCACTGCTTTGAAAGAAGGTTTGTCCAGGAATTTATTGGTTGCCGTGTTGACAGTCTGAACATCCAGGAATTCAAACGGCGGGCCTACTTCGCGATTGTGTTCGTACCAGCGGGACAGGTACACGCCGCTCGGTTGGGATCCATCGCGCCAGAAAGCGATGAAATTGTAAAACATCATGTGTGGCACGTATTCCAGGTTGGCGTCCGCACCACCTTTTTGGCCGAGGCTCGGTGTGTCGCCGAAATGCCAGGGGTGCATCCCGCTTATCCAGGTCTTGCCTCCGTCGCTGGACATGGCAATGCCAGGGAAAGCTTCGCCGATGCTCGGGTCGTTGACACCGCGGTAATCGTTAAAACCCATGGCCAGGTGCCCGGGATAAACCGACGACTCGATGCCATCAGCTTCGTTTTGCTGCATGCGCGGGTTGCCGACGTAAAGCCAGGAATCCAGCCCCGGCCCGATCGCATTGACGTTCTTCTGCGGTATCGCCTGGGCGAAAACCTGACCCGCGAATGTCAGCAAAAGCAGTACTGTCGCAAAGAGTGATGCCGAACGTCTTCCACACGAACCGAAGCTCGCTTCCCTGATACCTTCCATTTCCCACTCCTGAATGACAGCCCATTTCTTTTCTATAAATTGGGCGATGCGCCCCGGGTCTGTCTGCTGTTGTTATTCTCACTCATTATATGCCAATTGGTTGAAATCCAGACACTTTATGTTCGACGTCAATATTTCGCCGAAAATTGCAGGTCAATACGATCTCAACGAATTCTTATGTGAAATTGAGACCACCTCTGGCAAAGTGGAATCTGTAACCAAACCGCTGCTGCAGACTTTGGAACCATGGCACTTTGCCGGACTCGAAACTGCATACCGGGCGATCAGGCTTGCATTGTGAAAACAATCGTTATCGCTGTGACATTGAGTGCGCTGGCCGCATTTGCCGTCGTGACATGGATGGATTCACCTGCGCGGGAGCGAGAGCCCGCGATGCCACGTACCTCCTTTGACGCGAGTCTTCCGGCCGATGCGCGCATCGCGGTCCTCGAGGAGGCCGTCAGCCAGGAGCGCGCCGCGCGCCAGTTGCTTCAGGATGAAGTCCTTTACCTGTCGGCTGAGCTGGACCGGCTGAAGGCTGCCGCGGGCACCGGATCCGGAAGCGTGACTGAAGGAGCAATCGAGCAATTGGTGGATCCGACGCCGGAGTTACGGCCCGAACGGTTTGCGCGGCGAAACTCTGCGGAAGGGCGGATCGAGCAACTGATACAGGCCGGTTTCGACCCGGGACTGGCCGGCTGGGTTATCCAGCGTGAGGAGGAGCTGCAGATGGAGGACCTCAAGGCCCGGTACTACGCGGGACAAAGCGGCGATCCGTTTGAGTTCTACAGGCTGCAAGCCTCGGCCGGCAACGCGCTTCGCGAAGAGCTCGGCGACGCCAATTACGAGCGCTACCTGGCGGCCAACGGTCGGCCGACCAGTGTGACTGTATCCGGCGTAATCGGCAGCTCTCCTGCCCAGGCGGCGGGCGTGCTGCCCGGCGATGCCATCACCAGCTACGACGGCAAGCGCGTGTTCAGCATGACAGACATCAACATGGCTTCCCTGGAGGGAATCGCGGGGGAGAACGTTATTCTCGATATCTCGCGTGACGGTGTGCCAATGCAGCTCGTCATCCCGCGAGGGCCGCTGGGGATCAGTGGCGGCAGATCTCGCGGTCCGCGCTGAATCGACTCGTTCACGCGGCCGGGATTGGGCTGGCAGAATGGGTCCGCGCCGTGCAAAATGAGCGTCGGGCTCAAGAAAAACAATAAACGGTACCCAGGTGGGCAAACTCCGCTACACAATTCCAAACGGTTTCACTGCAATGAGCCTGCTGCTCGGCGTCGGCTCGATCGTGACTGGTCAGCTCGGTGACCTCGAGCTTGCAGCGTGGATGATCATCTGGTGCGGGCTCCTGGACGTGCTGGACGGCCTGGCCGCCCGCTTGCTGAAGGCGACATCCGATTTTGGCGCCGAATTCGATTCGATGGCGGATCTCGTGTCGTTCGGCGTTGCCCCCGGCATGCTCGTCCTCCAGGCCGGTATTAAGTATGGCGAACTGGAATTGTTTTCCGGTGCGTTCTGGGTACTGCTTATTGCGGTCGGCGTGTTTGTCCTGAGTGGCGCCATGCGGCTTGCGCGGTTCAATATCATGACCGAAACGCCGGTTCGTGGCTGGTTCACCGGCATTCCGATCACGGCTGCTGGTGGCGGACTGACATCCTCCGCCGTTATCCTGATGGTCCGGTATCCGGAAATCGCCTACGCGATGCCATTGCACGCCTACCTGCCGGTGGTCATGTTCGTTCTGGCACTTGGCATGATTTCCACCATCCGTTTTCCCAAAGCCGTAAAACGCGAGGGATACTTCATCAACAGCTTCACGGCCTTTGTTGTCGCAACAACCTATTACTGCGGCATCACTCGCAGCTACCCTGAATACCTGTTCTTCATGGGTTTGTTCATCCTGGTCGCCGGAATCATTGCGGGACGCGTGTCGAAATACAAAGAACAGCAAAGCGGGGATTAGACTCGTCCGCGAAAAAACAACAATGACTTCCGATATAGCGAAGATGGTAGAGCGGCGAAACAGGCTGCTTGGGTCGGCGTACAGACTTTTCTACCAGGATCCAGTGCATATCGTTCGCGGCGACGGCGTCTGGTTGTTTGACAGCGACGGACAACAATATCTCGATATGTATAACAATGTGCCGCACGTAGGGCATTGTCATCCTCGTGTGGTTGAGGCAATCACAAGGCAGGTCGCATTACTCAATACGCACACACGCTACCTCCATGAAAACGTGCTGGACTACGCCGAGCGACTAACCGGTAAATTTCCGGACCCACTCGATATCGCGATGTTCAGCTGCACCGGCAGCGAAGCGAATGAGCTGGCCCTGCGAATCGCCCGCACCTGTACCGGCGGTACCGGGCTGATCGTTACAGACTCCGCATATCACGGTAATACCAAGGCCATATATGAAATTTCGACAGAGGACATTCCTCCTGACGAAGTGCCCGAATTTGTCGTGACCGTTCCCAACCCGGATGCCTATCGGGGCGAGCACAGGGGCGAGGATGCGGGGGAGCAATATGCGGAGCATCTTAATGAAGCTATTGCGACCCTTCAGCAGCGCGGCATCAAGCCGGCGGCCTTCATAGTCGACACCATTCTCTCGAGTGGCGGCGTCGTGGCAACACCGCCCGGTTATCTGAAAAGGGCGGCCGAAATTATTCGAGCTGCGGGCGGCCTGTTCGTTGCGGATGAAGTGCAACCCGGCTTTGGGCGCACCGGCAGGAATTTCTGGGGATACGAGATCGATGACCTGGTTCCGGATATCGTCACGATGGGCAAGCCTATGGGCAACGGCCATCCGCTGGCGGCAACCGTGACTCGCCGCGACCTGATCGACGAATTCTCGCGACACGCGCATTACTTCAACACTTTTGGTGGCAACCCGGTGTCCTGCGCTGCGGGGCTGGCTGTGCTCGATGTCATCGAGCGGGAAGATCTGCAGGAGAATGCGCTCGAGGTCGGACTGTATCTCAATGACGGGCTCGCCGAACTTGCGTCGCGCCACGAATCGATAGGCGATATTCGTGGCGATGGTATGTTCAAAGCGGTTGAGATGGTTATTGATCGCGACACGCGCGAGCCCGCCGTTTCACTCGCATCCACAATTGTTAACAGGTTGCGGGAGCGCCGAATCCTGGCCGGGTCTACGGGAGTCGACGACAACATTCTTAAGCTCCGTCCGCCGATGGTGTTTTCAAAAGAAAATGCCGATCTGTTTTTGCAATGTTTCGATGAGGTGCTCGCACGGATATCGCGCTAGTCGGCCACGTCGTAAATGAGAGGGAAGGATATGAGTAAGCGCGCGTTACTGCTCCTGCTGGTTACGCTGGTCGCAGCCTGTGGCCAGGCGCCGTCCGGTGGGCAAGGCGACATCTCGACCCAGCTTGGCAGGATGCAGCACCTGCCCGGTTACTACGATCTGTACTGGGATGAGGAGGAAGGTCGGCTGATCATCCGGGTCGACGACTTCGACGAGCCGTTTCTCTACCAGTCTTCGATGGCCCGCGGCGTTGGCTCAAACGATCTCGGTCTCGACCGAGGTCAGCTTGGTTCGACAAAAATCGTCAGGTTTCAGCGATCCGGGCCAAAGATTCTCCTTATTGAGGATAACCTGGACTACCGGGCAGAGAGCGACAATATCGACGAACAGGCAGCCGTCGAGGAGTCGTTTGCGACGTCCGTCATCTGGGGATTCGAGTCTTTGGGTGAGGCCGACGGGTCGGTCTACATTGATGCGACAGATTTCATGATCCGCGATTCGCATGGTATTGCCGCAAGGCTGGCATCAGGCAACGAAGGTGCGTTCAAACCCGATGCATCCCGCTCGGCGATCTATATGCAGAATACCAAAGCCTTTCCTGACAATTCAGAAGTGGAAGCGATCGTCACCTTCACCGGCCAGCCCACGGGGCCGTGGCTCCGTACGGTAATACCGGATGCTGAATCGTTTTCCGTGCACCTGCATCACTCGTTTATACGCCTGCCAGACGACAACTACGAGCCGCTGGCGCTGGAACCGCGAGCCGGTTTTTTCGGCAGGAGTTTCCAGGACTACGCGACCCCGGTTGGTGACTCGCTCAGTGGGTCTTATACCGCGCGGCACCGGCTTGAAAAGAAGGATCCGACTGCGGCCGTCAGCGAGGCCGTCGAACCAATAATTTACTACGTGGACCGCGGCGCGCCGGAGCCGATTCGCACGGCCCTGGTAGAGGGCGCGTCCTGGTGGAACCAGGCGTTCGAAGCCGCCGGTTACAAGGACGCTTTCCAGGTCAGGTTGTTACCGGAGGGTGCCGACCCGATGGACGTTCGCTACAACGTCATCCAGTGGGTTCATCGTTCGACGAGAGGCTGGTCCTACGGGGGAGGGCTCACGGACCCGCGTACAGGCGAGATCATGAAAGGCAAGGTGACGCTAGGCTCGCTGCGAGTGCGCCAGGATTACCTGATCGCCGAAGGGCTTATCGCGCCATACGATGACGAAGAGAAGCCCGACATCCCGATGGAGATGGCATTGGCGAGAATTCGCCAGCTTGCCGCGCACGAGGTCGGACACACCCTGGGCATCGAGCACAACATGGCAGGCAGTACGCAGGGACGAACCTCGGTCATGGACTACCCGCATCCACTGATTCAGTTCGATGAGAACGGCAACATCAATCTCGACGAGGCATACGCCGTTGGCATCGGGGAATGGGACAAGCGTGTCATCCTGTATGGCTACCAGGATTTTCCTGACGATGTTGATCGGCGGGCTGCCCGTGACCAGGTCATGGCCGAGACGATCGATTCCGGGCTTGTCTTTGTCAGCGACGGCGACTCGCGGCCCGTCAGCGGCGCTCACCCCCTGGGCAATCTCTGGGACAATGGTGCCGACTCGATCGCGGAGCTCGATAACCTGTTGCGGGTGCGTGCGTATGCGATGGGCCGTTTCTCCGAACGTAACATTCGTCCGGGCCGGCCGATGGCTACGCTGGAAGAGGTACTGGTGCCCATCTACCTGATTCATCGATTCCAGCTAATCGCCGTAGGCAAGCTGGTCGGCGGCGAAAATTTCCATTACGCACTTCGTGGTGACGGGCAGGACATCAGTACGCCGGTGTCAGCCGACCGGCAGCGCGAGGCGATAGCGGCTCTCGTGAACACACTGTCTCCGGCGGTGCTGCGTGTACCGGAAAATGTGTTGCGACTTATTCCACCGAGACCGCCGGGATATCCCAAGTCCCGTGAGACATTCCCCAGCAGTACGGGCAAGATTTTTGAGCCCTTTGGTGCTGCTCAAAGTGCGGCATCGCTGACGCTCGAGGTTATGCTCGAGCCAAGTCGCGCGGCACGTATGATTGCCGCAAATGCGCGTCAGCCGACGATGCCCGGTTTCAATGAGCTAACCGATGATCTCTTGCGGGCCACGTGGTTCGCACCGCGCCAGTCGGGCACCGACGGGGAGATTCAGCGGCAGACGAATACACTGACGCTCGAGAGGCTGATGATGCTGGCGGTCAGCAATGGAGCCGATACCCAGGTGCGGGCGATTGCGCTTGACGCCATCAATCGGCTCGAAAGCTGGCTTGTGCCGCGATCGGGCGGCGAGGCCGACGCGACGTGGCGAGCCCATTACGGATACGCGATTTTCCAGATTGCACAGATGCGAAACGACCCGTCGAGCGTTGAGCAAATTGAGCCGGTCACCGTACCACCCGGAGAGCCCATCGGAACGACGCCGGACTGGTACTGAAAAATCGATTAGGGGAAGTATTGTGTTTGGACTACCTGTTGATACTGCGTTACTCGTGTTCGGTTTCCCGGTCTTCTGGATCCTGTACACGATCATTTTCCTGTACCGGTCGCGCGACTGGGTCGCGGATGCCGACGCCAGCGATGACGAATCATGAGCGGGACTGTCCTGTTTTTCCTGGTTCTTTATTACATCATCGTGCTCGGCATTGGTTACTGGGCGATGAACCGGGGAGGCGCGGAGGATCTCGAAGGATATTTGCTGGGTGGTCGAAAGGTCGGCCCCATGGCCACGGCGCTGACGCTGCAAAGCACATCGATGAGTGGTTACATGTTCCTGGGTGCCGGCGGACTTGGCTACCTGCAGGGTTACTGGGCGATGTGGTTCGCCGCAGGCGATATCGGTGGTGGCGTGCTGAACCTGTCGGTCATCGGGCGGCGGATGCGCAAGCTGTCGCAAATGATGGGCGCGCTGACGTCGATCGAATACCTCGAAAAACGTTATCCGTCGTCAGCGATACGTCTTTTTGCCGGCGTACTGACGATTTTCCTGCTCGGTTTCTATGTGCTTGCGCAACTCATCGCCGGTGGTAAGGGCATGGCCCTGGTCACCGGCATGCCGTACCCGGTCGCGCTGGCAATCTCGGTCGGCATCATACTGGTCTACACGTTCATGGGCGGCTACCTGGCAGTTGCCTACACAGATTTCTTCCAGAGCCTCGTAATGCTCTTCGGCGTAATGTGGATCGTCATTGCATCATTGTCTGAACTCGGTGGCTTGACTGCGGCCAACAACGCGATCTCTGAAATCGATCCGACGCTGCTGTCTGTCTGGGGCAAGGGTCTCGGATTCCAGGGGCAATGGGGTGTCGTGGCGGGTGCACTGCTGATCTTTTCCGTCGGTTACATGGGATGGCCCCATGTCGTCACACGACACATGGCGATGACCCGGCCTGACACGGCAAGACGCGCCGGACTCTGGGCGACCGCCTGGAACCTGCTCTTCGTTCCGGCTCCATACCTGGTTGGTATCCTCGCGATTCTCATCCTGCCGGGAATCGAAGATCCGGAAATGGCCATTTTCCAGACAGCCGACAAGTTATTGCCAGCCGCTGTCACCGGCCTCGTGATGGCGGCGATCATGGCGGCGATCATGTCCACGGCGGATTCGCTACTGCTGCAGACCGGCTCGATTGCTTCCCGCGATATCTACGAGCGATTCATCAATCCGCAGGCAAGCGAGAAACAGATGGTCATGGTCTCCCGCGGACTGGTCCTGGCAATCGCCGTCGTCGGATATGCGATCGCGCTGGTAGAGCCGCCAACTGTCTTCAGCATCGTGATATTCGCGACATCAGTACTTGGCAGTGCATTCCTGCCCGCATACGTGTGTGCCGTCTGGTGGCGTAAAGCAAATACTCCGGGTGCACTGGCATCGATGATAGTCGGGTCATCTGTAGCGTTTTTCTGGGAATACCTGGGGATGGTCGAGTCGACGCAGCTGGCACCGATGCTGACAGGTGTGGTCAGTTCTACCATTACAATGATTATTGTCAGTCTTGCAACGCAAAAGGTGGCTCCCGTACCTGGCCACATTCACGAACTGATGGATGAGGCGGCAACTGTCGGGCCGATTCCCAAACGATTGCTCGCGGCGGCCGACACGTCTCTCGGCCCTGAAGCCGCGGCAATCGACAAAGCAATGCATCGGCGGGATACGTGATGGCCAAAAAACAACAGCTTGTCCTGATTCGCGGTGCCATCAACTCAACCGACGCGCTTTGTATCGTGTCCTCATTGACCGGGGACATGAAGGCAAAACTGGAATCAGAAGTCATTTATCCCTATTACTGCTTTGACGCCGAGTGTTCGGTGCCGACACTGGCGGGGCGCAAGGATCTTTCCATTATCTGTCTGGTTGACGCAGTTAACGGGCTGGGTGCCACCGCCGATAATTTTTCTCTGAAAAACGAGATGGTGTCCGGCAACAAAGTCCTGTCCACTGAACTGGACAAGGATGCGGCGTCAGATATAGCCCGACGGACCGTGACGCATCGCGTTGGCAAGAAGCTGAGGATGATTGCGTCCTTCGACGTCGCAATCGCGCCGCGAGGAATCGTGCACAAGCGGTTCTGGATCGTTCAGTCAGCCGAGGCAAGTATCCTGGTAGACAGCACTAACGGCAGTCTGCACCCGCTCAAACTGAGAGCAGCATAATGAAAAAGACTTTTGCGTTATTGATCTCCGTGCTGATCCTGGTTGCGTGCGAGAAGGCGCCGAAAGAAATGCGCACGCCTGTCGATACCCTCTTTCACAATGGGAAAGTCATCACGATCGATGCGGGAATGTCGATCGCATCCGCAGTGGCCGTGTCCGGCGAAAATATCGTCGCTGTCGGCGGCGAGGAGCTGCTTGACGAGTATGTGTCCGGGAATATGGTTGATCTTGGCGGCAAGGTGTTGATGCCGGGATTTATTGATTCGCATACGCACATCAGTGGCCAGCCGCAGCGATACATCGACCTGACAGAAACGAAGTCGATTGAAGAAATAAAAGGCTTGGTCAGTCGAAAAGCAGTTGAGTTGGGCGAGGGTGAATGGATTACAGGGTATGGGTGGTCAGAGGATTTTATGGAGGAGCTCCGTCGTCCGTTGCGTGCCGACCTCGACGAAGCCGCACCGGCTAACCCGGTTTTAATAACCCGGGCAGGCGGACATAGCGCTGTCGCGAACAGCCTGGCGCTCAGGCAGGCCGAGGTGACCTCGTCAACACCGCAACCGGACGGCGGTGTCATCGAAAAGGATCAGGATGGTGAGTTAAACGGCGTTATCCGTGAGCGTCAGGATATTGTTTCGCACCTCATTCCCGAGCCAACCCACGAAGAGGTCCGGGACAGCCTGGTGGCTGAACTGAAGCGGCAGCTGAGTTTTGGGATTACGAGTCTGACGCACGCTACGGGTTCGATAGAGGCATTCCCCGAGTGGGAATTTATTTACGGCCAGCACAGGGGTTCCCTGCCACGCGCGTCCGTGCAGGTATTCTGGATTGACCCCGACGCGATGCAGAAATTCGGAAAGAAGAGCGGTGACGGTGACGAGCATCTTCGCGTAGGGCCGATCAAGATATTCGTTGACGGTGGTTTCACGGGCCCCGCGGCCTACACCAGGGAACCCTATAAAGGAGAAACGGAATTTCGTGGCAAGCTGAGCATCGAGCCCGCCGAACTGTCGAGGATTATCAGCGAGCTCAACGCTGCTGGCTGGCAAACAGGCATTCACGCAATTGGCGATGCGGCGATCGAGCTGGCAGTAGATGAGCTTGTATTGGCGCTGGACGAAAATCCGCGTGTAGACCACCGACACTACCTGAATCATTTTACCGTCATGCCTTCAGCAGAAACGATGCAAAAGATGGCGGAATACGGTATCGCGATAACGCAGCAGCCGAATTTTACCTACACTCTCGAAGGACGATACGTCGACTATCTCGATGGCGAGCGCCTCGAGCACAACAATCCACTGCGGACGCCGATGAATCACGGCATACACGTCGCAATTTCGAGTGACATCCTGCCAATCGGGCCGATGGTCGGCCTGTACGCGGCCGTTACCCGGAAGGGGCTGTCAGGTCGGGTATTCGCAAAGGACGAAGCGCTGACGGTGATGGAGGCTCTGCAGGGATATACGCTTTATGGTGCTTATCTTTCCTTCGAAGAAGATCGGAAAGGCAGCATCGAGCCTGGCAAGCTCGCCGATATGATTGTGCTGGATCAGGACATTCTGAGTATCGATCCGGCCCATATTATGGATATCAAAGTCGAGCAGACGTGGCTTGGCGGTAGACTGGTTTACGAGCGTGCTGAATAGGAGATCGACGTGGCTGACAGACTGAAAATATCGCGACGGGATTTCATAAATGGCTTCGCCCTGAGCGTCGCTGCGGGCAGTTCCCTGTCTCCGCTTGAGCTCATGGCGATGGCCGCAAAAGACGGGTCAACCTATCCGCCGGGACTGACCGGCTTGCGGGGTGACCACGCGGGATCGTTCGAGGTGGCCCATGCGCTGTCGTGGCAGGGAGCGACCTGGCCGACGCCCAAAAGCCTGACGGACGATGTATACGACCTGATCGTTGTTGGCGGAGGCCTGTCCGGTCTTGCGGCTGCATTTCGTTATCGTCAGCAGGTCGGAAAAGACGCCCGCATACTGGTGCTCGATCCCCACGATGACTTCGGCGGGCATGCCAAACGCAACGAATTCGAAGTCGATGGCAAGCACCTGATCGGTTACGGTGGCAGCCAGTCAATAGATACGCCGGGACATTACTCGCCAGCCTCGTCACAAATCCTGAAAGATATCGGCATCGAGACCGATCGTTTTTACGACTACTTTGACCGGAGTTACTTCAGCGACAGGAAGCTTGGTAGTGGAATCTATTTCAGCCAGGAAAAATATGGCGCGGACAGCGTGCATCGAAACGTCGTTCGTGGTTTCGGGCAGAGGGAGTCGGGCCCGATTGCTGACGTCGTCAACGCCTATCCGCTGCCTGACGAGGCCAGAAAAAATCTCATCAACCTGTTGACGACCGAGACCGATTACCTGTCCGACAAGTCCCGGGATGAAAAAATAGCGTTCATGAAGCGCATCAGCTACACGGACTATCTGCGGAAGCATGCCGGTGTGGCAGAAGAAGTGGTCGTCATGCTTCGCGACACGATCAAAGGTCTCTGGGGTGTCGGCTACGATGTGCTGTCGGCGCTCGAAGGCTATCGACTTGGAATGCCGGGCACCTCCGGTCTCGGCATCGGTGAGCTCGAGGACGAACCACCGGGTCGGGACGAGCCCTACATTTTTCACTTTCCGGATGGCAACGCCGGTGTTGCCAGGTCCATTGTCCGCCAGTTGATACCTGATGCAGTACCGGGCAGCACAATGGAAGACCTGGTTCTCTCGCGAGTCGACTATGGTCTTCTCGACAGGCAATCCAACAATACCCGTATCCGGCTAAACTCGACGGTCGTTAACGCGCGCCACGTCGAGGGCGACAGGTTTGTGGATGTCGTTTACGTTACTGACGGTCAGCCACAGCGGGTTCGCGGCAAACATGCGATCATGGCCTGCGATAACAAGATCGTCCCGCACATCTGCCCTGAAATGTCCGACAGCCAGGCCGAGGCAGTCAACCTGGCGACGAAGATCCCGCTCGTTTACGTGAGCATCGCCGTACGCAACTGGAAGGCTTTTGAAAACCTTGGTTACCAGAGTTTCTACATTCCGCAGCCGAAACTGATGCATTCATTCGGCATGGACTTTCCGGTCACGATGGGCGGCTATGGCTTCACGCAGAAGTCCGATGAGCCGACGATCATTCACGGCACTTACGTGCCAACCGCGCCGGACCAGGGATTGAACGAGCGCGAACAACATAACCAGGGCAGACGAGATCTTTATGCGAAGACCTTCGACGACATGGAACGGGATGTCGTCCGTGCCATGAGTGGTGCGCTGGAAGGTGGCGGCTTCCAGGCGGATCGTGATATTGCGGGACTCACAATCAATCGCTGGCCGCATGGCTATGCGTACGAGTACAACGAACTTTTCGACCCGCACGACTGGAGTCCGCAGAATGGGCCGCACCTGGCGGGTGCCGCCCGGATTGGCAGGATATCAATCGCAAATGCCGACGCGTCGGCTTATGCCTACATTAACGGTTCATTCGATGCGGCCATTCGTGCGGTCAATGAACAGATCGCTCACGGTTGAACCCAATGGATGATCCGGGATTACTGATACTGTTGCCGACGATGGTCGTTTTCGTCCTCGCTATCCTGACCCACCGTCCCATTGAATCACTGATCACCGGCTCCATCGTAGGTCTCATCATGATCCACGGAACCGGCTTCATCCAGGGCTTCGCGGAGACGTCAGTTCGGGTTATGACTGACGATGATGTCGCGTGGGTTATTCTCGTTTGCGGCTTCATGGGAAGCCTTATTGGAATCCTGATCCGGACCGGCTCCACCAGCTCGTTCACGACCACCATGTCGCGCTACGTCAAATCCAAGACGAGCGCCCTGATGGCTGCCTGGGGCCTGGGCATCTTCATGTTCGTCGACGACTACCTGAATTCGCTGGCCGTCGGGTCAGCGATGCGCAGCCTCACCGACCAGTACAGGATTTCACGCGAGAAACTGGCCTACGTCGTCGATTCGACCGCCGCGCCGATCAGCGTGATCATCCCTTTCTCCACGTGGGGTGTATTTTTTGCCGGCCTGATTGTCGCCAACGGCATCGCGCCGGAGGGCGAAGGGCTTGATACCTACATTAAGGCGATCCCCTACATGCTGTATGCGTGGATCGCGGTCCTCATCGTTCCCCTGGTTGCGTTCGGAAAAATACCGTCACTTGGTGCAATGAAGACAGCCGATGAGCGTGCGGAGAAGACTGGCGTCACCGTGCCGCCCGGGGCGGGACACATTGAGGCGGCCAATCAATCAATCCAGGCTCGGCCGGACATCAAGCCGCGAATGGCCATGTTTGTTGTGCCGATGGTCACGCTCGTGGCGGCGACACTCTATTTTGACAAGGACTTCCTGGTCGGCATCTACATTACGCTGGGCGGCACCACGATCTACATTCTCGCCACTCGCATGATGAGTATGAATGACACGTTCAATACGATCATCGATGGCTTCAAAATGATGGTTGAACCGCTTGGTGTCCTGGTTGCGGCGTTTATCCTTAAAGACGTCAACGATGTGCTCGGACTTGCGCCGTATATTGTTACTGCAATGGAGCCTGTACTTACGGCCCAGACCCTCCCGGTGGCAATTTTTGTTTCGATGGCACTCGTTGCATTTATGACCGGGTCAAACTGGGGCGTGTTCGTCATCATTTTGCCGATCGTTACCGCGCTGACGAACAGCCTCGGTGCGGACATGATGCTTGTACTTGGCGCGACACTGTCGGCGAGCACATTCGGCAGCCATGCGTGCTTCTATTCAGACGCAACTGTGCTGACTGCCCAGGCGTCTGGCTGTACACCTTTCCAGCACGCGATTACACAAATACCGTACGCGCTAATTGGCGCGGCAATAACGATCGTCGGCTACCTGGTGCTCGGTTTTCTTTAATTAATATTTCGAGGAATTCGCCTGATGAGAAAAATTGTCGTTACCATCATCATCCTGGCATCTGTTGCTGTCATCGCCTTTGCTGCTGAAAATGAGAAAAGCAAAGATGTCGTTCTTCCGGCGAAAATCAGCAAGGAAGACATGACCGGAAGTATTTTTATCCGGCTTGGTACGGTCGAACAGGAGACCTACGGAACGAACACGCTGGAGGTCACCAGTATGTCGGGTAGCGACGAAAAGTTTTCATCGGGGATATTCAAAACAGGAAAACATCGTATAGAACTTACGGAAGCAGAACCATACGGCGTCGATGAGTTGATGTACATGCTGGAAGGCACGATGGTGCTGACCTCGGCGGATGGAATTGTGCAGGAGATCGGCCCCGGCGAAGCGGTGACAATTCCCAGGGAATGGACCGGAGTCCTGGAAACTGACGGATATCTCCAGTTATGGGCTTTATACTCGCGAGATTAATCCGGACTTGATCGAAATTAAAGTGAAGAGGAAGAGATGATGAGAAAATTGGTAGTTACGATAATGATTCTTGGTGCTGCAGCGGTTGCGATTTCCGCCCATCACGAAACAGCGATCCCGGCCAAGATCAGCAAAGCCGATATGACCGGCAGTATTTTTGAGCGGGAAGACATGATTCGCACGGAGCATGACAGTGGTAATGTCACGCTGGATGTCACGACGCTTCTGTCGAGCGACAAGAAATTTGCATCCGGCATGTACAAGTCGGGCAAGAGCCATTTCGAAGCTACCGATCCCTATGGCGTCGACGAATTCATGTACTTCATCGAAGGTAGCGTCACGCTCACATCAGCAGATGGTTCAGTGCAAACGATCAACGCCGGCGAAGCCGTTACCCTTCCCAAGGAGTGGACGGGCATCTGGGATACCGATGGCTATACGAAAATATGGGTAATCTATTCCGAGGATGGTTCCGGACTGTAGGTACTCGAATACCCCGGATTGCACGGCACGGCATTACGTGCGAGTTTGATTAGCAGAATTTCCGGGCGCCGAGCCGCCAGTGACAGAGCGCGCGGCGTTCGCCGGCTATTGCCTGACATCGTAATCGCCTGATGCAGCTGGTAATTCGACCGGCGCACTAGATTGAGGACAAGAATTATGAGTCGCATATCGCGAAGAAAATTTTTGGGAAGTTCCGCCGCGTTGCCGCTGGGCCTTGGACTTGGAGCAGGCGTGTCGGCGCAGACGAATTCGCCGACCGGCAGCGCGACGATGATCGTCACCGGCACGAACGTCCTGACGATGGACTGGGACGCGCCCAAGGCAGAGGCGATTGCCATTCTGGACGACCGGATCCTGGCCGTCGGAACCGACGAGGAAATTCTCAGCTTCGCTAATGCCAGCACGATTAGGGTCGACGGCCGGGGCATGACCTTGACCCCTGGCTTTATCGACTCCCACAGCCATCCGCTCTTTGCCGAGGAAGCGGTTGGCGTCAACGTCAATCTTCGCCGCATCGATGATGTCAAGGAGGCGCTCGCCGGCAAAGCCGCCAACACGCCGCCCGGGCACTGGGTGCGCGGCGTCATGTACGACGATACGAAGTTCGACGACGAACGGCCGCTGAATCGTAATGACATCGACGAGGCCGTTCCGGATCATCCTGTTTACGTAGGTCATCGTGGCGGACATACCGGCGTCGTCAATTCGATGGCCTTCGAGATTGCGGGAGTGACAAATGACACGCCGGATCCGGTTGGAGGTCGTTTCTTCCGTGAAGGCGGTGAGCTAACGGGCAAGGTTGCTGAACATGCCGCAGACGTGTTTTTCGCAGTAGGTACGTGGCCGGTCATGGATCGTGCCGTGCGCCAGCAGTCGGCGACGATTGCGTCCAAAAACATGGCCGCTTCCGGTCTGACGTCAACGACGGACGCTTATGGGCAACTCAACGACATGGTCGCCTACCAGGATGCACGCGACGCCGGCGAGCTGTACTTCCGCGTGTCATTCATGCCCGGCGGAAACGGCAAAGTGTATGAGGGGCTGAAGATCGCAGGCATGCGTACGGGTTTTGGTGACGACATGCTTCGTATTGGTGCAGTCAAGTTTTCAGCCGACGGTTCGGCGTCCGAACGCACGATGTACATGAGTACGCCTTACGAAGGTACTGATGACCACGGCATACTGACAATGACCCAGGAAGAGATCGACGATGCCGTTGACGATGCGGTGGCGCATGGGTTTCGAGTCGGTATCCATGCAAACGGCGATTGGACGATCGACATGGTGCTAAAGGCGTACGAGCGGGTGCTCAAGAATCACACCGGCCCGAATCCCAGGCACCGAATCGAGCATTGCTCACTGATCAACGACGATCTGCTCGCTCGAATCAAGGCAGCAGGTGTCGTGCCGGCGCCTTTTTATACCTATGCCCATTACCACGGCAACAAGTGGGTCGACTACGGCGAAGAGAAGATGGAAAAGATGTTTGCGCACCGCAGTTTCCTCGACGCAGGCATTCCGGTCGCGCCGGCATCTGACTACACGCCGGGCCCCTATGAGCCAATGATGGCTATCCAGAGCATGGTGACGCGCAAGGACTTTCGTGGTCGTGTGTGGGGGCCGAGTCAGCGCGTCTCGGTTACCGAGGCTATGCGCATCTGTACCGTGCACGGCGCATACGCTTCGTTCGAAGAAAACATCAAAGGCACTTTGGTGCCCGGCAAGCTCGCAGACTTCGTTCTGCTCGAGCAGGACCCGCACGACGTCGATCCGGATGCGATCAAAGACATAAAAATTATCAGAACGGTAATGGGTGGTCGCACTGTTTATGAAGCATAGCGCGTGGTTGTTGTCGGTACTGTTGCTGGCAGCCTGCGGTTCCGGGCAGCAAGCTGACACCGGTGTCGACCGGGTTTTCCTGAACGGTGCTATCTATACGCTGGACGAATCTCAACCGTGGGCGGAAGCTGTCGCCGTTGTCGGCAACGAAATTGTCTACGTCGGTGACACGGAGGGCGCGCTGGCTTTGGCAGGCGATAGCACCGTAAAGCATGACCTTGCCGGGAAAATGCTGTTGCCGGGTCTTATCGATACCCACATGCACCCGATCAGCGGTGGCGCTTATGCCAAAGCCCTGAGTCTCGAGACCGCGGGCACCGTTGATGGCTGGATCGAGGCCATCGCTGAGTATGCGGAGGCCAATCCTGATGCACCCCTGATCTTTGGCTATGGATGGCTTTCGACGACCTTTGGCCCGGAAGGGCCACAGCGCCAGATGATCGATGCAATCGAGTCTGACAGGCCCGTGTTGATCATGGATGAGGGCTTTCATGGCGCATGGGCGAATACCCGTGCATTGGAGGAACTCAATATTACGCAGGACACGGCGGATCCGGTTCCAGGCTTCAGTTATTACAAGCGTGACCGGAACGGCGATGCCACAGGTTACCTGCTCGAGGGAACGGCAGGCATGGCCATGCAGGCGCTCAATGTCATCACAGAGGATGTTGTAGTCGAAGGCACCGCATTCGTAATCGACGTGCTCAACGCCTATGGCGTGACATCAGCCTACGACGCCGGCGCGGGTGACCATGGAGACAATCTGCACAATATCCTGGCCCGCCTTGAATCCGGTGGTGATCTTTCCATTCGGCTGGTGGGTTCCTATCGACCGTCTGGTCCCCAGGACGTTTCCGAAGCGGTAGCGCGTGCCGCCAACTGGCGCGACTCGATGAAAGGCAGGAACTATCACTACCGGGTTCTGAAGATAATGCAGGACGGAACGATCGAGGGCCGCACGGCCGCCATGTTCGAGGACTACCAGGGTGAACCCGGAAATAGCGGTGAGTCGGTTTTCACGGAGGCGGAAATGGCTGAAATGGTGGTCGGTGCCGCCGGCCAGGATATCGACGTGCATATTCATGCCCTCGGGGAACGGGCGATACACGAGGCGCTCAATGCAATCGAAGCGGCACGAGCCGCGCACCCGGACAGCAGTACCCGATACGCGATCTGCCACATCGAAGTCATCACGGATCAGGATTTGCCACGTTTCGCCGAACTCGATGTCATCGCACAGAGCACGCCGCTATGGGCGTCTTACGATACCTACGGTGAGCAGTTTGTCAGCGCGGATCAATTCAATCGATTCTGGCGCTTTAACAGCCTGAAAAAGCTCGGTGTTCGGCTGACCTGGGGCAGCGATTTCCCGGCGAGCGGTGCCGGAATGCTTGGCATGTCGCCGATCTACCAGATGGAAATTGGTCACACGCGACAGAATGCGGGAGAGCCCGATGCGCCGATCCAGCCGCGCGAAACGGAGCGTGTCGATATTGATGGAATGATTCGCGGCTACACAATTGATGGTGCGTATCAGCTTCACATGGAAGACGAGATCGGATCGATTGAAGTGGGCAAGAAGGCCGACCTCGTGGTCCTGGACCGGAACCTGTTCGAGACAGATACCTACGAGATCCATGAGGCAGAGGTTCTGATGACCATCATGGACGGCGAAATCGTCTACGAGGCCGCTAACTAGCCCAAAAATCGGGTCGGACCCAATTTCAGGGCCTTTCCCGCTACCGCACAATATTGATGGAAAATGGATCCGATCCGTTTCCCTGTGTAACCAAACACAGCCAGCCTGGCTATAAGCAGCAAAACCACCGAATTACCGAGAGGAATGAAGATGAGTAAATTATGGCTGGCCCTGGTGCCCCTGCTGACTGCAATGCCCCTGGCGGCGGGTGCTGCAGAAATTACGATTGGCGAACTGCCGGACAACACGGTCTGGTATTTGCACGCCGACCTTGAGGAAATGCGGAAATCCGAATCGGGCAGTCGCATCTACAAGTGGTTCGAGGACGAGGTCGCAGTGGAAGTCAACGACGAGCTTGGTATCGATCTGAACAGGGAGGTCAACACGATAACCGCATTCTCCGACTCCACGAATGGCACGGTGATGATTGTCGACGGGCCGATCAGCACAGCGACCCGGGAAAAAATGCTGGCGCTTGCTCGCACGGAGTCGACGGTCGAAACACGCAGCCACAAGGGAATGGAGTACTACTTTATTGGAGAGGGACCAGAACGCAAATCCCACAACGGTGATCTTTTTGATGATCTCGAAGACGCGTCTTACTCGAGTTTCGCCCTTAAAGGGAAGGCGATTGTCGCAGCCAGCGAAGATCAGCTGAAGGAATTGCTGGATAACGGCGGCAAAATCGCAGGTTCCGGCAGTCACGATGGTGCGCTATTTGTCATTTCCGCGGACAAGAGCTTTGTACAGGCGGGCATGCGAACTGACGCGCTGGACGATGACGGCGGTGACAACTGGGAATCGAATATTTTACGTAATACCAAGCAGGCAGCGCTGCTGGTTTCAGACAGTTCAGGCATGATCGCCGTTCAGGCGAAACTGGTGTCGACGGACCCTAAAATGGCCCAGGCCATAGGTGGCATCGTCAATGGCCTGCTCGCGCTACAGGCCTTTAACTCGGAACTCGGCCCGGAGATACAGAGCCTTATCCGGAATACTAAGGTCGTTGTAAGTGATGCGATCCTGTCGATCAACACCGTGATTGATCCTGATATGGTCGTATCGGTACTGGAAGACTAGCTGCCAGGCAGATGATTTACTGGCGGGGAAGGATTGCGATTGTTAAGTGATGAAGAGCTCGTGGAAGCGTCATTGCGGGGTAGCGCTTCGGCGTTCGATGAACTGGTTGAGCGCTACCAGGAGCGCCTGTTGCGGTTTCTCCTCACTCGCTCGTCTTGTCGTGCCGATGCAGAGGACGCAGTTCAGGACACATTTATCAGCGCCTACCGTTACCTCGCGAGCTTCGATTCCCGCTGGCGATTCAGCACCTGGATCTACAGGATTGCGCTGCGAAATCTTGGAAAACAGCAACGCCAGGTCTACCACGAATCCGACGCTTTGCTTGCGGGAACCGATGACCCGATGCAGGACTGTATCGACCGGTCGGAACGTGAAAATGTCTGGATTGCGGCAAAACGATTGCTGTCAGGTGATGCCTATGCCGCCATGTGGCTTCGGTATGTCGAGGATATGTCCGTGAAAGAAATCGCAAGGGCGCTCGATAAATCGCTGTCCTGGACAAAGGTAACCTTGTTGCGAGGCCGGCGCCGGCTGACCGCTGAGTTAGCCGTCGAGCGTCCTGGTAGAGTGCAGAGAGAAAGTTATGGACAAATTTGAAAAAAGACTAAAGCATGATGCGGATGCTGTGCGGGCGGAGGTTTCCCCGGAACTCAGATCCCGCATTGATGCGTCATTGCATGCTGTGGAGCGGGTTGGCGCTACGCCGGCCAGGCGAACCTCTCCTGCGACCTTGTGGTGGGCAAGTAGCCTGACCGGGCTGGCGGCAGTACTGGTCATGCTGGTTGTCGCCAACCTGGCCGGGCCCGATGCGGATCCGGTTCAGGAAGATATTGCCGCCGGCGTGACGGAGCCACCTGTCCCGATCGAGTTTTCGCAGCCCTTGCTGGCGCCAAACCTTCATATTCGGTCCGCAGATTTCACCAGCCCGCTCGAGGAGGAGCTTCTGAAGCTCCAGGCTGATATTGAAAAGGCACGCGAGAATGTGCGAAAGGACATAGATTTCACATTCTGAAGCGTTGAGTCCGCTCGTCGACCAGATTGAGATCCAGTCGCATGAGGGAGTTTGATCTCACTATACTAATTTCATTGGTAATCAACGCCTTGCTTCGACGCTAGCATAGATTTTCATGAGTGTCTCTAGTGGAAATCAACAAGCGAATCTACTATCCTCGGCACTAGTCGGGATTGTTTGGTTGAGGTGACCGGACGCCCGTCAATAGTCAGTTCGCTAATCAGAAAAAAAGCGACAAAACGAACGACTGGCCAAGGCTTGTCGCGGGGGATTCACCTTTTAGAAAACCATTGAAAAAATACGCGTGCTGATCGATTCAAGACCGGCGGTTCGACTGCAACCACGGAACTCATTCGAAAAATCTTAGAAATAAGGATGCAATAGGTATGCCTTTAGCAATTGCACTCATCCTGCTTGTTGTTGGAACTCTGGTATTTCATTTCCTGAGCCCTTGGACCTTCACGCCGTTGGCGTCGAACTGGAGCCAGATTGACGACACTATCGACATCACGTTTGTGGTGTGTGGCATCGTCTTCGTCGCGGTCAACCTGTTCATGGCATATGCCGTTGTCAAATACCGGGCGAAGGAAGGTTCAAAAGCAGCCTACGATCCGGAAAACAAGAAACTCGAGACCATTCTGACGATCGTTACCGCCGTCGGTGTCGCAGCGATGCTGACGCCGGGACTGTTCGTCTGGGGTGAGTTTGTTGACGTACCTGACGACGCGATGGAAATCGAAGCTATCGGTCAGCAATGGCACTGGACTTATCGACTGCCAGGCAAGGATGGCCAGTTCGGCAACGTGGACTCATTACGCATGACGAATGACAACCCATTCGGAATGGATCCGGACGATCCACTCGGTCAGGATGATGTCCTTGTCTACAACCCCGAAGTGCACCTTCCCGTCAACGTGCCGGTTAAGGTCAACCTGCGATCCAAAGACGTATTGCATGATTTCGCAGTTGCGCAATTCCGCGTCAAGATGGACCTCGTGCCGGGAATGGAGACTTATCTCTGGTTCGAACCGACGGTGACGGGTTCCTATGAAGTCCTTTGCGAAGAGCTTTGTGGTATCGCCCATCATACGATGCGCGGTGCGGTGGTCGTCGACGAACAGGCAGATTTTGACGCCTGGCTTGCCAGCAATCCGACCTATGCCGAAACCCAGGTCGCCAGCAGCGGTAACGCGGCACTTGGTGCGGCACAGTACGCGGTTTGCGCCGCCTGCCATGGGCAGCAGGGTGAAGGGCTGCAGGCATTGAATGCGCCGAAGATTGCAGGCCAGAGCCCGTGGTACCTGAAACGCCAGATCCAGAATTACAAGGCCGGGATGCGAGGCGTCCACGAAAATGACATTTTTGGCAAGCAAATGGCGCCGATGGCGGCAACGCTGGTTAATGATGCTGCCATCGACAACGTCATTGCTCATATAGCGACATTCCCGGACAACCCTTCACCGGCGACCGTTGATGGTGACGTAGCGAATGGCCAGCGCCTGTACAACACCTGCGCTTACTGCCATGGCAAGGATGGAGCCGGCATCCAGGCGATCAATGCGCCGAGAATGGCCGGAATGACTGACTGGTACCTCGTCAACCAGCTGAAGAACTTCCGCGCAGGCGTTCGTGGCCAGCATCCACAGGACTTCTATGGCAAGCAAATGGGCTTCATGGGCAGGACCATTCATAGCGACGAATTGATCAACGACCTGGTCGCGTACATCAATACGCTCTAAGGCCGGATCGGAACCATATTCATCTGATGTTATTAAATTACAAGACAGCATTAAGGGGATCTTGATGGCATACGTCTCAATCGCCGATCGTGACCACGAAGTCGAACACCACGATCCGCAAACGTTTATTTCGAAATATGTCTGGAGCCAGGACCACAAGGTCATTGCCATTCAGTACGGTGCCCTGGCCATATTCATAGGCCTCGTCGGCATGTTGCTTTCCAGCATGTTCCGGTTGCAGCTTGGATTCCCTGATACGTTCCAGTTCATAAACCCGGAAAACTACCTGCAGTTTGTGTCGACGCATGGAATGATCATGGTGATCTACCTGCTGACTGCACTGTTCCTGGGTGGCTTCGGCAATTACCTTATTCCGCTGCAACTGGGTTCGCGGGACATGGTCTTCCCGTTCATGAACATGCTGAGTGTCTGGGTCTACGCGCTGTCTGTCCTGATTCTGATTGCCAGTTTCTTTGTGCCGGGAGGCGCAACCGGTGCCGGGTGGACGCTCTATCCGCCACAGGCGATATCGCAGGGAACCCCGGGTGTTGATATGGGCATCATTTTGATGCTGCTGTCGCTTGCCGTGTTTATCGTGGCGTTCACGATGGGCGGCCTGAATTACGTGACGACCGTTCTCCAGGCGCGCTGTCGCGGCATGACGCTGATGCGCATGCCGTTGTCGATCTGGGGCATCTTCATGGCGACCATTCTGGGTCTGCTGGCGTTTCCGGCACTGCTCGTCAGCGCGATCATGATGTTGCTCGACAGGCTCATTGGCACCAGCTTCTTCATGCCGGCCATGATGGCGGCCGGTGAGGTTACCGACCACAATGGTGGCAGTCCGGTCCTGTTCCAGCATCTTTTCTGGTTCTTCGGTCATCCCGAGGTTTACATCGTGGCGTTGCCGGCATTCGGCATCGTCTCGGATCTTCTGTCCGTTCACGCACGCAAGAATATCTTTGGCTATCGCATGATGGTCTGGGCGATCATCGCGATCGGCGGGCTGAGTTTCATCGTGTGGGCTCACCATATGTACGTCAGCGGCATGAACCCGTACTTCGGTTTCTTCTTTGCCACGACCACGCTGATCATTGCGGTACCGACGGCACTGAAAGTTTATAACTGGGTGTTGACACTTTGGCAGGGAAATATCCATCTGCGAGTGCCGATGCTGTTCGCCATCGCCTTCATTTTCACGTTTACCCACGGCGGTCTGACAGGCCTGTTCCTTGGTAACGTAACGATCGACCTGCCGTTGTCAGATACCTACTTTGTGGTCGCTCATTTCCATATGGTTATGGGTGTTTCGCCAGTGCTTGTTGTGTTCGGCGCGATCTATCACTGGTACCCGAAAATGACCGGCCGGATGTATAACGAAACCCTTGGCAAGTGGCATTTCTGGCTCACGTTCCTCGGGGCTTACTCATTGTATTTGCCAATGCATTACATCGGGTTCCTGGGTGTACCGCGGCGTTACTTCGCCATGGGCAATACAGACTTCATGCCTGATTCGGCCATCACACTGAATTCCGCGATGACGATATCCGCGTTAATCATTGCTGCCTCGCAGCTGATCTTTCTATACAACATTATCGTCAGCCTGAAGAAAGGTGAGCCCTCTGGCGGAAACCCGTGGAAAGCCACGTCGCTGGAATGGCTTACGCCGGATACGCCGCCCAAGCACGGCAACTGGGGGCACGACCTGCCAGTCGTTCATCGCTGGGCCTACGATTACAGTGTCCCGGGCGCACCGGACGATTTCACGCCACAGACTGTTCCGGCAGATGTCGTGCCGGTTGGCCGCGATCACGGAGTGGACTCCTAGGGCATGTATATAACACTGGTATTTTTGGGTGTCATCATGGCCACCATCATCTGGTGGCTGTTGCGACAGACGTTCAATACCCAGCCGTGGGTGTCCGAGGCTGCCGACAGTACTGTCAGCGGCCCTTCGATTGATACCAGCAGCAAATCGGTAGCACTGACGACCTTTCTTGCGGTTGCAACCTCGGTATTTGCCCTGTTCATCAGCGCGTATACGATCCGCATGGATGAGCCCGACTGGAGACCCTTAGCAGAACCGGCATTATTATGGGCGAATACCGTCGTCCTGATATTAGCGAGCGTCGTTTATCACTGGACGCGAAATGCTGCAGTTAATGGTGTTCAACATCGCATCAGGCCAGGACTGACGATTGCCGGTGCATTGACCGTGTTGTTCTTGCTCGGGCAACTCGTGGCATGGCGACAGCTCCTGGCTGCGGGTTATTACGCCGATGCCAATGTGGCCAATGCATTTTTCTACCTGCTAACTGCTGTGCACGGCCTGCACATGCTGGGCGGATTGTGGGTCTGGTTCAGTTCAACAATCAAGGTATGGACTGGCGCTGATTCAGACAGCGTCCGATTGAGCATCGAACTCTGTACGGTTTACTGGCACTTCCTGTTGCTGGTCTGGATCGTATTGTTCGGCATGCTGTTATCTACTTAAGAAGGAAGTCGACTTATGTCAGAAGCTGCAGTAACTAGCTCCGGAGAGGTACTGCCGAGCGGTTCGAAAGGATTTGTCCAGGACTTCTCGTCGGATATGCAGGCGTTCCATGTTCCCTGGGGCAAGGCCATGATGTGGATCTTTCTCCTCAGCGATACCTTCATTTTCAGCTGCTTCCTCGTGGGGTACATGAAGGTACGCATGTCGACGACCGACCCGTGGCCGATTCCAAGCGAAGTCTTTGCGCTGTCATTTGGTGGGGACCCGATTCCGCTGATTCTTATCGCCATCATGACCTTTATCCTGATTACTTCGAGCGGCACGATGGCGCTTGCAGTAAATATGGGATACCGAAAGGACAAGAAGAAGACATTCTGGCTAATGGTCGCAACGGCGGTGCTTGGCGCCTCCTTTGTCGGCATGCAAGCCTTTGAGTGGACGAAGCTGATTGTTGACGAGGGCGTACGACCATGGGGCAACCCGATGGGTGCTGCCCAGTTTGGTTCGAGCTTTTTCATGATCACGGGATTCCACGGAATGCACGTATCGGCGGGCGTGATCTATCTGCTGGTTGTTGCGAATCGCGTTCGCACCGGGTTTTACGAACGTCGTGGCAACAACTACGAAATCGTCGAGATCGCAGGCCTCTACTGGCACTTTGTCGATCTCGTCTGGGTATTCATTTTTGCATTTTTCTACCTCTGGTAGACGGAATCAGGAGCAAGAGAATATGGCGAGTGCAGAAGGTCAACAGCATCCTTTAGGCGTCTATTACAAAGTCTGGATACTGTTGTTTGTAGTCAGTTTCTTTTCCTACATGGTGGATTACCTGCATTTTGAAGGTGCGGTTCGCTGGGGTCTGATCTTACTTTTCATGTTTGTGAAGGCGGGGTTCATTATCGCCATTTTCATGCATATGAAATGGGAGCGCCTGGCTTTACAACTCTGTATCCTGGTGCCGCCGGTGTTTATTGCCGTGCTGATCTGGTTGATGGCAATCGAGGCGGACCATACATTCCTGACGAGGATCGAATTCTTCGGCGAGAGCACTTTTATACCGGAATCACCGCATCACAATTAAGCGCCGCGAATAAATAGCGTTGACAAAGAAAAAAGGGGCGACCAGTGACTGGACGCCCCTTTTTTTGTTGGCGCCACTGGCTTTCACTTCCGGGGAAGTAACCGAAATATCAAAGGTGCCCGGGCGGGGAAGCGCTGACATGCTTTCCGGATCACTGCGGAACACGAAAATATGCAAACAATAATGAGTTTCGTCGGCATCCTGGTACTGCTGGGCGTTGCGTACGCAATGTCAGGAAATCGGGATGCTATTAACAAGCGGACCGTTTTGACTGCATTTGCCCTGCAAATCGCAATCGCGGCACTGAT
Source organism: Woeseiaceae bacterium (assembly GCA_024640345.1). GTDB lineage: Bacteria > Pseudomonadota > Gammaproteobacteria > Steroidobacterales > Woeseiaceae > SZUA-117. Next base: position 62,465 of record JAHEFD010000002.1, read on the forward strand.
TCTTTTCGTGCCGCAGGGCAGTGCCTGGCTCGACGTCGTTGTGCGCGGTGTGCAGCACGTCATCAATTATGCGAACGATGGTATCGAGTTTGTTTTCGGGGCCGAAACCAGGAGGACCTTGGGTTTTACGATCGCATTGAATGTCCTCCCTGTCATTGTCTTCTTTTCCGCACTGATGTCGGTGCTCTATTACCTGGGTGTGATGCAGCGGGTGGTTTCGGTGATCGGTGGCTGGGTACATCGATTGCTCAGGACCAGCGAAACGGAGTCCATGTCGGCTGTTTCGAATATTTTCGTGGGGCATACCGAGGCACCCCTGGTCGTCCGACCGTACCTGGCGAATATGAGTCAATCAGAATTGTTTGCCGTCATGACCGGTGGCTGTGCCACGATTGCAGGTGCTGTGATGGCAGGCTATGCGGCGATGGGTGTCGATCTCAAATTCCTGATTACGGCGAGTTTCATGGCGGCGCCGGGCGGGCTCCTGATGGCAAAGATTCTCATGCCGGAAACAGAGACGCGGGAGGTTAAGTTCGATCCGAATGAGACCGGCGGAGAAGCAAGGGCCGTTAATATTTTCGAAGCGGTGGGCAATGGGGCGGCAACCGGTTTGAAGCTCGCCCTGAACGTTGGCGCCATGTTGCTCGCATTCGTCTCGATGGTCTACCTGGTGAACGGACTGCTGTCCGGGGTGGGTGGCTGGTTTGGTATCGAAGACCTGACGCTGCAATGGGTCCTGGGCAAGGCCCTTGCGCCGGCAGCGTTTCTGATCGGGGTGCCATGGGACGAGGCGGTACAGGCGGGCAGCCTGATTGGGCAGAAGTTTGTCATAAACGAGTTTTACGCCTACGCGAACTTCGTCCAGATCAAGGAGACACTGAGCCCGCACACGCAGCTTATTGTTACATTCGCCTTATGCGGTTTCGCAAACCTGTCGTCGATTGCTATATTGCTGGGCGGGCTCGGCAGTATCGTCCCGAGTCGTCGTACAGATATTGCGCGATTTGGGCTAAGGGCGGTCATTGGCGGTACACTGGCGAACCTTATGAGCGCGACGCTGGCTGGACTTTTTTTCTCCCTGCAGTAGTCGTATTTTCAAATCAACGGAGCTTGCAATGGGTCGAGCTGTCATTCTTGTAATGGATTCATTCGGCATCGGGGCAACCGACGATGCCGACCGCTTCGGCGACGCCGGTTCCAATACACTTGGCAGCATCGCCAGTGTCAGGGCAGGCAGCGACGAAGGTCCGCTGAAACTGCCTAACCTTTCACGCCTGGGCCTGATGCACGCGGCGGAAGAAAGTGCCGGCAAGTTTCCCGAGGGATGCGAACGGGTTACGGAGATCAAGGGTGCCTATGGTTTCGCGGCGGAACAGAGCAGTGGGAAGGACACGCCGAGTGGGCACTGGGAAATTGCAGGAGTACCGGTACTATTCGACTGGGGCTACTTTACGGAGAAAACCAGTACCTTCCCGGCGGAGTTGCTTGAGAAGCTTGCTGTTCGAGCTGATTTGCCCGGCTTCCTTGGCAACTGCCACTCATCGGGAACTACCATCATTGAGGAATTGGGCGAGGAACACATCGCCAGCGGTAAGCCGATTGTCTATACGTCTGCTGACAGCGTTTTCCAGATAGCGTGCCACGAGGAGTCTTTCGGACTACAGCGACTATATGATCTGTGCGAAATCGCTCGTGAACTGGTTGACGAGTACAACATTGGGCGGGTGATAGCGCGACCGTTCGTGGGCAAAAACAGGAACGATTTCGTTCGTACCGGAAATCGGCGCGACCTCACAACTCCACCACCATCGCCAACCGTCCTGGACAAGTTGGTCGATTCGGGCGGTGAGGTGATCAGTGTTGGCAAGATTGCAGATATTTATGCCCACAAGGGCATCACAAGAAAGATCAAGGCAAGCGGCAATGGGGCGTTGTTCGACGAAACGCTTAACGCTTTACAGTCAGCACCGGACCGCTCAATCGTGTTCACCAATTTCGTCGACTTCGACATGTTGTACGGACACCGTCGTGACGTTCCGGGCTATGCAGCTGCGCTGGAGTATTTTGACCAGAGATTACCGGAACTGCTGGAGGAAATTCAGCGTGATGACCTGCTGATCATTTGTGCCGATCATGGCTGCGATCCGACCAGGGAGGGTTCTGACCACACGCGTGAGCATATTCCAGTGCTCGTGTACGGCAGCATGGTGCCACCCGGGTCCCTGGGAAAACGGGAATCTTTTTCTGATATCGGGCAGACGCTGGCGGAATTTTTTGAGCTCTCACCGATGGACTACGGCGTCAGTTTTCTAAACTGATTCCGACGCGTTCACTTGTTGTCGGTCTAGCGCCGTTCCCGGAATATATTTTGCTCGTCTGCTCCGGGTTTTTGACGGGATAACCACGCCCTCGCATCTTCGAGATTATCGAACACTGCGATCGGCATGCCGCGATTGATCGCAACAGTTTCCGCGAAGCTCGCCATGTCGCCCATCTGTTCGTCGACGTACGCCATCGCTTCAAACCGACCGAGCGCCTTCATGCTGCCCTCGGAGACCACTGCAAACACCTCCATCACATCGAGCCTCGGACCTTCCAGCCGCTCGTCAATCAGCACCCGAAAACAGTCTTGCCGAACAGACTCAGCCAGGACCTCCTGCAGGTACTGTGCGACTGCCGTCCGGCTGTTGGTGCCCGTAATCGTGGCAGCAATATAGTCTGGCATTTTCTCAAAATGTATTTTATAGGTCATGTGGTCTTTGCTAATTGCCTGGGAGGTCAACCAGGGTCAAAGGATTCGCCATGCTAGTGCTCATCTGAGCAAGACGCAATCGACCCGTCAGAAATTCTGCAGTCAGCAGCGAGTCCATGGTCTCCACCTAGTCTTTCCTGGAGTCATTACGTTCCGGCTTGCCGGAGGAGACGTCGGTGCTCTCCCGCTGCTCGATACGCTTTCTGACCATCTCCAGTTTTCGCTCGTGGTGTCGGCGTTCAGCCGGCGCCACGACGAAAACCCATACGGCGATAAATGCGGCCAAAACCGCAATAGAAAGAACAGCCAGTTTCATGAGCGTTTTGGTAACAGGTACCAGAATATAATTGCAACCAGGAAAAGTGCTGGAATGTCGCCGATCAGGTTTTGTTTTTCGACCGGGTCACGCAGTGCTTGCACCAACATGATAGCTGCGTGTATCGCGCTCGACCAAATGGTGAACAGGATAAGACTGCGATGTTCCAGCGGATTCTTCGCGGCAATGATGAGAAAGACTCCCAGCGTCGCGTAAACGCCGATTATCATTTGCTCATATTCCGGTTGCCGTGGCTCCCATCCCCAGCCTGATGGCCATAGTTGCATCATCGTCCAAACGCCAACAATAAAGAATGCGCCAAACACATAAAGCGCCACGCTAAGGTATTTCAATTTCGTTTCGTTATTCATGTTTTCCTCCCGAGCTGTGTTTCCCTGAAGGTGCGGCCAGCCATTTAGCGGCAGCCCGATCGATGCTTCGCACCAGGTCGTTCATCGCCGGGATAAGCAGCAAGAAAAAGACGGTTGCGATGGCCAGCATTGATGCAGGAATGTCGAGTCCGCTGTCACTTAATATCGCTAACGCGATTATCCAGACAGCGGCAAGCGTAATTGATATTTTCCAGTCGCGTTTTTGATTTGGGCTGTTCGAATGATCGGACATGGGGGAGGCCAGTTTCTATTTATCAGACCAGACGGCAAGTTCATTGCCGTGGGGATCGGCAAACTGAAAACGCCGTCCACCGGGAAAAGAAAAGATGTCGGCTACAATCGTTCCACCGCTGGACGCGACCGTGTCACGAGTGGACTCAAGATCTTCCGCATAAAGGATCACCAGGGCGGAACCGTTTGCCGTCGTTGACTTCAGGTCTGACTGGCGAAATCCACCATCGAGCTTGCCATCCGAGAATGAGCGGTATTCTGGCCCATAATCGACGAACTGCCAGCCGAAAGCGCGCTCGTAAAAAGACTGGATGGCGTCAAAGTCGCTGCCGGGAAATTCAATGTAGTCAATCTTCTGATCCTGTTGCTTCATTTCGTTCCCCTGGTGCGTTGCAAGAAAGACTGTTCAGGACTATTGACTGTTCACTTCTTTTTCGCCTGAGGGGTAATCGCGCTCAGGACCGCCTGAACCATTGCACTGCCTCGGTTGCCGTGTCAAATAACTCGAGGAGTCCTCCTCTATTGTAGGCGAGATCGCGGCTAAACTGGTCGTCGGATGGTATCCAGTGCGCCGGGGGGTTGATATAGGCGACTCTCACGGATCGACCTACTGCTTGAGTATAGGCAGGAGTTGCACTCTGCAGTATTTCGGGAGTCAGCGCTCCTTCGATTGCCTGGCAGTCGATTATCGCGCCATTGGTGTTCGCGTTTTCACACGCGCGCCGAATGAACTGTCCGAGCTCGACCAGGCTGCCCTCGGTTATCGGCCCGCTCGTGACGATGACCGGGTAGCCTTCAACTGAATCTGCCGAGAGAGAGATCTGCATAGCGGTTCAAATTTTGATTCCAATGCAGCATAGATTAACTCATTTTTTCCATATTTGGCCATTCAGAAACATTTGCGGCAGATTATTTAATCTATGAGTGGTAATAACCTCGAGTCTTCCAGTGCAGCAGTTCGGTGCCCGGCACCAGCAAGGTAAGCCTGATCGCTGGCAAAGGCCATGAATGCCTGTATCGATTTGTGCCTGACCAGCAGTACCTGGTCCCATCCGCGGCCAGCCGGACCGATGAGGAAGTCACCGCCGTTACCGGCATAAAGCAGGGACCCGCCAGCGTCCTCCAGGAGGGGCAAGGTGTGCAGGGCATACAGCTGATAGGCTTCCCGCCCGGAAATCGGTTCGACAGGAGCAAGCGCCGGCTGACCTTCGTAGTCTGCGACCTCCCTGAATCGAAGCAGATTGAGCATCGTCACTTCGCCGACAATGTTTCGTGCCAGCAACGCAGCAGCGTTCTCGTCGGACACCCTGAGGTAATTCATGTTGTGTGGGTCGTTCATCACTGTCGCCTCGATATGGGCATTATTTGGCGGGAAGGCCGCTGGTAAATTTCTCACACAACGCGACCCAGTTACGAAGATCGTTGTCACCTTCGAATCCCTCCGGATCGACATAGACGAATCCGCTCAACGCCTTACCGGTGAAGTCCATTTTCCTCGCATGAGGCCGCGAAAGGGCAGACTCGTAAGCACCGGGTCCTACGCGCGCCATGAGAACGTCGTTGACGACGCCACAGCACATGTTGCCACGATGCATGAATGCAATGCCGCCGAACATCTTTTTTTCGATGACATCTTCCCGGTTTTCGAAGACTTCCCTGAGACGCTGCGCAACACCTTCGTCAAATGGCATGGGGCATCCCTTCGTCTGCTCCGTGATGAGCCTAGCGATTCCTCTCCGCCAGCGCCGACTGTATCCTCTTCGCGAGTTCCGTGGCCTCCTGCCGGACCCGCTCGGTGTCAATCGTTAGAAATTCACCGTCAAGCATGAGTAAGCGACCATCAACGGTAACCGAAGCCACATCCTGCTCGTCGGCTACATAAACGAGATGTGAGATAACGTCATAGGTAGGAACGAAATGTACATCGTCGAATGAGACCTGGATAATATCAGCACGCTTCCCTGCTTCAATCGTGCCTATTTTGTCTTCGATGCCGATCGCGGCCGCGCCACCGCTGGTCGCCATCCGAAGCACGGTGTTTGCCGACATAACCTCCGGATCCATCTTGTCGACTTTCTGCAGAAATGATGCCAGACGCATTTCCTCCCACATATCAAGATCGTTGTTGCTCGCGGCGCCGTCAGTTCCAAGCCCGACCCGAACGCCTGCAGCCAGCATGTCGGCCACCGGTGAAATGCCAGACGCGATTTTCATGTTTGAGGTGGGATTGTGAATTACGCCGACTTTTCGCTCAGCAAGAATTCTTATCTCGTCCGTGGTCGGCCATACCACGTGGGCACCGATTGTTGGTCCGTCCAAAAAACCGATGGATTCGAAAAGGTCAATTGTTGTAGTGCCGTACGCCTGTTTTGAATACTCAAGTTCAAAAGGCGATTCCGACATGTGAATGCTGATTGGCACGCCTGCTTCAGTTGCTGCCGCTCGTGTCGCAACGAGTTGCTCTGAATTGAGCGTGTAGTCCGCATGCGGACCGTATATCGGCGTAATGCGGCTATTGCGTCCTTTCCACTGGTCGACAAAATCTTTTCCCTTGACGAGTGAATCTGCAGCGCTCTCGGCATCCGGGCTTCGTTGGTCGATGACTGTTGCGGAAACATATGCGCGTAATCCACATTGTTCGACAACCTGTGCGATGACGTCGGGAAAATAGTACATATCGACAAATGTGGTCGTTCCTCCCCTGATCATTTCCCAGCAAGCCAGTTCGGTACCGATACGCACGAACTCGGCGTCAACAAATTCCACCTCCGCGGGAAAAATGTAATTATTGAGCCAGTCCATCAAGGCAAGGTCATCGGCAACGCCACGAAGCAATGTCATCGCGGCATGGGAATGTCCGTTAATCAGCCCCGGCATGACGATTCGATTGCCGCCATCAATATTCCCGTTTGCAGTGAATTGTGCGTTTATCTCTTCGGCGGGCCCAACCGCAATGATCAGGCCCTCGTCGACCGCGACCGCGCCATCGCGAATGATGTTGCCGGCAGCATCCATCGTGACGACATAGTCGCCAGAGATGATCAGGTCAATTGCATCGGGATCGACCTCGTTAACGATGGCCGCAGGCGAACCGGGTGTTTGAGGAGGTTCGGCTGGCGAACAGGCCGCGATGGATGCCAGGCAGCAGGCACCGAGTATCCGTCGCAAATTGGGCTCAAGGAGATGTCTGAAATTCGTCATTTTTTGCACTGCTATTGTGGTTTTGTTGTATGCATTCTAACCTGATCCCGTCCCGATTGAGGAGGATCCGCCAATCCCGAAAATGAACAGGAGCTCCATAACAATATGAATTATAAAGAGATTCCGAAGGTTGAGTTGCATTGCCATCTCGAGGCCTGCTTTCGGGAGGAGACGGTGATGGAAGTTGGCAGGTCGCTTGGCATGGATGTGCCACAGGACAGTGCCCGGTTCCGCGGCGAGTGGCTGCTGTCGAAACCGCTGGAGAACCTGCAAGTCGCGCTACAACGGTTCGTCGACATACAGAAGATCTGGTGTTCGGAGGAGGTCATCGAACGGATGACTTTTGAGGCCTGCGAATACGCGGTAGAGCAGGGAATCAGGATCATGGAGTTTCGTTATGCTCCCGATTTCATCGCAAGCGGCAAACCGCATCTTACGTTTCAGAAAATTCACGAGTCGATTCTCCGGGGCGTGGGGCGTGCCTCGGAATTTGACATCGCTATTGGGCTGATCGGGATCGTACAGAAGACGCTCCCGCTCTCCGATGCTCAGCGAACAGTTGAATTTCTGATTCAGAATGCTGATTCGTTCGTGGCCCTGGATTTCGCGGACAAGCATACTCACGAGCTGGCCGACTACGCGCCGATGGTCCGGAAAGCAAGAGATGCGGGACTACGAGTCACGTTTCATGCCGGAGAAGAACCTGTTCCTTCGGCGCCTGCTGAAGTGCGTGCCGCCATCGAAGACCTTGGTGCCGATCGAATCGGCCACGGTATCCACATTGTTAACGACGAGTCTGTCATGACGCTGGCTCGTAACCTAGGTGTGGCCCTGGAAGTCTGTCCGACGAGCAACTGGTTGACGAGTTCTGTGCCATCCACTCGTGAGCATCCCATCAGGCGACTCATTGACGCGGGCGTCGCGGTCACCATCAACTCCGACGACCCTGGTTTGTTCGGAATTGATCTGTGCCACGAGTATGAATTGCTTCATCGGGAACACGGTTTTTCGATCGAGGATTTTGACCGCAGCAATGACGTCGCTGCAGCGCAGAGTTTCATCCCGCTGGAGATAAAGCAGAGTGTGTGGCCACGGAAGATCGAAAGCCTGCAATCAAGGTAAATGTAACCTGGTTATACCCAATCGAAGCTGGCTGTGAAGTGACGTAAAAATTTCGGGGCCTCCACAATTCGCATCCCGCGAATGTCGTCCCGTCGTTGCCACACTTGCTGAATGGCCTCGAGTACGTAATCCATGTGGCTTTGGGTATAGACACGCCGCGGAATGGCAAGTCTCAGTAAGTCGAGACGAGCAGGATGTTCCTCTCCGGTATGGGGGTCTGATCCGAACATGACCGTGCCAATCTCTACGCCGCGGATTCCGGCTTCGATAAACAGTTCGACCGCCAATGCCTGTCCAGGGTATTGCAAGGGCGGTATGTGCGGCAGGAATCGCCTGGCGTCCAGGTACACTGCATGACCGCCGGCCGGAGCGACAACCGGGATGGCCATGTCGCGCAAGTGCTGGACGACGTAGCGCGTAGATAACAACCTGTAGTCAAGATAGTCTTCATCAAGCACTTCGCGAAGACCAACAGCAACTGCCTCGAGATCCCGACCGGCGAGGCCGCCATAGGTCGGAAACCCTTCCGAGAGAATAAGGGCATTCCTTTCACGATGAGCGAGCTCTGCATCGTTCGTGCAGAGGAAGCCGCCAATGTTGGCGAATGCATCCTTCTTTGCCGACATCGTGCATCCGTCCGCATGGCTGAACATTTCCTTCGCGATGTCGATTGTCGGTGTGTTCTCGAAACCGGCTTCCCGGCGCTTGATGAAGTGCGCATTCTCGGCAAACCTGCAAGCATCCATGTAGAAGGGTATTCCCGCATCTTTCGCAATTCGGCTGATCTCGCGAATATTTTCCATCGAGACCGGCTGTCCGCCCCCTGAATTGTTGGTCACCGTGATCATAATCAACGGGATTCGGGCAGGCCCCTCAGTCGCGATGAGTTTTTTTAGCGCACCGATATTCATGTTCCCTTTGAACGGGTAGTCTGAATCGAGATCGTCGGCTTCAATACAGGGCAGATCGACCGCTTTACCGCCGAAGAATTCGATATTCGCCCTGGTCGTGTCGAAGTGGGTATTGTTCGGAATGACGGACCCGGCCTGGACCATCACGCCGAATAAGATATGTTCAGCGGCGCGGCCCTGGTGCGTCGGAATTACCTGTTCGAAGCCAAAGATTTCCTTGACCGTGTCGCGAAAGCGGTACCAGCTTCGAGCGCCCGCGTATGACTCATCACCGCGCATCATGGCCGCCCACGCCTCGGCAGACATCGCGCTCGTGCCGGAGTCCGTCAGCAGGTCGATAATGACATCTTCAGCGCGCAGCAAAAAAGGGTTGTAGCGGGCCGCTTCAATCAATTGTTCGCGTTGTTCACGCGTCGTGAGATTGATGGGCTCCACCATCTTTATTCTGAAGGGTTCGATGATGGTCTTCACGTTATCCGTCCGGTATGTCGCTCACGAGCGAGTTGCGAGACCTGACGTTAACCAACCCGATAAAGAGCGGCGATACGTAAAACTACTGCGAAAATCCTGTTTTTCGATTGCGAAAGACGACCCTCGCAAGGCGGGCTTGGCCAGGCTGAACGGGTCGCCTGCAGATCGGGAAGACTTGCTCCCGACTCCTGCATGCCGGCTATCATTGCGGTGTGTATTTCAACGCAAATTTGCCATGCCGTTGGCGCCGCGGAGTGCGTCCGGCTGCGCGAAATCGTCGTTAAATAGTGCTACTGTGCCCGTCACGTTTTGACCTCAACCAACGGATTGCTGAACGACATGCCGAAACGGCAATTACCTGAATTCAAGGCGCCCGAGTGCGGCCGACTGACAGATGAAATGACGTCTGCGTACGAGGATATCGGCGTTATTGTTTTGCGGGATTTTGTGTCACCGGAAGAGTGCCAACTGCTAAAAAACCGAGCGAAGGAGCTTGTCGACGAGTTTGATGCCGGCGATGTTCGTAGTATTTTTTCCACGACGGATCAGACACAGCTCAATGACCGCTACTTCATCGAGTCGGGTGACAAGATTCGCTTCTTCCTCGAGAAGGATGCGTTCGATGAGGCGGGCGAACTTCGCCAGTCGAAGGAAAACTCGCTGAATAAAATGGGCCACGCGATGCACGACCTGGACCCGGTATTCGAGCGATTCTCACGAACACCGGCGCTCGCAGAAATTGCCAGTCGCCTTGGATTTGTCGACCCTGCAATCATACAGTCGATGTATATCTTCAAGCCGCCAAAAATAGGGGGAGAAGTGGTTTGCCATCAGGACTCGACGTATATTTACACCGAGCCGGAGTCCTGCGTCGGATTCTGGTTTGCGCTTGAAGACGCGACGACTGAGAACGGCTGCATGCATTTCATTCCAGGCGGTCACAAACTGCCGCTGAAGCAACGCAATTACCGCGTAGGTGAGTATGAGACAAGGACAGAGATTCTCGATAACGAGCCCTGGCCCGAGCATCTCAAGATGCCCGCGGAAGCGGCCGCAGGGACATTGGTCATTTTTAATGGTCGGGCCCCGCATTTGAGTGGCCCGAACCTGTCCGAAAAATCGCGGCATGCCTACACGCTGCACGTGATTGACGGTAACTGTCATTACCCTGCGGACAACTGGCTGCAGCGCAGTCCCGAATTGCCGCTGCGCGGTTTCGCCTGATCATGTTGTTCACCGATGTTATTCGGAAAAAACGCGACGGCGGTGAGCTCTCAGCCGACGAAATTGCGTTTTTCGTCAAGGGGCTTGCTGATGGCAGTGTCCCGGCGGAGCAGGTGTCTGCGCTTGCCATGGCCGTCTTTCTCAATTCCATGACAGCTGCGGAAGCCGGCTTGCTGACGATGGGCATGGCAGCGTCGGGCACTGTTCTCAACTGGGCTGACGAACACCTGGATGGCCCGGTTGTCGACAAGCATTCGACCGGCGGTGTCGGGGACAAAGTCAGTTTCCTTCTCGCACCGATTGCAGCAGCCTGCGGCTGTTTTGTGCCAATGATTTCAGGGCGGGGCCTCGGGCACACGGGTGGCACAACAGACAAAGTGGAGTCGATTCCCGGTTATAACGCCACACCGGATTTCTCGCTGTTTCGAAAGGTCGTCAAAGAGGCAGGTTGCGCAATCATCGGGCAGACGGAGGATCTTGCTCCTGCCGATCGCCGCTTCTACGCAATAAGGGATGTGACTGCGACCGTCGAGTCTGTACCGCTGATTACAGCTTCGATTCTTTCCAAGAAAATTGCTGCCGGACTTGATGCTCTTGTCATGGATATCAAAGTCGGAAGCGGCGCATTCATGGTTTCAATGGACAGGGCAGAGGAGCTTGCGCGCAGCATTATCGACACAGCGGCCGCTGCCAATCTGAAGACCCATGCCATTATCACCGACATGAATGAATGCCTCGGTGAAACTGCCGGCAATGCGCTGGAGATTGCCGAGTCGGTGGCCTACCTCAGGAACGATCACCGCGAGTCGCGGCTTGACGATGTCGTAATGTCGTTGACGGCAGAGATGCTCGTTGTTTCAGGCCTGGAAGGCAACCGTAATGTTGCGCGGCAAAAAGCGGACGATGCTGTTACGTCCGGCAAAGCTGCAGAGGCATTCGACAGGATGGTACAAGCCATGGGCGGGCCGAAGAACTTCGTCGACACGTATGCCACGCATCTTCCAAAAGCCGAGTTCGAAATCCCGGTATTCGCAGAAGCCGAAGGTTACCTGGCGGCTGTCGATGCTTTTGCTCTTGGCAATTCAATCATAGAACTGGGAGGCGGCAGGCGTGCACTGAGTGACAATCTTGACCTGTCTGTCGGCTTGAGCGGTGTGACTCCAATCGGCAGCCTGGTTAACAGGCAACGGCCGCTGGCGATCGTTCACGCCGCAAGCGAGGCGAGTGCCCAGGTCGCGGCAGAAATGATCCGGGCGGCATGTGTCGTCTCGGATTCTCCGCCGGCCGAGCGGCCCGTCATTTATGAGAATTTACGGGGTAGAGAGTGATCTTTGCGGTAAGCTGGGGCCGCCAATTAATAACAAGAATAATCCAGGGGTAATTCATGTCGGGCAATTACATAAGCATCGTTGGCATCATCGTCATACTCGGAATCGCAGTGGCGTTTTCGAGCAACCGAAGGGCGATTAATTTACGAGTGGTCGGTGCGGCACTGGCACTGCAAATCGCAATTGCTGCTTTTGTTCTCTACTTCGACGCTGGCAGGGCGGTAATCGATGCAATCAGCACAGGGGTTCTTGCGGTAATCGGGTTTTCCGCAGATGGTATCAACATGGTATTCGGTCCGCTGGCGGACACCAGCGTTGTCGGCTTCAGTTTTGCCATCAATGTTTTGCCAATCATTATCTTCTTCTCGGCACTGATGTCGGTGATGTACCACCTGCGCATCATGGAGTGGATTGTGAAACTGGTCGGAGGCGCATTGCACAGAATTATTGGCACCGGGGCCGTCGAATCGATGAACGCCGCCGCCAACATCTTCGTTGGCCAGACCGAAGCGCCACTGGTGGTCAGGCCCTACCTCAAAAACCTGACAGAACCGCAAATGTTCGCTGTGATGGTTTCAGGCCTCGCATCGATCGCGGGCACGGTCCTCGCAGGCTACGTACTGATGGGTGCCGAGCTCAAATATCTGCTGGCCGCAGCATTCATGGCGGCACCTGGCGGCTTGCTTATGGCGAAAATCGTCATGCCTGACGACAGGGTTGTCCGTGCCGGTGAGCATGAAAAACTGATTATGGAACCCAGCAAGCACAAGAATGTCATTCTTGCCGCGGCATCGGGTACGACCGATGGATTACGCCTTGCCGCTAATATCGGCGCAATGCTCATTGCATTCGTAGCACTGATTGCATTGTTTAACGGGCTCGTTGGCTGGTTGTTCAGCCTGGTGGGCGTCGAAGGCGTGACGTTGCAGGCGATTCTCGGGAAGATTTTTCAGCCGCTGATGTATTTGCTCAGCGTGCCATGGGAGGAAGCAGAGGCAGCTGGCGCATTGTTTGGAGAAAAGCTTATCCTCAATGAGTTTGTCGCCTTTTCTCATCTCAATGATTATCTGGCAGGGATGAGTCCGCGCACCCTCGCAGTGACAACATTTTCCCTGTGCGGGTTCGCAAACCTGTCCTCTATTGCAATATTGCTGGGAGGTCTCGGAGTGCTGGTGCCCGAAAAGCGAGACCTGATTGGTCAGCTTGGATTGAAGGCCGTGGTTGCCGCATCGTTGTCAAACCTCATGAGTGCGGCGCTCGCCGGACTGCTGCTGACTTTCTAGCCGTACATGCAGAATCGCTCCATAATTATTGACTGTGATCCAGGGCAGGACGATGCGATCGGCCTGCTGCTTGCGATGTCTTCTCCCGACGAACTCGATATTCTCGGCGTCACAACGGTTGCAGGAAATGTTCCTTTAGAACTTACGGAGCGAAATGCGCGACTGATGTGCGACATCGCCGGCCGGGCCGATGTTCCCGTTTACGCGGGTTGTGCAATTCCGATGCAACGTGATCTGCTGACCGCAGAGAATGTGCACGGGAAGACCGGAATTGATGGAATCGAAATCGTCGAACCGGAAAAACAGCTTGAGCCCAAGCATGCCGTTGATTTCATCGTCGATACATTGCGCAGCAGCGAAGGAAATTCCGTGACCCTGGTGCCAACCGGGCCCCTGACCAACATCGGAACGGCTATTCAAAAAGACCGGTCAATTCTCGACGCCGTGGACGAAATCGTCCTGATGGGTGGCGCGATGCGCGAGGGTGGCAATAGCTCGCCATCGGCTGAATTCAATATGCTCGTCGACCCTCACGCGGCGGACATCGTATTTCGCTGTGGCCGTCCGATAACGGTCATGAGCCTCGACGTAACCCACCAGGTCCTGGCAACAGCGGAGCGACGCGACAGGATCCGGGCGATCGATAACCGTGCGGGTCAGGCAACCGCAGGAATGCTCGATTTTTTCAATCGGCATGACACGCTGAAATACAGTTCGCTCGGGGCGCCGTTGCATGATCCCTGCACAATCGCCTATCTGCTCGCGCCTCAGTTATTCGAGGGGAAGCAGTGCAATTTGACGGTTGAAACAGAGTCGGAGCTGACGATGGGCCACACGGCAGTCGATTTCTGGCATGTCACCGATCGTCCGGTCAATGTCCAGTGGATGTACGAGGTTGATGCCGACGGTTTCTATGCGCTGTTGATTGATCGCCTCGGCCGATATCGCAATGGGTAGCGCACGCTCGATTGTTGTCGTGGGCTCCGTCAATCTTGACATCGTGGCCCGCGTCGAGAGGCTTCCGGCCCCCGGCGAGACGGTATCAGGTGCCAATCTCAATCAATTTCCGGGCGGGAAGGGCGCGAACCAGGCGCTCGCCGCGAAAAGGCTCGGTGCCGATGTGAGCCTGGTAGCCTGCGTCGGAAATGATGCGAACGCGGCCGCGGCTCTGGCGCTGCTGTCCGCCGGGCGAGTAAACCTTGAGTGCTGTGTTCGTGACGAATCTGCATCTACGGGGGTTGCGCTCATTGCGGTTTCAGAAAATGGGGAGAACCAGATCGTCGTTGCTCCGGGCGCGAATCGCGAGTTGCAGGTAGAGATGATTGCATTGCCCGAGTCCGATGCACTGATATGCCAGCTGGAGGTTCCCGTTGATACGCTGATGTATGCGGCCGAATCATTCGCGGGCTTCATGACAATCAACCTGGCACCGGCTCTGGATGTTCCGGACGTATTGATCCGCCGGGCGGATCTTGTTGTCGTTAACGAAATCGAGGCGCAATTTTACGGGGACAAACTCGATTGTTGTAAAGGTCTCGTGGCGACGACTTTTGGGGAGAAGGGTGCTGTTCTGACCGAAGCGGGAAGCGAGGTAGCTCGCTCAACGCCTCCGACGATCAGGGCTGTCGACACAACCGGTGCCGGCGACACATTTACCGCGGCGCTGACGCTCGCGATTGTCGAAGGTATGGGGCTGCAGGCTGCGCTCGATTTTGCCTGTGCGGCAGGGGCGGTAGCAGCGACGAAGGTGGGTGCGCAGCCATCCCTGCCTGAGAGGGCCGAAGTAGAGGCGTTTCTCCTCTCTTCGACGATTGGCTAGTTTCGAGTCAGGCATGCTCGGCAGGCACTACACATTGATCGAAGAGCGCACCCATGCTGCGAGTCACGGCGTTGGCGCAATTCTGAGTATCGTTGGGCTGCTGTGGATGTTGGAGCTTTCAATCGCTGCATCGGATCCGTGGCGAATCGCCGCAAGCGCTATCTACGGATTCAGCCTGGTTGCGCTTTTTGCTGCCTCGACGCTGTACCACAGTTTCTACGATTCCCCCAGGACTCACATTTTCAAATTGCTGGATCATTGCGCAATCTACCTGTTAATTGCGGGTACAGGTACGCCGTTCCTGCTCGTTGCAATGCAGACCAACATCCGCTGGTGGCTGTTTGGCGCTCTCTGGTCACTGGCGTTGCTCGGTATTATTTCCAAGGTCTGGGTCGGTCACCGTCATCCGCGGTTGTCACTTGCGAGCTACCTGCTAATGGGGTGGCTGATGATTATCGCGGTGCCGCAGTTGATTGATGCCATTGGTCTGGAAGGAATGATGTGGGTAGTGGCCGGAGGTGTTTTGTATACCGTGGGGGCATTCTTTTACATGGCAAAGCGCTTGTACTTTCATCACGTGATCTGGCACCTGTTCGTGCTTGCGGGGGCCGCCTGTCATTTCCTTGCCGTCGTGCTGTTCGTCTTACCGGCAAACGATTAGTTGCCCAATCTCTATTCAGGCCGCAGTCCGGGATTCCGCCATCTGACTGCCTTCGGCCATTCGAAGGAGAAGATTCTTACCTGAGTCGGAAACCTGCCGGCAACAACTCCCGGATCGTATGGCTGTCAATAGCATCGTCGTCGCCGAGCAGGATGATCCGCGTGTTCTTGTCCGCGAATTCGAGGATCTTCTGGCGGCATCCGCCGCACGGTGTGCAGGGCTCGAGTTCGGCAGCGCCGCCGACCGCTGCAATCGCGACAATTCGTTTTCCGCCGGCGGCTACCATCGCGCCAATTGCGTTCGCCTCGGCACAGATTCCTTCGGGAAATGCGGCATTCTCGACATTGCAGCCCTTATGCAGGGCACCGGTCTCGTCAATGAGCGCCGCACCAACGAAGTAACCGGAATAGGGCGCATGTGCCTTTGTACGCACCTCTTTGGCAGCCTCGATCAGTAATTTCTCGTTTCCCGATGCTTTGTCTTTTGCCATGTCAGGCTCCCTTTCTCATCGGGTTATTCGGGTGCGTTGTCCAATCGGATTTCTCCTTGCGAACCTTATCGCCGGTCCGCGGATCGATTCCCTCGGACATTGGGAGCATCGTAATGCAGCCATCGATCGGGCAGACGCTCACACACAGGTTACAACCAACGCATTCGTCATCCATCACTTCGAATCGTCGCTCGCCATTGACTGTGCTTGTGATTGCCTGGTGGGACGTGTCCTCGCACACAATATGGCAGCGACCACACTTGATGCATAGGTCCTGGTCAATGACAGCCTTCTCGACGTAGTTCAGATTCAGGTATTGCCAGTCGGTCACACTGGGAACGGCTTTACCGACAAGTTCGGCTACCGATGACATTCCCTTGTCGTCCAGGAATCTTGAGAGCCCATCGGTCAGGTCGTCGATAATCCTGAACCCGTAAACCATGGCAGCCGTGCACACCTGCACGTTGGATGCGCCGAGGGCAAGAAAATCCACCGCGTCCCGCCAGTCCTGAATGCCACCGATACCTGATATTGGCATGGCGGCTGTTTCCTTCGTGCGCGCGATCTCGGCGACCATGTGCAGGGCAATCGGCTTGACAGCCTGGCCGCAGTATCCCCCGTGTGAACCCATGCCATCGGTACTCGGATACATGGTCAGCGTGTCGTAGTTGACCCGCATGATTGAGTTGACGGTGTTGATAAGTGATACCGCGTCGGCACCGCCCTCCCACGCAGCCTTTGCCGGCGGCAGTATGTTGGTGACATTTGGCGTCAGTTTGACGATGACAGGCGTGGTCGCATATTTCTTGCACCATTCTGTGGCCATCCTGATGTATTCAGGTACCTGTCCGACGGCCGCGCCCATGCCTCGTTCGGACATGCCATGAGGACAACCGAAATTCAGCTCGAAGCCGTCCGCGCCGGTATCCTCGATCATAGGCACATATTTCGCCCATGCTTGTTCGTTCATGGGCAGCATGACCGAGACAAAAACGGCGCGATCCGGCCAGTCCTTCTTGACCTGTCTTATTTCATCGAGATTCAGTTGCAATGGTCTGTCGGTGATGAGCTCGATATTGTTGAAGCCGATCACCCGTCGTTCATTGCTGTGGAGAGCGCCATAACGAGGGCCGCTGACGTTAACGACAGGCGGGTCTTCGCCGAGCGTTTTCCAGACGACACCCCCCCAGCCGGCTTCGAAAGCACGGTTGACGTTATAGGCCTTGTCCGTGGGAGGCGCAGATGCGAGCCAGAACGGATTGGGGGTCTGTACGCCGAGAAATTCTGTCTTCAGGTCAGCCATTGTCAGCCTCCTCTCCACGCAGATGCCGGTCGATCGAGACAGCAGCCAGTTTGCCGTCCTGTACGGCGGTAACCGTCAGGTCGTCGTGACCGTAAATGCAGTCGCCGCCCGCCCAGACACCATCCAGCGAGGTTTTCCTGTGACGGTCTACCACCAGCTTTCCGTCCTTCTGTTCAAATGCATCTGACAGGCTGCCGAGCGTGTCCTGATCGATCGCCTGGCCCACTGCCTTGAAAACGATATCGGTGTCCACGAACCAGGAATCCCCGGTCGACCGAAGCGAGCCATCCTCGTCAAACTGTGTATCTTCGAACCAGACGCGCGTAAGGCCGTCAACCGGCTCCAGTTTGACCGGCATTGCCCAGTGCCGGATGGTTACGCCGCTCGTCTGGGCGAACTCCTGTTCGAGCCGACTCGCGCCCATGTTCTCCGGGCCCCGACGATAAACGATCTGCACCTCCTCAGAGCCAAGCCGTTTGCTTTGTACCGCGACATCGACCGCGGTCATTCCTCCACCGATGACAACAACCCGTCTTCCGACCGGCAAACTGCCCTTGTCCTCGACCTGTCGCAGGTCGGCTATGAAATCAACAGCATTAAGGACTACGTCACTGTCTTCGTTTCCCAGCCCGAGATCATTCACCCCACCCAGGCCGATGCCGAGGAACACGGCATCGAATTCATGCCGCAGGTCCTCGAGCATTACGTCGGCGCCGAGAATGGTGTTTGCACGTACCTCGATACCACCGATATCCAGAATCCATTCAATCTCGCGTTGTGCAAAGTCATTGACTGTCTTGTAGGCAGCAATACCGTATTCATTCAGGCCCCCTGGTTTGCTGTCGCGGCTAAATACGACAACGTCGTGACCGAGCATGGCAAGCCTGTGCGCACAGGAAAGCCCCGCCGGGCCGCCTCCGACAACGGCAATCGTTTTTCCGGTGCAGGTCGCTCTCCGGAACAGCTGCGTATTGCTGGTCAACACGGCATCTGTTGCGTAGCGCTGGAGCTGGCCTATGTTGACGGGCCGGTCTCCATGCGTATTCCTTACACAGGCTTCTTCGCACAATACTTCGGTTGGGCACACACGGGCGCACATTCCGCCCATGATGTTTTCCCTGAGTATCGTTTCGGCGGAACCGTGGAGATTGTTGCTGCGAATTTTCTGGATGAAGCCTGGTACATCGATGCCGGTCGGGCAGGCGACGGTGCAGGGCGCGTCGAAACAGAAGTAGCAGCGATCTGACTCGATCAGCGCTTCCGGGCGCGCCAATGGCGGGTGCATGTCGGAAAAGTTCTGCGCGATTTCCTCGGCAGACAATCGTCCGGTTTTAATGTCAGCCTTCGACATGACTATCGCTTAACAGCGGTCGGTTTATTGTGTTCGCGGCGCTTTTTTATCGCATCGTAATATGAAGCATAGGGTGGTCGATCAACGTAGCGGCCGGCGCCCCTTTCTGTCTTCAGTTGCCCGTTGGCGTAGGCAACCTTGCCCCGGCTTAGCGTATGCGATGCAGCGCCTTTGACGGTCATCCCTTCAAATATATTGAAATCGATTTTCTGCTGGTGCGTTTTCGCAGAAATCGTCTTCGTTGCTTCCGGATCCCAGACGACGATATCCGCGTCGGAGCCGACGGCAATGTTGCCTTTGCGAGGGAACACATTGAATATTTTCGCGGCGTTTGCCGAGGTGATTGCGACGAACTCGTTCATGGTCAGGCGACCGGTACTGACGCCATGGTGCCAGAGTACTTCCATGCGATTCTCGACACCGGCAGTGCCGTTGGGAATCAGGCGAAAATCATCTTTCCCCGCCGCTTTCTGGTCGGCACAGAAGCAGCAATGGTCAGTGGCTGTCGTCTGCAGATTGCCCGACTGAAGTCCGTGCCACAGCGCGTTCTGGTGCTCTTTGGAGCGAAACGGCGGACTCATCACGTGGGCGGCTGCAACCTCGAAGTTCTTGTCCCTGTAAACCGAGTCATCAACCAGCAAATGGCCGGCGAGCACTTCTCCGTAAACGCGTTGTCCTTCATTCCGGGCGCGCGTAATTGCTTCGAGTGACTGGCGACACGAATTGTGGACAAGGTAGATCGGCACACCCAGCACCTCGGCTATGCGAATGGCGCGGTTGGCTGCTTCACCTTCTACTTCGGGTGGTCGGGACAATGGATGACCTTCCGGCCCGGTGATGCCCATGTCGTAGATTTTCTGCTGCAAGGTATAAACAAGCTCACCGTTTTCGGCGTGGCAGGTAACGATCGCGCCCAGTTCTATTGCCTTCGAGAAGCTGTTAACGAGAATTTCGTCATCCGCCATGATGGCGCCTTTGTACGCCATAAAGTGCTTGAAGCTGTTGACGCCTTTCTTCCGCACAAGCGTTTCCATGTCGGCCGCAACGGTTTCATCCCACCAGGTAATCGCTACGTGAAAGCTATAGTCGGCGACGGATTTTTCCGCCCACTCGCGCCACTGGTTGTAGGCTTCCATGACGTTTTGTTGTGGATTGGGGATGACGAAATCGATAATCATCGTCGTACCGCCAGCGAGCCCCGCGGCCGTACCGGTTTCGAAATCTTCGCTTGTGACCGTTCCCATAAACGGCAACTGCATGTGTGTATGCGGGTCGATCCCGCCCGGCATCACGAACTGGCCGCCGGCATCAACGATTTCGGCACCATTTGGGGCATCGAGATCCGTATCAATGGCCTGGATTTTCCCATCATCGCAAAGAACGTCTGCGCGCCAGGTGTGTTCGGCGGTCACAATGGTTCCGCCTTTAATCAGAACTGCCATTTTATTTTCCTCGGCACATGAGCCAGTAGATTAATCCGCCCAGGATCGAACCTGTAAACCAACCGTAGTCGTAAAACCACGAGAGCGAACCGGCGAAGATCGAGATCACGGTCAGCCCGACGGGCGCCATAAATGCAACGAGCCCGGGTATGTGCCAGTCGGGATAGGTTCGGCCGCTGATATACAGATCCGCCAACTCGTAGTGCTGTTTCTTAACCAGGAAATAGTCAACGATCATTATGCCTGCAATCGGCCCCAGCAGGCTTGAGTATCCGAGCAGCCAGTTCGAGTACAGGCTTTCGACGCTCACATCAGACTGAAGCCAGCCAAGTTTCTTTGCCAGCTCCCAGCTCATCAGTGCAATGCCGATGAAGCCGGTCAGCAGGACGCCTTTTGTTTCGTTGATATATTTTGGCGCAATGTTCTGGAAACTGTTGGTTGGAGACACGACATTCGCGGCCGTGTTGGTCGATATGGTCGCAAGGACGATCATCAGCATCGACAGCACAACCCACACGGTGCTGTCGATTTTTCCTATCAGGTTGATCGGGTCTGACACCGTTTCCCCAACAAGCCCCGGGGATGCCGATGTCAGCAGGACGCCAAGCCCGGAGAACAGGAACATCGTTAACGGCAAACCGATAATCTGACCGACGACCTGGCTCTTCTGAGACTCTGCGAAGCGACTGAAGTCGGGAATGTTCAGCGAAAGCGTCGCCCAGAAACCGACCATCGCCGTCAGCGCTGCCATGAAATAGCTGAGCAAGGGGGCACCTTCAGGCCTGGTTGCGGGCGTCGCGAGAACTTCACTGATCGATACTTTGGGGAATGCCCAGACGACAAGCCCGATGGCGACGATCAACAGCAGCGGAGCTGCGAGGGCTTCAAGGCGTTTGATCGACTCGGAGCCCCGGATGACGACCACGACATTCGCGACCCAGAAAATAAAGAACCCGAGCACTTCTCCTGCGCCGCCGAGCGCGGCCCAGGGCTTGAACATAGCGGACAGCATCAGGTGAATCGCGATGCCGCCGAACAGTGTTTGAACACCGAACCAGCCACAGGCAACGATCGCGCGGATCAGCGCCGGAACGTTCGAGCCGACAATACCGAAGGACGCGCGCAGCACGACAGGGCAAGGGATGCCATAGCGGGTGCCCGGGTAGGCATTCAATGTCAGCGGGATCAGCACAACGATGTTGGCGAGGAATATCGTCCAGAGTGCTTCGGTTACCGAAAGGCCGAAGTAGGCGGTCAGGACGCCGCCCAGCGTGTAGGTCGGTACACAGATCGCCATTCCAACCCAGAGCGAAGCTACGTTCCAGCGACTCCAGGTGCGCTCCGCAACCCGGGTCGGTGCGATGTCTTCGTTGTAGCGCGGACTCTCGATCAGATCCTGGCCTGCCTCGAGCTCAAAGAACTCACCGACGGCATGGACTCTTGATACGGACTCCTGCATGTCGCCCTAGTGTCCGGTCCCGTTGATATCTTCGGGAAGCTGCGAAACCTTCTTGAACCTGATCATGGAAACGGTTCCTAGTTTTCTATGAGGTCGAAATATAGTTCCGGTCGGCGGTCGCGGAAGAATTGCCATGTGTTCCTGACTTCGCGAATCATGTCGAGGTCGATTTCGTGAACGAGCAATTCGTCATCGCCGTAGCTTGCCTGGGCCTCGATGGACCCTCGTGGATTGACGATATAGCTGGAGCCGTAAAACTCGCCCATCTTGTCAGCCCAGGGTTCTTCCTTGCCGACCCGGTTGATTGCGCCGATGAAAACGCCGTTAGCGGCGGCTGACGCCGGTTGCTCGAGCTCCCAGAGATACTTGCTCAGCCCGGCTACCGTGGCAGAAGGATTAACGATGTACTCAGCACCATTCAATGCCAGTGCGCGCCATCCTTCCGGAAAATGGCGGTCGTAACAGATATAGACGCCCAGCTTTAGGTAAGCCGTATCGAAGACCGGGTAGCCGAGGTCGCCGGGCTTGAAAAAGAACTTCTCATAGAATCCCGGATCAACCTGCGGGATATGCGTTTTGCGATATTTGCCAAGATACTTTCCATCGGCGTCGATCACCGCGCAGGTGTTGTAATAGACACCCGGCATTTCCTCTTCGTAAATTGGCACGACGATGACCATGCTGTACTTCTTCGCATACTCCTGCATCAGGCGGGTCGTGTGCCCATCGGGAATCGCTTCTGCGGCGGCATACCACTTCCTGTCCTGGCTGGGGCAAAAGTATGGTTGCGTAAACACTTCCTGGAAGCACAGTACCTGCACGCCCTGGTTGCCGGCGTCCTCGATGAAGGGCACGTGGGCCTCCAGCATGACGTCCCGGATTTCGTCGGGGTCTTTTGAGGTATCGCCCTTGAAGGCCATCTGAATTAATCCGCACTTCACTTTAGACATCACGGGCCTCGATTGAGTAACGATGCGGCCATTAACTGCGACGGCATCAGATTCTTGATTATGTGCGTAACATTCTAGCCATAAGGCCACGATTTTCCTATTGTTTTACCGGGAAATAGTTCGTTTCAATGCTTGACGCAGCGCCACTGTTCCCAACTGTCGCCGGTTGTGGGGATCCGCAATCGCAAATAGCCGGTCAAGCAGGCAGAATCCCGGTACTGAATTTCCTTAGAGCTTGAGTTGAACATGCCCCCGATCCATCGAATTTCGTACTTCCTGCTACTGATAATTTGCGGTTGCAGCACACCCGGCCCCATGACTGACGCTGTTGGTGATCGAACCCTCACGTTTATACATATGAATGATACGTATCGTGTGGACGCGGTCGAAGAAGGGAGGCGAGGTGGTTTTGGTCGCATCGTAACGCTGGTTCGTGATTTGCAGGCTGACGGGAGGGACGTCCGGATATTGCATGGTGGCGATTTCCTGTATCCGTCGCTCGAGAGCCAGTTGTGGGACGGGGAGCAGATGGTCGAAGCGATGAACTTTCTCGATTCCCTTGCCCCTTTGTATGTTGTGGCAGGCAACCATGAATTTGATCCGCGAACTGCGGATGCAGTGATGGAGAGAATTCGGGAGTCGCGTTTTGACTGGTTGGGCGACAATTATCGACTGGCGACTGGCCAGCCAGATGTTGACGAAAAGTTACAGCATGGTTTTACGTTCACGTCCGGCGACAAGACGATCGGGATTTTTGCCGTGGCGTTACATCCTGATGATGGAGGAAACGTTCGGGACTATGCGCCGTTCGAGAGTGGCTATGTTGAACACGCGGAACGAGTGATTGAACAATTTGAAGCTGCCGGCGTCGACCTGATTTTCGGCCTGACGCATGTTTATCTCGCCAACGACATCGAAATAGCGAAGCTCAAGGCCAGGCATCCGAAGTTCATGTTCATCGTTGGAGGCCACGAACACGAACCCGAGTTCGAACCGGGTGATGCTGAAAACGCGATCATCATGAAGGGCGCGTCGAATGCAAGGGTCGTCTGGCAGATCGATGTGCGTTTTGTGAACGGAATGCCGGAAATCAGCCAGCGAGAGATCGAGGTCAATGAATCGATCGCACTTGATGATGAATACCAGCTTATTGCCGATAAGTGGCGAGCCAGGCTGCTGGAGTTGATTCCGTTTTTGCCAAGTCGAATCGGCGATGCGGCGATGCCGCTGGATGGTCGGGAAGTGGCAGTCAGGAGCGCTGACAGCAACTGGGGAATGTTTATTGCAGATCAGATGCGGACAGCATTTCGTAATCCGCCGGCGGATTTTGCATTCGTCAACGGCGGCACCCTGAGAATCGACGACTTTATCGCGGAGGACATCACCTTCGAGGATATAGGCCGGACGTTCGGCTTTTCATCTTATCTGCGTTATATGACGATGAATGGTGCGGACTTTCGCGACATGCTTGAAGCGGGGTATCGCGGCGTGGGACCCAGCAAAGGTTACTTTCCGCAGGTCTCAGGCTTCCGTGTTTGTGTTGATCGCAGTCGCCCTGATGGTGAGCGCATTGTGCAAATGCAGGTGCCCACTGACAGCGGTTGGCGGGAAATAGTCCCGGACCGGACATATTCCGTTGTTGCGCCTGATTTCCTGTATCGCGGCGGCGACGGCTACGATTTTTCAAAAGCCCGGGACGTTTCCCGCCCCGGATCAGAGCTGAAATACCTGGTACTGGATGCGGTCATACGGGCCCAGGCCGCGGGTAAGAAGGTTGCGGAAAACCTGGAGGCGCCGGGATCACGGTTTGCATTGCTCGCCGAAGGTGCCAGTGCCTGTTATTAGGTGAGTCATGGTAAAAGCCAGGTTTTGTTGCCTGGTTGAGGCGGCAGACTTATTTATCGGCCGTAAGACTCTTGTTTTTTGAGGCCAAAAAAAGGCCGGCAAATGCCGGCCTTTTCTGCTTGCTAATAACAGCTCTTAACGGAAATTGATTTCCAGTCCGAGCCTTGCTTCCCACAGCGAACGGAACTCGAGCAGATCATTGATTCCACGATCCGAGAAGTCCTCGAAGATGTATTGGCCCGTCCCTGAATCGTAGGAACCGTCCACGATCTGCGGCGCGAAAAACTCCGCGTCCGTCTGCTTGCCCCAGTCATCATTCAGGAAGTTACCCAGGTTGTAGATCTTGAGGTACAGCTTGCCGCGCAGATCGTTAATGAACGTTGGAATTTCCTGGTCAATGCGCAAATTCCAGCGGGTGCTCCACTTGGCATGCTGGGCGTTACGCGGCTGGAATCCGGGGCTTAAGCCCTCTCGTGCGACAAAGGCGAAGAATGCCGTCTGATCGAATCCGGGATCAAAGATAACGTTCGGATCGGTCGGCCCATCGGGAACATACAGCGGGTGACGACCAAATCGCTGATCACCTTCAAGCGGGTCGGACATCATCACGTAGCTCTGGGGCTGACCTTCCTGGTGGAACCCGTACAACGTAACGCCAGTGCGGTAATCGCCGAAGAATTCCTTGTCGAAGTTAGCCCTGAACGTGAAACGATGCGGAACGACATAGTTGGAAGTTCCTGGCCTTGGATTGTTGATGTCGTGCGTAACCGTATTGGCGAAATTCGACCCCGCAACGGACGAATCCATCTGGGAAATGTCATCAGCCTGGGTGTAGGCATAGCCCGCCAGGATGTCCAGACCGAAATCGAAGCTCTTGGAAACCGAAACTGCGATGTTAAACAGGTCAGATTCGAAGGCGCTGTTCGTCAGCATGTAGTTGTTTTCGCCGAGCCCGGGAACGAAATCGTAGATAGGCTGGCCAGCTGCGCTTGCGCCAACAACTTCCTGCGATACGTCCACATAATATGCCGCATCCTTGAACTTCGAATACAGAACATCGACTTCAGTGGTGATGCCATACCAGGGCGTGTCGTATGTGCCGCCCAGTGCAAATTTCCACTGCGACGGTTGCTTGTAGTTGGGATCAAGCAGTACGAGGTTCGAATCGTTGGCATCTGCCGGGGTCACTGCTGCGACGGCATCATACATTTCCTGCGGAACGTCGTAACCAGGACGAGCGCTTCCTTTGAGTGGCAGTGAATCAGCCATTCCGGGCAGAACCGTTGCACTATCGAAGTAATTGAACTGGAACTGTGCGTTGGTCAGTCCATCGTTGCTCCAGGCGTTCGAGAGCCAGACGTTGGGATTGCCGCCGGAATAAAGGCCGATACCACCGCGAAGACTCAGTTCGTCATTCACGCCCCAGGTGAAACCGAGACGCGGCATGATGAGGTCAACGCCATCGATATTCGCGTCATTGCGAAGGCCGTTTGCCGCCGTAAACGTCTGATTGAAGTTGGGACGGTCATCACTGCTGAATGTTTCGTATCGGAATCCCGCAACAACTGTGAGGTCGTGCTGGTCGAAATAAATTTCGTCCTGGATATAGAAAGTGTGCAGCGTGTTGGAGAACAATGCAGCCGCATCGGCCGCAACGTTTGTGCCACCGCCGCTGCCGTAATAGATTCGGCTCGGGCGGCCCAGTTCGTAACGATCAATGCCGGATGGTTCACAGCCGAGTCCCGGTGTGTCGTCCAGGCGATCCTGGGCAGTCACACCCGGAGCAAAGCAACCGGGGTCGGTGCCGACCGAATCATCAAAGTAATCGTACTCACCACCCCTGGCGTGCTGCACGAACTGGTTGAAAATCGTCAGCTCTTCCCGTTCGTATCCAAAGCTCAATACGTGATCACCGGTAAGATATTCACCACCAAGTTTCAGGTAATCGGATTCCGTATTGAGAGCATTAGCCTGGCGTGAGTCATCGGCGCCGAGATAGACAGTGCCTGTTCGGCCGCCAACGCTGATCTGCATATCGGCGAAGTCCTTGGGACCGACCGTGACCTGCGAATCATCCATCGTATTCTTGCTGTAGAACAGTTCGGTTGAAAATGCATCTGTCCACTGTGATGAAAGTTTCAGCGTCGATGTTTCTGAAACAGCGCCCTTGCGATAGAAGTGATTGGCAAACTCGAATTCATTGCTGTCACTGTCAGATGCACGATCCTGGAAGCCGTCGAAGTAGTTGTAAATTACAGCGGCGTTGTGCCTGTCACTGATGTTCCAGTCGAGGCGGACCATGTAGGATTCATTTTCCTGTGCGCCGTCCTGGCCCTGGCCACCGGTGTCATACTGGTAAATGGTGTCGGAGATGTCGACGATGCGCTGGTAGTCAGCCTGGCTCAGCCAGGGACGCTCAACACCGTTGCCGGATCCGGCATAACCGTGCTGCAGAAAACGCGGCTCCGTGGTTTGCTCATAAGCTGCGAAAATAAAGAGCTTGTCCTGGATGATCGGGCCACCAAAATCGAAACCGAACTTGTCCTCGGTGTAGGGGACCGATGTGAACGTGCCTCCACCTGCGCCACCGATCGTGTCGCCTCGGTAGTCGTCGCTGGTGTATTCGGTCCAGGCTCCGCCACTCCATTCGTTCGTGCCGGACTTGGATACCACGTTGATGTTACAGGCAGAAAATCCGCCGTAAGTGACGTCAAACGGCGCCAGTTCGACAGCGATTTGCTCGATACCGCCGTACGGGAAAGGCATGCCGGTCGCCGTTGAATAGCCATTGCCATTCAAGCCGAAGCGATCATTCTGGCTGACGCCATCCATTGTGATGCTGTTGAAGCGGTTGTGCTGTCCCACGCAATTCATCTGGAAGCCGTCGACATCAAGATTCATGCGCGGATCTGCCGCGTAGACTTCTTTGATATCGCGATCAAACGCGACCGCAGTTTCCATGTCGTATGACGAGAACGTTGCCGAGGGGCCTGCCGCAGTATCAACGAATGCAGCACTCTGACCAATGACGACAATTTCTTCCACGGCAGCAGCCGACTGCATGTTGATCGTCAGGTTGTAGGTCTCACCCAGGGCAACCGAGTCGACCACCACCGACTTCGTGCCAGCGACGGTAACCCTGTATGGGCCGCCAACGCCCAGGTTGGTCGCCAGGAATGCGCCGCTGCTGTTGGATGTGTAGGTACGAAGAACCCCGGTACGGGTGTCCTCGACGATGACCGACGCACCAGCCACGGTTGCGCCTGTTTCGTCGTATATTTTTCCGCGTATTGCGGAAGTCGTGTCCTGTGCGAATCCTGCAACAGGTATCGCGAGCAGCATGAACGCCGCCAGCGCGATCCGGCCCAGATTCCGGATTGAGCGGTTCGAGTTATTTTTCATTATTGGTCCCCGAGGGAATTGAAAATGGAGCGTGATTTTAGGAAAGCAGTGTGACGATTTGATTGCGCTATAAACAGCCGGTGACCGCGCGCCATTGAGGTTCGCAGTCGTCTTCGTCGGGTGCTTTTGGAGCTAATCTAACGCAGCCGAAATGCCCGCGCAATAAGGGTTTCAGGATAAATTCCCGGCACTTGCAGCCGGTTTTTCGCCGGATTTATCGGCGCGGGGTCGAAACCGGTTGATGAGGATTCCACAAGATGTTGAATCTATTTCGATTCGAGCCTGATGACGACCGGCCAGTGATCAGATAACCCGGTGCCATCGGGTATATTGAAGCGTCGCGGCGTCCCGTCCGGCATGAGCTGCTGGCCTGATTTATTCGCAATCCACACCTCGTTTTCCAGTAGTTGCCATGTTGCGTGCGCACCACAGCACGACCTCCACAGAATCATGTCCAGGAAGGACCACGTGTCGTCAACGGCGTAATAAGACGTGCCTTTACAGTCCGTGCACAGGTCATTGCTGACGGTCCAGGATGGCCTGGCGAAGCGGTCGAGGATGTTGTTGTCGCGATCATCGATCGACGTCGTGTTGAAATCGCCGGCCGCAAAGACGCTGCGGTCACCGGGCAGTGCATCCGCCAGCTCGTTCAGGCGTTCGTATGCCGACACGCGCATCGGTGTCGGATGAAAAGGCGCCGGAAAATGAACAGAGAACCCGGTGAGTAGCGATCCATCGGGCAGGACAAAATCAGCCTGCAGGATTCCGCGCGTGTCGCCATGCCGGTCGGCAAACTCGGGATCGAATTCAATGTCGTGTAGCCGTGGCTGACCCTGTACAGGTAGCCTGGTGAGAAAGGCTACATCAATGCCGCGGGTGTCCCAGCCTTCAACAATGATGCCTGGCAGGTATTGTGCATCGGCAAGAAACTCGGTTCGCAGTCGCTCGAGTATTCCGATGTTTTCGACTTCCTGGAGTGCGATGATGTCGGGTCCGCGGCCACCATCAACCTGCAGGATCGCATCGGCAATGACTGCCAGTTTGCGTTTCAGGATTTCATCATTCCAGTCGATGGTCAGGCAGCGTTTGCGCCAGCTCTCCACCTCGACCTCCCTGCAGGCTGCCTGGTGTGCCTCGTTCTGTTTCTGCTCTATCGGCAGGTAATCGCGATCGGCTTTGTCAGGATCATCGACATTATCGAACAGGTTCTCGACATTGAAGGTCATGATGGTGACAGTGTGCGGAGACACTGCCTTGCCGGTGCAACCCGATAACACGAGCAGAAGAAAGATCACGGCAAGATTGGATAGTGGCCTCATAAGCGGATCCCGGGATACCTGGTTTCGAAAATTCTTAACGACAGTATATTCTGCACATTGAAAAAAAAGGCCCGACGATTTCTCGTCGGGCCTTTCGGTCTTGCTGGTCACCCCGTTGTAATTCTAATCCCAGTTCTTCCGGAACGTAATGCCCCAGATCCTGGGTTCATTGTCGAAGCCAGTGTTGTTGTTGAAATCGATTACACCCTTCAGGTTTTCCTCGTCCGTGATGTTGCGACCGAACACTGAAACTTCCCATTCATTGTCGCCATGGATGTATCCGGCACGCAGTCCGGCTTCGAAATTGCCATTCGAGTAGTATTCAGCAGCTTCGTAAAGGACGAAGTTGGTCTTACCCTGGCTGGCCCAGTCAGTGAAGAAGAATACTTCGCCGGTGTCGGTCGGCACCGAATAACGTGCGGACAGGTTGATCGTAAGATCGGGTGCACCCGGGAACGGGTTGCCATCGATAATCGCATTACCACTGCTATTCAAAGGATCGTTAACAGAGCATTGCCCAAAACCGCAAGGTGGGATCGAGATGCTCGAATCGTTAATTTCCGTTTTGCTGATACTGATGCCGCCGGACAACTGAAGGTTCTCGGAGACCAGTACGTCGACATCCAGGTCGAGGCCTGTCCCGACTCCCTCGTCGATATTGATGAGTTGCACGAAGTTTCCGGATCCACCAATCGCGGACAACTGCATGTCGTCAACAACATAATAATAAAACGCGCCGTTCAAACGTAGCATGCGGTCGGCGGTCGTCATTTTGAAGCCGGCCTCATAACTCATGATAGTTTCGGCGTCTGCAATCGATGCCTGGCCGCCAAACGCTGCATCCCGGCCCTGAATTGACGGCGCACGGAAACCGTTTGCAAGGCGAGCGTAAAGATTGATGTTGTCATCAACGTCGAACATCAGGCTCAGATCGAAGCTGGTCTGCTCGCCGTCCACGGACACGTCATTGATCGCATTGGACGTCAGATCCTTCTTGTCGTTGGTGTAGCGCATGCCGCTGACAAGCGTAAGCCGGTCATTCAGCGGCAGACTTGTCTGGCCAAATACCGCCCAGGCCGTGTTTTCGTGGGTTACTCGAACGGTTGGAATGAAGAACGGATTGGTGGAAACAGTGAATGATGAGTCGAAATAATAGAAGCCGGCCTGCCACAGGAAGCCGTCATCGCCCTCACCGGACAACCTGATCTCCTGGGTAAACTGTTCCAGGTCTTCGATACCGTCGGCTGACTGCGTCTGGAACGGGATAAACCCGGGACCGCCGGGATTGCCACCATCGATATCGCCCTGGCTGAGGTCGTCGGCCAGTTCGATTGCGGTGATCGATGCCAGGGCCACGCCATTGCCCATGTCAATATCGACCTTCAATGAGCCGCCGTATCCTTCGCCCGTTTGGGGGTTGTTCGCGCCTTCATCGAAATAAACGGTATCGCGATCGTAATTGCTGTTCAGTTTGTTACTGCCGGTGGTCAGGACATTGGCGCGGAATATCGACGCCGTACCATCATAGTCACGACCGTGGACGTTCAGCAGGACGCTCAGGTCTTCCGAAGGTTCAAGCAACAACTGACCACGCCATGCGAGCTCGCTGAACCCGCCCATCGCGTCGTTGACGCCGGTATATGCGTTGTCAATCCAGTCGTCGCGATTCTGGCTAAGAACAGAAAATCTTCCCATCAGCGTGCCGGCGTCATTCAATGCGCCGCCGAGTGCGCCTTCGAAATTGAGCGTGCCAAAAGAACCGAACGATGCGAGTCCGTACGCGTTGAAATCTTCGGACGGTTTACGCGAGTCGAACTTGATGATGCCGGCCGGTGTGTTGCGCCCGAAAAGTGTGCCCTGCGGTCCGCGCAGGACTTCGACCCGATCGACGTCGAAAATCGGGAAGCTTTTCAGGATGACGTTCTCCTGTACCACATCGTCAAAAATGATCGATACAGATTGTGAAGCGGCAAGATCGAAGTCGGTGTTGCCCAGTCCGCGCATGTAAAAACGCGGTGCAATCCGGCCGTTAGATGATTCTGCATAGACATTCGGCAATCGTGTTGCAATCGCACGAATATCTTCGCCGCCCTCAAACAATGCAGTGAGGCGCTCACCGCGCATGGAGGAAACCGAAATCGGCACTTCCTGCATGTTTTCTTCGCGGCGCTGGGCAGTAACGATGATTTCCTCGAGTTGCAGCCCTTGCGCCAGTGCTGTGCCACCGCTGAATGGCAGGGCGCCGATTGCCATCGTAATAATGGCCGCCGTCAGGCACTGACGTGATAATTTGGTTGTTGTTGGATTTGAACCACGCATTGGATATCTCCCTAAAGCAGTCGCGGAAGTATACCGCTGTTTTAGCGGGTTTTGATCCCTAATTTTGTTGGCGAGCCGGCCGTTTCCGGGTGCCGCGGTAAATGTTGCGAATATGCAACAATAACTGGGTTTCAAGCCTTTTCCAGCGCCTGGTACGCCGCCGGGGTGAAGCGGGGGAGGCATACGCACTGGAAAATCAGGTCACTGGTACCGGTGTTTTCGATTCTTTGGGAGATACCTGCCGGGATCGCGAAGAAATCGCCGGGGACCACGTCAATCCACGGATCGCCGCCAATCTCCATGCGACCGGTTCCGCTGCGGATCACGTACCACTCGGCGACCGTCAGTTTATGCAGCTCAGTGGTTATTCCCGGTTCGACGCGGGCCTCCGCCAGTGAAAAATCGCTTGTCCGCGGGTCATTAATGAGTTCAGTGATATGGCAGCGTTCGCGGGTCCAGAATTCCCCGGTGTTCCCGGAGCCGTCGGTGGCATCACTCATTTCGGTTTCCGTTTGCGGTTTAACAGGTGTGACAATATCGTCGACACTATCGAACATGACAAGTACGGATGAAATGATGACAAACGAGTGTCCCGCGGTATCTGACCTGCTCAGCCTCAAGGGATCCCGCGCGCTGGTCACCGGTGCCAGTGGCAATATCGGTCGAGGTATCGCCTCGAGGCTCGCGGAGGCAGGCGCCGAAGTCGTCGTTCACTACTGCAGCGATTTCCAGGGCGCCGCCAGAACGGTCGACGAGATTGTCGCAGCGGGCGGTATCGCGAGCGCCGCTCAAGCTGATCTTTCCTCGGAAAAGGAAGCGCGCAAACTGCTGGCAAAAGCGGGCGCCGGCATCAGTTACGTGGTCAATAACGCAGCCGCTCAGCCTGTTTCAGATATCCGCGGTATTTCCGGCGACGCATGGCGCGCAATGATGGCGGCGAACCTGGATAGCGCGTTCTACGTGACGCAAGCTGCCGCGCACTACATGAGGGAGCAGAAAATACCAGGCGCGGTTGTCAATATATCGTCGATCGAAGGTTCTGACCCGGCGCCTGGCCACAGCCACTATGCGACCAGCAAAGCGGGCCTCTTGATGCTGACGCGTGCGTGCGCGCTCGAATACGGCAGGGACGGAATCCGGTTCAACGCGGTATCGCCGGGGCTGATCGATCGCGACGGATTGTCGGATAGCTGGCCCGAGGGTGTCGAGCGGTGGCAGAACAAGGTGCCGCTTGCGCGAATGGGCAGCGCATCCGACGTTGCCGATGCCGTCCTGTTCCTGCTCGCACCGGCAGCGCGCTGGATCAGCGGTGCAAATCTGGTTGTCGACGGCGGTATGTCGTCCGTTTCCAGGTGGTAGTATCGGTCCGCTATGGCTACTAAACATATGAATGCAGCACCCGGCGATTTCGCCGCCAGCGTATTGATGCCGGGCGACCCGCTGCGCGCGAAATATATCGCCGATACCTACCTGGATAACTCAAGACGGGTAACCGATGTGCGCAACATGTGGGGATTCACGGGAGAGTACAAAGGCATGCCGGTTTCCGTCATGGCGCATGGAATGGGCATTCCCTCTGTTTCGATTTATGTCACCGAACTCATTACCGAATATGACGTGAAACGCATCATTCGTGTTGGCAGCTGCGGCACGTCACACCCTGACGTCAAGCTTCGCGATGTATTGATCGCCATGGGGGCGTCCACCGACTCGAGCGTCAATCGCATGCGCTTTGGCGGTTACGACCTCGCACCCCTGGCGACTTTCTCGCTGGTACAAAATGCAGTGAAGGTTGCCGAGGAGCTTAACGTGAGCTATCACGTGGGCAACCTGTTCTCCGCCGATCTGTTTTATACGCCGGATCCCGGAATGTTCGAAACGATGGCTAAATACAACGTGCTGGGCGTCGAAATGGAAGCGGCTGGCATATTTCCGATCGCTGCCGAGCATGGCGTAGAGTCGCTGGCTATTTGCACTGTCAGTGACGATATTCGAACGGGCGATGCGCTGACTTCAGAGGAACGTGCAACGACTTTCGACGAAATGATAAAGGTCGCGCTCGAAACAGTGCGTTTAAGCGGCTAGCCGATGACCAGTGAAGCGGTGACGTCGGCGAACCGAATGCCGGATCTGGGCCGGGTGACCCTGGTCGACGAGGTTGGCGTCAGGGAGCGGGCCGCCCGCTTCCAGGCACGAAGCATCAAGAACGAATCCAAGACTGAAGCATTGCGCCTGGTCCTGTCGATGATCGACCTGACAACGCTGGAAGGACAGGATACGCCGGGCAAGGTTGCACAGCTTTGTCAAAAAGCGATTCACCTTCACGACGCCTTGCCCGGGCTGCCACATGTGGCTGCGGTATGTGTCTATCCAACGATGGTAGGCGTCGCGAAACGCGCACTGGGAAACCACGACATCAACGTCGCCTCCGTTGCGACGGCGTTCCCCAGTGGTATGGCACTTAGGCAGATCAAGCTCGAGGAAACCCGTATGGCCGTAGCCGAGGGCGCCGACGAGATCGACATGGTGATTTCCCGGGGCGCGTTCTTGCAGGGAGAGTACGGTTTCGTGTTCGATGAAATTGCCGCGATCAAGGAAGCCTGTGGTGATGCGCACCTGAAAGTCATCCTGGAAACCGGTGAGCTTGGCACGCTTGACCGGGTACGGCGCGCAAGTGTGCTCGCCATGCACGCGGGCGCCGACTTTATCAAGACCTCTACCGGAAAAATTCAACCGGCTGCGACGCTCCCGGTGACGCTTGTGATGTTGCAGGCCATTCGGGACTTTTATTTTGAAACAGGCCGAATGGTTGGCATGAAGCCCGCCGGTGGAATTTCAAATGCAAAACTGGCCGTACATTACCTCGTCATGTTGCGGGAGACGCTGGGCAATGCCTGGATGACACCGAAGTGGTATCGCTTCGGCGCCAGTTCGCTGGCTAACGATGTCCTGATGCAACTGCGCAAACAGGTCACCGGCAATTACCAATCCGCTGACTATTTTTCGAAAGACTAACCGGAAAGATCATGAGTACAGAACCGACAAAGCTTGCATTCGATGATGGCTGGCAATATGCACCGGCTCCGGAGAGTACAGATCACTTCAGCATCGACGAGCAATATGGTCTTTTTATAAATGGTGAATTCGTCGCACCGGAAGAAGGCCGCTATTTCGAGACGATCAATCCAGCCACCGAGGATACGATCAGCAGCGTGGCCCTGGCGTCGAAAGCGGACGTCGATCGGGCAGTCAAAGCGGCGCGAAAAGCTTATAACGGGAAGTGGTCAAAAATGTCCGGTGCCGACAGGGGCAAGTACATTTTTCGTATCGCCCGAATCCTGCAGGAACGTGCGCGGGAGTTCGCAACTGTCGAATCTCTTGATGGTGGCAAACCGATCAGGGAGTCACGGGATATCGACATACCGCTGGCGGCTGCTCATTTTTTCTACTACGCAGGATGGGCGGACAAGCTCGAATACGCTTTTCCGGGACGAACGCCAGCATCGCTCGGCGTCGCGGGCCAGGTTATTCCATGGAATTTTCCGTTGCTGATGGCGGCGTGGAAAATCGCGCCGGCACTCGCCTGCGGAAATACGGTCGTGTTAAAGCCGGCCGAGACCACGCCTTTAACCGCGCTCAAACTTGCCGAGGTTATCCGTGATGCGGGACTACCTCCTGGCGTCGTCAACATCGTTACCGGTGCCGGGGAAACAGGTGCTGCGATCGTAAACCACCCGGACGTCAATAAAGTCGCTTTCACCGGCTCAACCGAAGTCGGGCGCCTGATCCAGCGATCGATCGCTGGCACCGGTAAAAAATATACGCTGGAGCTTGGCGGTAAGGCCGCCAACGTTATTTTCGCGGATGCGGCGATAGATCAGGCCGTCGAGGGCATCGTCAACGGCATTTTCTTCAACCAGGGTCACGTCTGCTGCGCGGGGTCACGTTTGCTGGTCCAGGAATCGGTAGCCGACGAAGTGATCAGCAAATTGAAGGAGCGAATGGAAACGCTGATTGTTGGCGACCCGCTGGACAAGAATACGGATATTGGTGCGATCAATTCGGCATCCCAGCTGGAGACTATCCAGTCGTATCTGAAGGTCGGGCAGGATGAGGGTGCGGTTATGTATCAGTCTTCCTGTAACGTTCCTGATCGCGGCTACTGGTGCCGGCCGACAATTTTTACCGGCGCGTCGCAATCGAACCGTATCGTCCAGGAGGAAATTTTCGGACCGGTTTTGGCGATTCAGACCTTTCGCACGCTTGAAGAGGGATTGACGAAAGCCAACAACACGCCTTATGGACTGTCGGGAGGCGTCTGGACTGACAAGGGCGCGAAGATTTTCAAAATGACGCAGAAAATCCGGGCTGGCGTTGTCTGGGCCAATACCTTCAACAAGTTCGATCCAACGTCACCGTTCGGCGGCTATAAGGAAAGCGGCGTCGGCAGGGAAGGCGGGCTGCACGGCCTGGATGCTTACCTGAAGCTGGAGGTATGACAATGAGCGGATCGGGAAAAAGAGTGCCGGTGGCCAAGACTTACAAGATCTACATTGACGGCAAGTTTCCGCGTACGGAGTCGGGACGTTATTTCCCACTCGAGGATGCTGACGGCGCCGTGATCGCCAACATCTGTCGCGGCAGCCGCAAGGACTTCAGGAATTCGGTCGTCGCTGCGAGAAAAGCGCTTGACGGCTGGTCTGCGGCGAGCGCGTATTTACGCGGGCAAATTCTCTATCGGGTTGCCGAAATGCTGGAAGGCAGAAGCGAACAATTCGTGGCAGAGCTCTGCCTGCAGGGTTTATCCAGGCGCAAGGCGCGAAATGAGGTCGAAGCGTCCATCGACCGACTGATCTATTACGCGGGATGGTCGGATAAATATCAGCAGATCTTCAGTGCTGTTAATCCGGTCAGCTCATCGCATTTTAATTTTTCCGTTCTCGAACCCACGGGCGTGGTTGCCGTTCTCGCGCCGAACGATTCGTCGCTGCTCGGACTGATTTCCAACATTGCACCTGTGATCGTGGGTGGCAACACCGCCGTCGTCCTTGCCTCCGAAAAACTGCCGCTCTGTGCGGTCAGTTTTGCGGAGGTCCTGCACGCATCCGATGTGCCGGCGGGCGTTGTTAATCTTCTCACCGGTTTCCGCGAGGAGCTCTGCGGACAGTTTGCCTCGCACATGGATGTCAATGCAGTTATCTACTGCGACGGCGATGTCGAGGTCGCCAGGAGCATCCAGGAAAAAGCCGCAGACAACATCAAGCGGGTTATCGCCCGGGTAGACAACGACTGGTCCGACGAGACGTCGCAGAATCCTTATCTGATAAAAGAAACGCAGGAAACGAAAACCACCTGGCATCCGATCGGTAGTTGAATTTTCGCTGTCATAGCCGGGCGACGCTGGGCTGGCTGGAAGGCTGACGGACGACTCCTGATTGCCAGGCCGCCTCCGGAGCGTGGCTAACCCTAGTTTTACCTGGTGGCGAGATAGTCTTCCATGAGGCCTGGCTCGATTCGACCCCCTATTTGCTGGATCACTCGCGTGGCGCAAAAGGTGCCAAGTTCGGCACATTCCTGCAGCGACTTTCCGTCAGTCCATCCATAGAGGAAGCCGGCTGTATAAGCGTCCCCGGCTCCGGTCGTGTCAACGATTGATTCAACAGGCGTCGCGGGCTGAATCACCGTATCTTGCCCATGGACGACGACGGACCCCTTTTCGGATCGTGTCATCGCGAAAAGGTTGTCGTATCCGGCGAGTGCATCCATCGTTTCTTCATGTGAATGCGTTTGCAGCAGGGCTGCAACCTCATCTTCATCGGCAACCACAATATCGACTCCGCCGCGTACAGTCTCTTCAAAAGCATCACGGTGCCTTTCGACACAGAATGAATCTGACAACGAAAGCGCGACCTTGCTGCCGTTCTCTTTTGCAATTTTTATCGCGGCGGCAGCAAGCGCGGGTCCCTCGGCAATATCCCAGACATAACCTTCGAGAAGGATGACGGCAGGCTGGCCGACGGTTTCCAATGTGATGTCGGCCACGCCAAGTTCGGTGCATGCCCCCAGGTAGGTCTGCATCGTGCGCTGGCCGGTCGGGTCTATGAGTACGTGACATCGCGCGGTCGGTGAACCATCGGACGCAGGCTGAAGGCGCACATCGACGCCAAGGGAGCGCATGTCATGGCCAAATATCTCGCCGAGCTGGTCGTCCCTGACCCGACCGATATAGGCCGCGGCGCCACCGAGATTCGCAAATCCGGCGACAGTATTCGCAACCGATCCGCCCGACATCTCGGTCGCCGGGCCCATCAAACCGTAAATTTCGTGAGCCCTTGCTTCGTCGATCAATGTCATCGATCCACGAGGCGCGCCGATTTTCGCAAGAAAGTCCTCATCGACATGTGCCAGCACGTCGACAATGGCATTGCTGATGCCGAGAAGTTTGATTGAGTCAGTCATTTGAGTGTCCGGATTTGAATCGCGGCATAGCGTACACGATTTCACAGAATATGCATTTCCAGACGCGTATTTGGTGGCGTGTCGGCTCAACCGGAGTTATGGTTACGGACGATTGAGGGATGCATCTGGGGAACACTAAATGAGGCGAGCGGCAAGCTTTCTGATTCCGGTTACGCTGATCACAATGTATTACGCGTTCTGGGTGGGGTTGCTCGCGTTTTTGCTGGTCAAATTTCCGGCAATAAACGACTTCTTCCCGGTTGGTGGCCTCGGCGATCTGCCGGGCAGAAATGCCGACAGCTTCGAACCTATTTACTCCAGCGTCGAGGAAACCCTGCTTTCTCCGTATGGTCCAGTGAAGCTGGCTTGCGCAAGTATTGGCGCCGGCATACTGATCATCCCGGTATCCTGGGTCTATTTCATAACGAGCCGGGCAAAGGAAGTTGACCAGTCTTTTGTCCAGACGATCATTGTCATGCCGATCGTTGTAACCGGTATCTCGACCATCGTGCTGAACAGCATCGCGCTGGCTTTCAGCCTTGCAGGAATTGTCGCAGCAGTGCGCTTTCGCTTTACGCTTGATCAGCCCTCGCATGCAATGTATATCTTCGTCGCAATCAGCATTGGTCTCAGCGCCGGAATAGGGGCGCTTGGCGTTACTGCGGTCATTTCAGCGGTCTTCGTTTATACGAACCTCATAATCTGGAAACTGGAATACGGAAAGATCCTCTCGGGCCCGTTCTTTTCCATGCTCACGAGACGGGACAGAATTGAGGATGATTATTAGATTGCGGTTCGTCTTTTTTGTTTTATTGGCCGTCTCAGCCGGAGCCTGCCAGTCTGATCAGACCCCATCCCGAAACGACGGTGGCTTTGTCCAATGGTCACTTCCCGACAAGCTCCGTGAAATATCCGGACTTGCGCTGACCAGTGACCAGCGGCTGCTTGCCGTCGCGGATGAAGAGGCGATCATTTACGAAATCGATTATAACGATGGAAGCCTGGTCAAGGCTTTTGCGCTCGGGGAGCCGACACTTCGCGGCGATTTCGAAGGTATTGCCGTCCTGGCCGGCAAAATATGGTTGATGGACAGCGATGGTCAGCTTTACTCTTTTGTCGAGGGCGGTAATGGCGAGCGAGTGCCGTATGAGCGAATTAAGACCGGCCTGTCCGACCAGTGCGAATTCGAGGGATTAGCGGGAGAAGAGCAGACGGGACGCCTGTTGCTGGTCTGCAAGGAATCAAGGAAAAAGAAGAAGGGATTACGCATCTTCGAATGGCTTGCGGCAGGTAATGTCGAACAGGAGCCGACCGAAATCGAACTGCCCGAAGATGGAATGAAAGACGGGATCGGAGAGAAAAGCGTAAGCCCGTCAGGAATCACAATTGATCCCGAAAACGGGAATCGCATTATCGTGGCCGCCCGGCAGCATACTGTCTTCGAAGTCTCGGCAGACGGCAGGCTAATTGCCGTTATAATGCGGCTCGACAAAAGGCGGCACCAGCAGGCAGAAGGAATTGTGGTTACGGCAGACGGGCGTCTCGTGATTTCCGACGAAGCGAACAACGGGCCAGCGAAACTGGCCGTCTATTCACAAGAAAAACAGGAACCAATGAGTGAATAATCCCGGTAGTTCAGGTGACAAGGGCGAGCGCACAGTTCTGTTTGTCCATGGGCGGGACTTCAAACCCAATGTTGTCGATTTCGCCGACTTGAGTTTTTCAGCGCTGGCAGCAGGCATCAGCCGCGATTACCCGGATGTCATTGACCAGTTCAATGAGTTGGATAAGCGCGTCGCTTACTACGGCGACCTGACGGATGATTTTCTGACGAACCAGGGCCTGAGGTACGACGAGACACTGGATATAGGCGATAGAAAAAATGCGTTGATCATGTTGAGCGCATTCGAGAAGAAGAAGAATTTTGGCGTCAATCGCTATGATCGGCTGCCTGGAAAAACAGCGATGGGCGAATTTGCTGCAGACGTTTTCGCCCCGCTTTTGGGCGCGATCGGGCTGTCGAAAAAGCTGTTAAGGAAAGTTGGCGTGGATCTCGCTGAATACTGGAACAGCAAAAGTTATTTTGGAGACAAAATACGCGATCGCGTTCGGATCGCTATCTGTGAAGCGCTTGATGACGAGAAGCAGGTATTGCTGATCAGTCATGGCACAGGCTGTATTGTTACCTACGACGTCTTGTGGCAACTGTCGCATGCCCCGGAATACAAGGAAGCCTACAAAATAAACAAGATCGATCTGTGGCTGACGCTCGGTTCGCCGCTCGGCGATTCAATGGTTCGGAGGCGTATTCTGGGGTCGAGAAGGAAGGGCCTGAAACGCTATCCGTCCAACATTGTTTCCTGGCACAACGTTTCGGCAGAGGATGATTTCGTTAGCCACGACAACACGGTTGCAAATGACTACCGGGAAATGCTGAAGCAAAAGCAGGTTAGCTGCATCAGGGATTATCGGATTTACAACATGGCGATTCGATACGGAAAATCGAATCCGCACAATTCTCTCGGCTATCTCATCCATCCTCGCACGGCGCAGATTGTTGCGGAGTGGCTTCAGCAGGGGCCGAGCGCTCCGCTGGCTAAGAGCATTTCCTGACCAGGTTCCTCTCGATTTTTCGCTCGTCAGTCACTTCGTCGAAGAAGTCGTCCAGGTAGCGCGTAATGGACTGCCGGCTGGCCTTGTCAAGATCCTGCAACTCGTCCATAAGCGCATAAATCTCGCTCTTCTTCGACACAATGTGGGCGATAGATCCGGGCAAGTGTTCATTATTGCTGCAACGGCCCCGATATAATCGGGTGCGTACACTGCGCAATTTCAACTGAGGGTTGGGTTCGGCGTAGGGCGCGTCGACAAGGCCGGAAAAATCAAAGTCGTAGGGAATGGGGCTGACGGTATTTTCATCTGAGAATGGCACGGAGTTGTGACAACAGTTGTCGTCATTTGGTCCCCTGATCAGCGAGTAGTCGGTATTGCCGATCAAATACTGGAACAAGTTGACCAGGTTTGTTTGCTTGCCATCTAATTCAGCATAGGAAAGGGCCTTTACTTCGCGAGGTTCAAGTCCGAGCCGTGTTCCGACACTGTCGTCGTCCTCGATGACGAATCCGTACTTCGTCATTGAATCGCCGCTGTTTTCTGTATTGGTGTAAGTGACTCGCATGAGTCGGGCGCCAAAGCTCTTGTCAGTCAGGATCTGCAGAATTCGGTATGTCATATATTCACGCAGAACGTATTGCTCGTTCTTCTCACGCCTGTTTTGGCAATGAGTGACGAGCTTGAGCTTGTCTTCGCCATCGAGGATCGATCCCTCGAGTTGTCCGGTCCTGAAATTCAGCCGAATCGGCGGAAAGTTGCACGTACTCTTTTGCCGGCGGTATCTGCCGCGTGCGCGTATTTTCAGATCGAAGGAACGAGTTTCGCCCATCTCATCGGTATAGCTAAACGTTCCGTCCAGGTAATCGACATCAGATCGGTCTCGTGAGAAGGTTGTGAACGGCGCTGCAATCGTTACTTCGATCATTTCCTTGCTGTCGAACAGCGATTGAGCGACGGCGGCAGGGGCAAAAATGAGGAACACCAAAGTTAAAACGGCGGTCCAAGCAGGAATATGTACTCGAGTCATAATTCTATGAGGTTCCCTGGCGTAACTGGAAGGCTTAAACAATACTAGCATGCAGAAATAAGACCGTCGGTCGTCTACACTACCCCGACGGCAGATTAATCCTGGAGATTCAGATGACAAAGTTTCGGCGTACACGACTGCAGATAGTTGCCTGCCTGTTGCTGCCGCTTGTCTTGTCTTCAGGGGCCCTGGCTGATGATCAGTATCGCTGGTCCGGCG
The DNA here is from genome assembly GCA_024640345.1 of Woeseiaceae bacterium. Classification (GTDB taxonomy): domain Bacteria; phylum Pseudomonadota; class Gammaproteobacteria; order Steroidobacterales; family Woeseiaceae; genus SZUA-117. Next base: position 104,374 of record JAHEFD010000002.1, read on the forward strand.
TGTCGCGTGTTGTGGCGATCAGCGATCCGCACGGCGCATATGATGCGATGGTGATAACGCTGGCCAACGCCGGAATCGTCGATAAAGAACTGTCATGGTCAGGAGGCGAATCTCACCTGGTCATCACCGGCGACCTGATGGACCGGGGTGCCGATTCCCGCAAGATCATGGATCTCGTGATGCGCCTCGAGGAGGAAGCGCTGGCAAGCGGCGGGATGGTGCACCTCACGCTGGGTAATCATGAAGTGATGAATCTTGCCGGCGATCTTCGCTATGTCGCGCGGGGAGAATTTGCGGCCTTCGCCAGTGATGAATCCGCCGACGAGCGCGAGAAATGGTTCCAGCGTTTTCGGGAGGAGGCTGCGCTGGAAAGCCTGGTTACACCGGACGATGCGGAGCTTCGCGCCACATTCGATAAAAGCCGGCCTCCAGGGTTTTACGGTCACCGAAAGGCATTTGGCAGTGAAGGAAAGTACGGGCGATGGTTGCTGCAAAAACCGCTCGTAGTGGTGATCGATGACGTCGCCTACGTGCATGGGGGATTGCCGCAGATGGTTGCGGATTACAACCTCGACGAACTGAATGGCGAGATGCAATCCCAGCTTCGTAACTATGTTCGTCAGCTCGAAGTATTGCAGGACGCCGGCCTGATCGATCCGGTCGTGAACTTCTATGAGCATGCCAAGGAGGCCGAACAACTGCTCGATAGCGGCAATTTCCCGGAGGATGTTCAAACGGCGTTACAGGCAGTTATCCAGCTTAACGGCGCTTCGATACACGATTCCGATGGCCTGGTCTGGTATCGGGGTACGGTGAGCTGCAGCATTCTGAGTGAAGGCGATGTCCTCGCAGATTCGCTTCATGCTCTTGGCGCGAACCGACTGGTTATCGGCCATTCGCCTACGATCAACCGCGAGGTCCTGGAGCGTTTTGATGGTCGTGTTTTCGAGATTGACACGGGCATGCTGAAAAAATCTTACAACGGCTCGGGACATGCGCTGATTATCGAAGGCGACAGTGTCCTGGTTGTCAGCGAAAGCAGCGGCAACCCGGAACCGCCGCAGCCACATCCTCGCCGCGTAGGTACGCGCGCCAGTTCATTGAGCGTGGAAGAACTGGAGAAGTTGCTGGAGAGCGGGGAAATCGAGTCAACCTCCAGCAGCCTGTTTGGACTCAGCCAGGTCAGCGTGACCGACGGCAATCGCACAGTGCAGGCCCTGTTCAGGGCGAGCCCGCGGCGGAAGGGTGCGGATACCGAATTGGCGGCTTATCGGCTTGATCGATTGCTACGCCTGGACATGGTGCCGGTAACCGTTTCTCGCGAAGTTGACGGCAAGCAGGGCACGTTGCAGTTCTTGCCGGAGAATACGCAGACAGAAAACGTCCGCGCCGGCAGTGGTCGCGGAGGCAATGCGCGTTGCCCGTTAACGCGCCAGTGGAATTCCGCCTATATTTTCGATGCACTTATCTACAATTCGAGTCGCGCGCCATCCACCATGGTCTACGACATGTCCGACTGGCAGCTGATGTTGATGGGCCATCCGAATGCGTTCGGTACCAAGACCAGTCGCCCGTCCTACCTGAAATCGACTCAGCTCGAGATCACCGGCACCTGGGTCGACGCGCTGAAATCGCTGACTGACGAGGTGCTGACGGAGCAACTGGGCGACGTGCTGGACGAGCGGCGAATAACGGCCCTCGAGAGTCGCCGGGATTCGCTGTTGAGCGAGGCAACTCAATAAGTAGTTGATTTCAGGCCGGCGGTTGTCCGGCTTTACTGCCGCAATGACTTCCAGCGTAATGGTCGAACGCCTCGCCGTATTCGACGTCCAGCAATGTCCAGGAGTTACCCGCCACCTGTGCGAGGGTGGCGGGAATGGGTCCGATCAGGTTCTTTATGACAGCCTCATCAAATCTCGTTATTCCGCGCGGCGGCGATAATGTGTTCGGATGCGCGAAAGGCGAGCGCACTGATGGTCATGGTCGGCTGGCCCCTGCCCGATGTCACCATGCTGGAGCCATCACACAGGAAAAGGTTTGGAACATCGTGGGACCGATGATATTTATCGATAACCGACGAGGCCGGATCGTCTCCCATTCGGCACGTACCGAGGAGATGTGGGCCGCTGGACTGATGCTCGACCGGTTGCTTCCAGACATGCGTGGCGCCGGCGGCCTCGGCGATGTCTGCTGCGCGGTCTTGCAGAAAGTGAGCTAAAGCAATGTCGTCGTCATGATCCCGGTAGGTGATTCGGAGTGACGGCCGACCCCAGCGGTCCTTGTGCGTTGGATCAATCGTCACATTATTACGGTCCTGGGCAATTGAGGTGCCACTGCCAAAAAGGAACATGCTGCGGGTGAAGTCGTGTTCGAGGTTCGCTTTGAAGTCTGCGCCCCAGCTCGGGCCGCCTGGTCGACCGCCGGCGAGCGAGAACAACAGCGGTGCGGCTGCCATGAACGGCCGGGCATCAATACCGCCACCGCCATAAAAGCCACGAGCCGGATCCGACTCGTAGAAGTCGTGAACGATTCGCGAAACCTGCACACCCTTGTAGTCGTTGAGCTGCTCTTCGAAGACGCTTCGAACGGCACCATGGCTGTTATACATCAGGTTGCGGCCGACGAAACCACTGCTGTTCGCCAGGCCGTCCGGATGCTGTGCACTCGCGGAATTCAGGAGCAGCCGAGGCGTTTCGGCCCCATTGGCGGAGAGGATCACAGCTTTGGCTTTCTGCGATCGCTCGTTGCCGTCGGGATCGATGTAAAAAACTTCGTCTGCGCGTCCCTTGTCATCGGTGTCAATTCTGAAAACTGCGCACTCCGCTCGAATCTCGCAATTGCCACTGGCGATTGCATCCGGAATCATTGCCGCCAGCGTGGATGACTTGGCATTGACCTCACAACCGAAACCCATGCAGAAGCCGCAGCTGATGCAGGCGGGGCGCCCGTTGAGCGGGCCGGAAAGTATGGCATGCGGTTCCGGTTGCGCATGGAGGCCGAGCTTTTTCGCACCACGCTCCATGAGGACCCCGGATGATTTGATCGGGAAGGGCGGCAAAGGGAATGGTTTTGATCGAAATGAGTCGTTCGGGCCGGGCGCGCCGGATAAGCCTATCTCCCAGTCGACACGCGTGTAATAAGGTTCCAGTTCTGCATAGCTTATTGGCCAGTCGGCGAAATTGGTGCCGCTGATCGGGCCGAGCAGGCTTCGCTCGTTGAAATCGACCTCGCGGAGCCTCCAGAAATTGCCGGTGTAGTGGACACTGCTGCCACCGACCGTCTGTGCATACCTGGCCGGCGCCTGCTGGGTAACCGTTGCAACCTCGCTTTCGTCCTGTCTGAAAGTCTGCTGATGAACCTGGTTTCCACCGCCGTCGAGTTCACCGAAGATGAAGACCGATAAATCATCATGCGTAAAATCTTTCGCGGTACGGAAGGGACCCTGCTCCAGCACAACGACCTGGAAGCCGTTTACCGACAATTCCTTCGCCAGAATACCGCCAGCCGAGCCCGAGCCGATGATGACAAAATCGACGGCTTCGTCGAGCGGATAGGTAACCCGGTTTTCAATTGCCATCTTTCTGTTCTCCCTGGGCTGCTGCCATGTATTCCGCATCGTAGTAACCGAAAGGCGGTACCCATGCGTGTGGCGGCCCGTCCATGCCGACGAGTTTCCACCCTATGTTGTCGCGGTTTCCGCCGTACATGGACATGCCGAAAACGCCTGCCAAAGTGAGAAAACGAAGGCCGAAGAAGAACGGCGACCGCTCGTTGTTTTTCAGGTACGTGTCCTGGTCGGATTCACTGAGATCAGAAAAGACCTGGGCACCCGGAAAGGCAGCAGCAATGCCTGACTGGAAATTGGCCAGCATGCCGCGAGCCGGTCCCGCCATATCGGCGAAGAATGTGCCGAATGCCTTGTCGAAGAAGTACACCGCTCCGGCCTCGGTAGCGCCGGGCGTGTCTGTCGTCGGGAGTATTCGTGCCGCCAACGCGATAATTTCCCGTGCCTCGGCGTTCGTAATGTTCTCGTACGCCGCAGACTCTTCTTTCGCCGTACATGCGGCCTGCGATACTGCGGCAAAAGCTGGTATCCCGGCTCGCATCAATGCGCTGCCCGCGAGTGATCCCGATCCCTGCAAAAAAAATCTGCGTGTCAGTGCGTCACTGCTCATGGTAGTGCCCCCTCGGTGGAATTTCGAAGAACCCGTCCTGATTCGACGGGCAAAAGTAGCACAGTCCGCGGATACTCGCTCGACAGCTTGGGAGAATGTCTTGCCGACCGGCCCAAGGGAGTGGCCCGGTCCTCGTAATTTGCTGATATTATTTAACTTTAGCGCTTATGGTGGGTCATGGGAAAACTGACAACACACGTCCTGGATACGGCTCACGGAAAGCCGGCAGCCGGTGTCGGGATTAGGTTGTTCTCCCTGGAGAATGGGCGGCACCTGGTCGCATCGACCAAAACGAACAGCGACGGACGAAGCGCCGAGCCGCTGATGGACGGGGAAACATTCAGGGCCGGCGTCTACGAGCTGGAGTTTTCTGTCGGTGATTACTTCGCAGCTGCGGGTGTGAATCAACCCGAACCGCGGTTCCTGGACGACGTCGTGATCAGGGTCACGCTGGCCGACGATGGCCACTATCATGTTCCTCTGCTGGTCACGCCCTGGAGCTATTCAACATATCGCGGCAGCTAAGATGAGTGAGGGTAAGACAGCACATTCAAACTGCAGAAAGACGCTGCGCTTCATACTCGATGGCGAAACAGTCGAGCTGAATGATGTCGATCCCAATCGTACTGTACTGCAATATCTGCGCGAAGATATCCGGCGAACCGGCACGAAGGAAGGCTGTGCGGAAGGGGATTGCGGAGCGTGCACAGTCGTGGTTGCCGACATCGACCCGTCCGGGGAGAGGCTGCGGGCACGGGCGGTCAATTCCTGCATCCAGTTTTTGCCAACCCTTGATGGCAAGGAGCTGCTGACCGTCGAAAGCCTTGCGGGTGCTGAGGAAGTTTTACACCCTGCGCAAAGAGCGATGATTGACTGCCATGGATCGCAGTGCGGATTCTGTACTCCCGGATTCGTCATGTCGTTGTTTGCGCTATTCAAGAGCAACGCCAGTCCGACAAGGCAACAGATCGACGAAGCGCTTGCCGGTAACCTTTGTCGCTGCACCGGTTATCGCCCTATCGTGGATGCGGCACGGGAAATGTACAAAGCGAATCCTGGCTCGGACAGCTGGCTGATGCAGCCGAGTAATGCCGAGGCGGGTGCTGATGAGCAACGACGCATCGCGAAGTTGGAGGCGTTGTTCGCCGATGAGCCACTGGGTATCGAAGGCTGTGGTCGAAAGTTTTTCTCGCCAAGAGAGCTCGATCATTTTGCAGAGCTGGTCGCCGAATACCCTTCAGCAACGATTCTGGCCGGCGGCACCGACATTGGCCTTTGGGTGACCAAGCAACATCGGAATCCTGACGTCCTGATTTATTCCGGCAACGTCGATGGCCTCACCGACATTGCCGTCCGTGGCGGTTGCCTGGATATCGGTGCGGCGGTGTCGCTCACTGATGCCATGGAAATGATCATTGCGCACGTGCCTGCGCTCGAAGAACTGTTCGTCCGCTTCGCGTCGCCGCCGATACGCAACGCCGCTACGCTTGGCGGCAATATTGCGAACGGTTCGCCGATCGGAGATTCGATGCCTGCGCTACTGGTCATGGATGCCGAATTGATTTTGCGTGCCGGTGGGAGTTCGAGGTCGGTGGCACTTGCTGATTTCTACCTGGCGTATCAGCAAACGGCACTGCAGCCGGGCGAGTTCATAGAGCGAATCAGAATTCCGCTGCCTGGCGAGGGCAATCTCGTACAGAGCTACAAGGTTGCCAAGCGCTTCGATCAGGACATTTCAGCGGTTTGCGGCGCATACCGGGTACGGCTCGACGACGGAAAAGTGGCGGAGGCCAGGATTGCCTATGGTGGTATGGCCGAGATACCGGCCCGTGCTATGAAATGCGAGCAATCGTTGCTGGGCAGCGAGTGGAAGGAGGAGTCGATCGAACGGGCGATGCGAGCACTCGACGAGGATTTTTCGCCGATATCGGATATGCGCTCTTCCGCCGCGTATCGTCGGCAGGTCTGCGGGAACCTGCTGAAGCGTTTCTATCTCGAAACCATCGGTTCGCCTGCAGTTCGTGTGTATTCCTATGGACGCTGACGCCATGCGATCCCGGGCAAGAAGCGCGATTGCCGGTGCTGTAGGCTCGCCCATTCCGCACGACAGCAGTCGTTTGCACGTAACGGGTCGTGCTGCATTCACGGACGATTTGCCGGAGCCACGTGATCTCCTGCACGTCGCCGTCGGTACCAGCACGAAGGCCCATGCCCGAATCCGGAGTCTCGATCTGTCTGCGGTATCCGCAGCGCCTGGCGTGATTGCCGTGATGACCGCGAACGAAATTCCCGGCGCGAATAATTGCGGACCGGTCGTTGATGACGATCCGATTCTTGCAGCGGGCCTGGTTGAGTATGTTGGCCAGGCGGTTTTTTCAGTCGCTGCCGATACGGCAGAAAGGGCGCGCAAGGCCGCACGGCTGGCAAGGATTGACTACGAAGAGCTGACACCCGTACTTGGTATTCGCGAGGCGATCGCCGCTAGGTCATTCGTGCTCCCGACAGAGAGCCTTTTTCGCGGCGACAGCAAAAAGGCGATTGCGGATGCGGCGCACAGGCTCAAAGGCAGCGTCGAGCTTGGCGGACAGGATCAGTTTTATCTTGAAGGGCAGATCGCTATGGCGCTGCCGGCCGAAGACGGTGACCTGTTTGTCTACAGCTCCACGCAACACCCGGGAGAGGTTCAGCATCTTGTTGCCGAGGCCACTGGCAGGCAGTCGAAGGACGTCATTGTTGAATGCAGGCGCATGGGTGGCGCTTTTGGTGGCAAGGAAAGTCAGCCGGCCCTGATCGCCTGCATTGCCGCGCTGATGACGCAAAAGACGGGCCGTGCATGCAAGCTCAGACTGGACCGCGATGTCGACATGATCATGACCGGTAAGCGGCACGATTTCGTGATCGACTATGAAGTGGGCTTCGATGAGCGCGGCAGAATAGACGGCATCGATTTCATGTTTGCGTCACGCTGCGGTATGTCAGCCGACCTGTCCGGTGCGATAAACGATCGCACGATGTTTCATTGCGATAACGCCTATTTCCTCAGAAATGTCACTGTTGTTTCACATCGATGCAAAACGAATACGGTATCCAACACTGCTTTTCGCGGCTTTGGCGGACCGCAAGGCATGTTCGGAATCGAAGTCGTCATCGACGATATTGCCCGCCACCTTGGACTGGATCCGCTCCAGGTCCGGCGGGAAAATTTCTATGGTAAAGGTGAACGAGACACAACACCGTACCAGCAAAAGATTGAAGACAACATTATCAACGAGATCGTCGACGAACTGGTTAATACGTCAGGCTATCTGGAGCGCCGCGCCGACATCAGGAAATTTAATCAGCAAAATCCCGTGTTGAAGCGTGGGATCGCACTGACGCCGGTCAAGTTTGGTATCTCTTTTACTGCCACCCATCTGAACCAGGCCGGGGCGCTGCTGCATGTCTATACGGACGGCACGGTTCACCTGAATCATGGCGGGACCGAAATGGGTCAGGGTCTTTTCACGAAGGTTGCGCAGGTTGTTGCCGAAGAACTGCAGATCGATATTGATCGCATCAAGATCACTGCCTCGGATACGAGCAAGGTGCCAAATGCATCTGCAACGGCGGCCTCGAGCGGCTCGGATATGAATGGTAAAGCGGCGCAAATTGCGGCAGCAAAAATCAGGCGTCGACTGACATCATTCGCTGCAGATCATTTTTCCGTCGCTGAGCAGGAGGTAGTATTTGACAACAACGAGATCCGGGCAGGTGGCAAAACACTATCTTTTGCCGAGCTCGCTCATCTCGCCTGGTTCGCCCGGGTACCATTGTCTGCGACGGGTTTCTACCGCACACCAAAGATCAACTATGACCGGTCGACTTTCAGCGGCAGGCCATTTTTCTACTATGCCTATGGTGCGGCAGTATCCGAGGTGATCATTGACACGCTCACTGGCGAGCAGCGACTTTTGCGCGCCGATATTTTGCACGATTGCGGAGATTCGCTGAACCCGGCCATCGATATGGGGCAGATCGAGGGAGGATTCATCCAGGGCGTCGGCTGGCTGACGTCGGAAGAGCTCTGGTGGAACGCGGAAGGTGAATTGAAAACGCACGCACCATCGACGTACAAGATTCCGACGAGCTCGGATGTGCCTGTCGACTTTCGCGTCAGCATGCTCCGGTCATCGCCCAACCGGGAGGAAACCATATATCGTTCCAAAGCGGTTGGAGAGCCTCCCCTGATGTTGAGCTTGTCGGCGTTTCACGCGATTCGCGACGCAGTCGCAAGTGTCAGTGACTACTCGAAACGGCCACAACTAGAGGCGCCGGCAACACCCGAGTCCGTGTTGAAAGCCGTCATCGAGCAGCAATCTGATGAATAAGTGGATTGCGGAGCTTGCCGAGCTCGAAGAGCCGTCCGTATTGGTTACGGTCGCGTCTGTTCGCGGTTCCTCGCCCAGGGATGTGGGTGCAAAGATGCTTGTCACGTCGAAGGCGGCTATTGGCACGATTGGAGGCGGCCAGCTCGAGTACCAGTGCACCCAAATCGCTTGTGAGAAGCTCATTGTCGATACCGTTGCGGCAAGTACGTTCGTACGCAGATTCGCTTTGGGCGCGAACTGCGGCCAGTGTTGTGGTGGCGTAGTGGAGGTCTTGTTTGAAGTGCTGGCCGCATCGGGGTCCGGGTGGCTGGCACCTGTGAAAGAGCAACATGACGAACGAGTTGCCGTCGTAATGGCGACGTCAACGAAGTCTCCTTTCAAGAAGTTTCTTTTGACCAAAGACGGCAGCGTATTGTTTGGCGACATTGGCGATTGCCCTGACGCAGTTCTGTCAGCGGGGCAGGCCATGCTCGACGGAATTGTCGACGCGCAATCGACAGGGGATTACCTGCTGGAAGCAATACGACCGGTATCGTTCAATATCGCGGTATTCGGCGCTGGACACGTAGGCGCTGCGACCGTAGACGTTCTAAGGCGCCTCGAGTGCAAAATTCGCTGGATCGACAGCAGGAGAAACATATTCCCCGTATCGTTGCCCGAGAACGTATTAGCCATCGAATCAACGGACCCCGCCCGGGAAGTCCTGGGCATGCCCGCCGGATCCTGGTTTCTCGTCATGACCCATAGTCACCCGCTCGATCAGGAAATCTGCGCGCGGGTATTAAGACGCGAGGACTTCGCTTATTGTGGGCTGATTGGTTCTCTCTCCAAGCGACGAAGGTTCGAGCGGCTGCTGAAGAAGCAGGGTATCCCGCCGAGCCTGGTAGACCGGCTGGTTTGTCCCATTGGGGTCGATGGCATCAGGGGGAAAGAACCGGCGGAAATTGCGATCGCGGTGGCGGCAGAGGTTTTGCAGGTTCGTGACGCCCTGCGCGGCGAAGTTGCCGCAATCGATAGCAATGAATATAGCATCAGGGCAATCTGAAAAAGAATCACTGAATGGAAGCATACGTAGTCGAATGGCTGAACATTTTGGGTCGCTGGGTTCACTTCGTAACCGGCATCGCCTGGATTGGCTCGTCTTTCTATTTCATCTGGCTGGATAATCACCTCGAAGCGCCGAAAAGCGCCGACGACGATGCCAGGGGTGTCGGCGGCGAACTATGGTCGGTTCATGGCGGTGGTTTTTACCATTCGCAGAAATACAGGGTTGCACCCAGCTCTCTTCCGGAGACCCTGCACTGGTTCAAATGGGAGGCCTATACCACCTGGATCTCGGGAATGTTTCTCCTCGCGCTGGTGTACTGGTACGGCGCCGGGGTTTACCTGGTCGATCGAACCGTCGCCGATTTGAGCCCGGCGGTGGCCGTGGGAATTGCCGCAGCGATCCTGGCCGGCGGCTGGCTCATCTATGACCTGATGTGCAAGTCGCCGCTCGGTCGAAACGATACCGGTCTGTCGGTCGTCCTGTTTGCAATGCTGGGGGTGCTCGCGTGGGGCCTGTGCCAGTTATTCAGCGGGCGCGGCGCGTATATTCACTTCGGCGCAGTGCTGGGCACGATCATGGTTGCCAACGTGTTTTTCGTCATTATCCCCGGACAGCGCCGGATGGTCGACGCCTTCGAACGTGGTGACGAACCGAACCCGGCGGATGGAATTCGAGCGAAACAGCGATCCGTTCACAACACTTACTTTACCCTGCCAGTGCTGTTCGTGATGACCAGCAACCACTATGCGCTGACCTACGGCCATGAATATAACTGGCTGATACTGGTCGGCATCACACTGGCCGGTGCGCTGATCCGGATCTATTTCGTTGCCCGGCACAAGGGTCGCACATCGCTGCTGCCGGCAATTATTGCTGCGCTGATCATTCTTGCCGTCGCAGCCGCCATCGCACCCAAATCTCGCGCTACGACGATGAATGCCGTCAGCTTTGACGCGCTCCGTTCGGTGATCGACAGCCGCTGTACCACCTGCCATTCGGCATCGCCAACACATGCGGCCTTTCCGGCGGCTCCCGCGGGCGTCATGTTCGACACCGACGAGCAGATTCGCGCGGAGGCGTCTCGAATTCACCAGCAAACAGTTGTGCTCAAGGTGATGCCGATTGGTAATCTCACGGAAATGAGCGACCAGGAACGAGCGCTGATCGATGCCTGGTATCTTTCGAACAATGACTGACAGCAACTACCCGGGCGGAATACGCATCGATAATGAAGGACACTGGCGCGAAGATCATGGAGCGTGAGGAATTTGTCATGCGCTATGGCGGCGTTTACGAACATTCCCAATGGGTTGCCGACGAGGCGTTCGATGAAGTCGTCGATCCGTACGATATGGATTCACTTGCCATGCTGTTCTGTGAAATTGTGGACAATGCGTCATTTGACCGCAGGCTGGCGCTGATTCGTGGGCATCCGGACCTTGCAGGTCGTGCAGCGGTTGCCGGCGAGCTAAGCGACGAGTCAGGCGACGAGCAGGCGAGTGCCGGAATAGACCGGTGCACCCCGGCTGAATTTGCCCGGTTCCAGGACTTGAATGATGCTTACAAAGAGAAGTTTGGGTTTCCATTCGTGATGGCCGTGCGCTTTAGTAACCGGGCGGAAATTATCTCGGCATTCGAGCGGCGCATTCACAACGGCGCTGAAGAGGAATTTGAACGTGCCGTTAGCGAGATTCACAAAATTGCGAAACTCAGGCTCGATGCGATGAAAGAATATGACCATTAAGAACCCGTTTCACGAATGGATCCGGCTGGAACAGCCGCGTCTTGGTACCCGGGTCGTCTATGCGACCGATGATTTCTTTGCGCCGAAGGAAAGGCTGATCGACGCTGCCGACCCTGTCTGGATCGATGGCAAGTACGACGACAATGGCAAGTGGATGGATGGCTGGGAGTCAAGGCGCAAGCGTGTGCCGGGGTATGACTATTGCATCGTCAGGGTGGGAATTCCGGGCATCATCCACGGCTTCGATATCGACACCAGTTTCTTCACCGGCAACTATCCGCCGGCCGCATCGATTGATGCATGCACCTGTAATAACGAATTGCCAGGTGAAGATGCAAACTGGCACGAGTTACTGCCGCGGGTCGACCTCGTTGGAAACGCACATAATTTTTTTGGCGTCGATAGCGACGCACCCGTCACACACTTGCGCCTGAATATCTTTCCCGATGGCGGTGTTGCGCGGCTGAGGATCTATGGGGAAGTGCAGCCGAGTCCGTCTACGGGCTCTGCCGAAGAACTGACGGACCTCGTCGGGATGCAGAACGGCGGCAGGGCATTGTTAGCCAGCGACGAGCATTACGGCAGCATGCACAACCTGAACCTGCCTGACCGGGGCACGCACATGGGCGACGGATGGGAGACCGCGCGCCGGCGCGGCCCTGGTAACGACTGGGTGATACTCGAGTTGGGCCAGGCGGGAACTATTGATGAGATAGAAATCGACACGGCGTTTTTTAAAGGGAATTACCCCGACCGGGCAGAGATTCGTGCTGCAATGATTACGACGCAAGACGAGCTGGAATCCGCGAGCGAGAAATGGCCGGTCCTGTTGCCCGAGAGCAAGCTCGAGATGGACAGGGTTCACCGGTTCGTCGATGAAATACAGCAGATCGGGGTCGTCTCGCACATCAGGATGAATATATTTCCCGACGGCGGCGTCATGCGGCTTCGGATAAAGGGAAAACCAAATGGCTAAGAAGACATTGAAACCACTGCCGCTGACGGCGGAACGCTTCGCCCCGTTCGGCGATGTGATTGAAGCATCGGCAACCAGCCATGGAGGGATGAACGACGCTCGCTTCGAGCGCTTCGACGACATGGCGAACATCAACGTCGACACGCAAAATGGCGGTCACGTCGCGATCAGCATCGCACGCAGCAAGACACCCACCGTTTTTCCGCATCGTTTCGACATGGTCGAGCGTCATCCGCTGGGTAGCCAGGCCTTTATTCCACTGTCGCCGTTTCCTTTTACGATCGTTGTCGCGCCGGCCGGCGAATCAGTCGATATCGACGATCTTCAGGCATTCGTCACGAATGGCAAACAGGGCATCAACTACCATCGCGGTACCTGGCATATGCCGCTGATCTCGGCCGAAGCAGGACAGCGATTCCTGATCGTGGATCGAGCGCCGGGCGACGGGAACTGCGATGTCATCGACCTCGAAGAACCGGTAATCCTCGAGGCACAGTGAAATGGGTGAGAGCCAGGCTTTACCTCAATTTATTCATTGAACCGGGCTGGACAGGCCGGTTCAATCAGCGGTCGCGGTAACGTCAGCGAAGATTCGGGTCATGTAGTGTCTCGCGATTTGTTTGTCGCCAGATCATCTTCGGTGCGATTGTACAGAGACCTCGAAGCAACACGCTATAACCCGGAGCTCATGCTGCCGGTTTGTTTTTTCGGGATTCAACAAGCGCTTCGAGGCGATCGATCACAGGCCGGATTTCTGCCTTGTTTGCCCGCAGTTCCTCGATCGACATGCCACACAGTTCATAGGGCAGGATCAGCCAGTCGCTGGTTTCATGAACGTAGTAGTCCGGCGGGCGAATTGTTTTGTCGGTCGGGCGATACCAGACTGTTGCGATTCGAATATCATGTGGCAGGTTGCGCCGTGATTTCTTTTTGAGTTGCTTGATCACCGCGTTAACGCTCGAACCGGTGCTATAGGCGTCGTCGACAATCAGCATCGAGTGGTGTTCACAGACTCGCTCGTGCAGGTATCGAAGACCATGAGCTCGAATGGCATCAGCCTTGTCTACCATTTTCGAATAGGATGGCTGTCCCTGGTAGGAAGTCCGGATGGCGATGTGATCGGTCTTTACTCCGAAGTGGTCGAGGCCCTCCTGCACAGCAATGCCTACAGCGCTGCCACCACGCCACAAGCCGACCAGGAAATCCGGCTTGAATCCGGACTGGTAAATATCGGCTGCCAGCTGAAATGAATCGAGAAGCAGGTCGTTGGCTGCGATATAGGTTTTTTTCATCGCTTGTTCTTCTTTTGACGGTTTGTTTGTGCGTGTAGTATTAGCGGTCGCATTATAACGATAAAAAAGGGCATCCGATGGACAAGACTGTCCTCTCCGCGCAGGATCTTCTCGAAGATTCGTTCAGGCTCGGCGTCAAAATACTGGAAAGTGGCTTTGAGCCAACGCTGATCATCGCGATCTGGCGTGGCGGTACGCCTGTCGGCATGGCTGTCCAGGAAGTTTTTGCCTACTGTGGCGTCAAGTCGGATCACATTGCGATCAGGACATCGTCATACACCGGTGTCGACGAGCGCGGCACTGTGGTGGTACACGGACTCAACTACATCATCAAGAAAATACGGCACGATGATCGAGTGCTCATTGTTGATGATGTTTTCGACACCGGTAATACGATCAAGGCGGTTGTGCAGGAGATCAGGGATCGTGCCCGCGGAAATACGCCGGGAGAGATCCGGGTTGCGGTGCCGTGGTTTAAGCCGACGCGCAATGAAACGGATATGGTTCCGGATTTCTACCTGACGGAGACTTCTGAATGGCTTGTATTTCCGCACGAGCTGGATGCCTTGACGCCCGAGGAGATGAAGGAAGCGAGGCCGAAACTGCATGAGATTGTCTATGGCTCTCCGGCATGAGTTGATGGGCCGGTAGGTTGATGAACCGGCTGTGTATCTATTGCGGGTCAAGTATCGGCTCGCGCAAATCCTATATCGACGCAGCGACGGAGCTTGGACGGCTGCTCGTCACCTGTGGTACGGACCTGGTCTATGGCGGGTCGCACAAGGGAATCATGGGAGTGATCGCAGACGCCGTGCTCGAAGATGGCGGCAAGGTCATCGGTGTGATTCCCCAGTCGTTGATGGATAAAGAGGTTGCCCATCGCGGACTGTCAAAACTGCATGTCGTCAAATCCATGCATGAGAGAAAATCCTTAATGGCGGTGCTTTCTGATGGCTTCATCGCAATGCCTGGCGGATATGGCACCCTGGAGGAAATCGTCGAGGTTCTGACCTGGGGCCAGCTGCAATTTCATAACAAGCCCTGCGGCCTGCTGAACGTCGATGGCTATTTCGATCACCTGCTTCGGTACCTCGATCACGCGGCAGAGGAGCGCTTCCTGCGTCCGGAGCATCGTGAAATGTTACTGGTTGCCAACACGCCTGCCGAACTTCTCGACCTGTTCGCACATTACGAGCCGCCAGAGATCAGAAAGTGGGTCGACGTTCCGGATTAAAAGATCAGGCGTAATTTTCCTTTAACCGGTTTCTGCAGGTTACTGCCGAAAAGCGTATAGCGGATTCCCAGTTTTCTTCCCGCCAGTTCCTGGCCAACACAAATTCTCAAAGGTGCCTCGAATACCTGGGCGATTGCGTCTGTTGAAATATCGCCCAGGGTATTCGAGACGTGGATCGAATCGTCTTTGAAGGTAACGGCTGGGTATTCAGAGTTCTCCGCGGGGCCGCGGTCGATCCACCTGTCGTCACGCGGAATTCTCGGTAATCGACTGGCGACATAGAACGAATTGTGGTTTGGCATGACCAGGGCCAGCGACGCGTTTTCGATCGTATCTTTTCCCTGGTTGTACACGACAAGCTGCAGCGTCGTGGCGTTGGATTCGTAAAGAAAGTGCTCGTCATCGTTCCGGTGCTTGTTACGAATCTCCGCCATCTCGGTAACCAGTTCCTGCGCGTTGCGGTCTTCGTAGGGGCTGTCGGAACCGAATAGTCGCGCATGGGTCAATCGGGCCATAACCGTTGTCGATCCCGAATTCGTGTACTTTTCCCGAATTTCCAGGAGCTGACTCAGCTTGGAGCCAGCGATGGCTGACGGTAGTGCGGAAAGGTCGGTCACCGGAACGCGAATATCCTTGTGGATGATCTCACCTGGGAAACCGATTTCGATATTGTCAGCGGGTATGGAATCCCTGAACTTCCGCTCGAACATTTCCTGTAACTGTCGGCGGCCCATCTTGATCGCAGAGTCATCCGCGCGGATATACGCATCGCCACGGCGCAACTGCTCCGAAAAGTCTGTGCGCATCATGTAGGGTCGGTCGCTGCACACGCCGATTTCATAAACACCGACACGCTTTCCGTCGATATTGACCGGCTGGTATCGCACGCGGACGGGCGGTTCGATGAAATCGTTGACGAGCGCCTGGTAGGGCGGTTTGCCGGAAAAATCGCCGCGATCAACAGACTGAATTTGCTTCTGATTATCCTTGTTGAAGCTTATGCCCGTGATGATATAGCGCTTGCCCTCGACAGGGGCATTCGCCATGGCAAGCACATCCCGCAGGAATCGACGGATACCATCGGCTCCGTACGGGCCCTCACAGAATTGCATACCGGTCCCGGGCGTACCCGACCAGGCTATTTTCAACAGACGATTCATCGCCCATTAATTCTGACCGATTATGTTGAGTCGAAATCGGAACCAATCGTCAGTTCTGGCAAGCAGTCGTTGCCGTATGTGGATTTTTTATCGCAGGAATGGCCGGATTCGGCCAGGCCCAATGAATCGGGCATGATCTGCGGGAGTGTCTTTCCATTTCGACAGGACCAGTGCAGCGGCCCGTCCCTGTCGGCTGTTCATGCTGCCTGCGGAACCAGGATCCCGGCCGAAGCGGGGCAGCCTAGAAGTTGAGACGCCATCGCCTGTTATCAGACCGACCGGTGCGCCGCTTGCGCATGCGAGCGTGCAGCGCGGCTCGCTTGTCCGCCAGCCATTCTTCGCGCTCGACATGCGGATCCAGTCCTTTTTCCTTTCGCCGTTTTTCTTCGGCAATACGAAACTGGTAGAACTCTTCGTATGACTCGATTTCGTTCTTCAGCTCGCGAATAACCAGTTCGACGTAAATTGCGTCATCCAGGAAGCCCAAACCGGGAATATGGTCAGGGATCAGGTCTTCGGGGTCGCAAAAATAGACCAGTGCGCCGAGCACCCGGGTGCGATCTTCGTCGGACAGCCTCCATTCCTGGTCTGACACCATGTTGGTCACGACTTCCAGCTTCTCGATTCGTTCGCGAATAAACTCCGGTAACTCACCGGCTTTCGCATCTGCTACGAGCTGCAGCGCCGCTGATTGAATAGCCTCGTCGTCGTGAGGGCCATCCACAGCGGATTTGGCCTTGTTAACAATGGCCTGAAAATGTTCGAGATCCTGATCGCTTAACGTAAAAGTAATATCGAGTGGCATAACCAGCGGTCCTGTTAATTTTAAGTTGTTGCAGACCAGGTATTGATCCTGTCATTCCTCGGATGCCTGCTTTTTATCCGAGTCGAAGCGCAGCTGGCTGATCTTGTTTGTAATTTCTCCAGCCCGTCGATTGGACATCACGAATTGTATACGGATTGGCGGTAGTCGGCTATTTGATCGGGCTCAAGCGGCCATAGTGCGTGGTGTTAACCGGGCTGGCTATTGCGACGAGTCGGGCCCACACCCATACTTTACGATCCCTGATTGCCTGAAAGCCCGACGAATGACAGAAGAAGATCCGTTAGCCGCAATCGCCGAAGAGACGCCTGCGTTCAGCGACGACGAGGCGATTGCCGTGGTATGTGATCGCTACGGACTGGCTGTCAGCGTTAGTTCGCTGGTGAGCGAACGAGACCAGAATTTTCACCTGGTGGCCGTTGACGGACGCGAGTTCGTTCTGAAAATTGCGAATGCATCTGAATCGCGGGAAGTAACGGATTTTCAGATCGAGGCATTAATTCACATCGCTGGTTTTATCGAGCAGCATGCAACGCCGATTGTTGTACCGAACATCCTGAAAACGCTTGGCGGTGAGACGCATGTGATTATGAACGGCCCGGGCGGGGAACACGTCGCCCGGGTGGTCGGCTATGTTGACGGTGTGCCGGTCGGGGACCGGGTACCCTCGGCCAGGCTCTGCAGGAATATGGGTGAATACCTTGCGCATCTCGGAGTTGCCCTGCGGGATTTCAGCCATCCGGGAAGCGAGCAGCCCCTGCTTTGGGATATGCAGCAGGCACTTCGTCTCAGGGAGCTGCTGGATTTCATTCCGACAGACTCGGTCAGGCGGGCTGTCATCGCAGCGCTCAATGATTTTGAGCGCTTCGCACTTCCGCAATTCCCGGCACTACGCCGGCAGGTGATTCACAGTGATTTCAATCCGGACAATATCCTGACCGAGAAGGCCAATCCGGACATTGTTGCCGGCGTAATAGATTTTGGTGACATGCTCGCGGCTCCCCTGATTGCAGATGTTGCCATCGGTGCGTCATACGCTCGCCCGACCGAGGGCGATCCATTAGCGCTGATCGCCGAATTCGTTCTTGGTTACCACGGTGTCACACCCCTCGAGCAGTGTGAAATCGACATGCTGTTTGAACTCATCAAGGCGCGACTTTCTGCATCAATCGCTATTCTTTACTGGCGCGCCTCGTTCCGTGATCCGGGTGACCCGTATCTTGAAAAATTACTGAGCGCCGAGTCTTTTGCTGAGCACTATCTTGCTCAGCTGGCGGACATCCCCCGCCTGAATGCGATGCAGGTCTTTCGCCAGGTCTGCGCGTCGACAAGCAGCTAGTGGCTGTCGTAGGGATTGAATCCAACTGACTCGTTGGACGCGGCCGATGTTTTTTCGTCGACGTCATCTTTGCCGAGGACCTTCCGCAACGCCTGGGTACTGACCAGCGAGAGATGCTCGTCGTCGGCGTAGTCCTTTAGCGGCTCAAGTGTCACATCGGAGGGTCTGTCCAGGTTCGGTAACCCCTTGTTAGCATCAAGTATCGCCTGGAGATCGTCGTCCTCAATGATCTCGAAACGTCCGTTACCGGTGTCCCTCGCCAGCACGCCCTCTGCGGATGTATCTGCAACCTGTGCGATAGCGTCGCGCTCTGAACTGTCCCTCGAGGAAAGCATCTGCTTCAGCATCTGCGTCGAAACGAGTTCGAGTTCAGCAGACTGCAGCGGATCCGCCCACACGGATCGTCCATGACCGTCCGACCTGATCCTGCCAGGTCTCGGGACCAGCACTTTGTTCGTCGAATTGCAGGACATGACAGTACCCCGATTGCCGTCACAAATGACTGTGAAAATCCATTTTGCGCCGCGATTGGCAAGGGGGTCATCGAACTGCGTCACGAAATGTCCTAACCCTAACGAATTCACATACTTATGTGAGACATTGGTTCGTTCAGGGCGGCAATTTTTTCCAATTTGCGAAAAATCGACCACCGGCGGTCAGTTGCTCAGCAAAAAGCTGTGGAACAGTTCCGGAATCAATGACTTGCGGGCGCTACCATTACACATATTCCGGAACCAGGTCGCGTAAGAGTATCTGATGAATTTGTCCGTCACTTTCTCACTATTGCTCGGATTTAGCGCTGTTTGCTACTTCCTGCTTGGCGTGAGATTGCTGAGTGGCAAACGGGAGATTGGCAGCCTGCCGCTTGGCGTCACCTTCCTGATTATCTCTCTGTGGGTGCTGGGCGGTGCAGTCGAGATGGTCGCGACATCTTTTGTCGCATTCACTGCCGGTCGGGTTGGCCATTTCATTGGTACGGCGCTGGTGCCACTTACTCTTCTGCTTTGTTTTCGCGAGTTCACCGGACGCAGTACATCGGCGAGAACGATTGTTGCCTTATTGATCATACCGGTGTTGTCGATCGTTGTTGCGGCGACCAATTACTGGCACGAATTCATGTGGTACCTGCCGGCGACGAATGAGGTCGGCGAATTTCTGACAAGGCCCCGGGAATTCGGGCCCTGGTTCAATTTCGTCCACTTGCCCTTCGGCTACGCGATTACAGGCATCGGAATAGCCACCCTGGTCATGCACAGTCCGGCTGTCGCTCCTTCGCAAAGACGCGGCCTGTTTGTCTTAACAGGCTCGGCGATCGTACCGGTGATCGGTATTGTGGCCTATGACCTTGGACTGGGTCCGGATACCATTTCGACGCTGCCCGTTATATTTGCGTTTATGTTGCCGATCTACGCGTGGCTTGTTGTCGCTGAAAGAATCATTGAATTCTCGCCGCTTGCCTACGAAACGGTGTTCCAGAACATGCAGGATCCTGTCATCGTGGTTGACGATGAGGAACGCATAATTGGTCTCAACCATGGCGCAGAAGCTTTGCTGAACATGAACGAAGCTGATGCGCTTCGCGAGTCTCTGGAATCTGTCTTTGGCGCTGATGCATCTGAGGTCCATGCTGCGATCAGTACTGGTTTGCCACAGAAAATGCTAACTCATTCCGGCCGCTTTCTTCATATTCAGGTGACGCAAATTGCGGCCAGTAACGTAGCAGCGCGAAACGCCAGCGTCCTGATGTTTCGTGACGTAAGCGATGTCGAAAAGGCACAGCGCGAAGTACTGAACAGCGAGAGGCTTTTGCGTACGCTGATCGATCACTCGGTCAATGGCATTATTCGAATGCGCTGGATCATGGACGACACTCCGCTGGGCAATAAGGAATTGCGTTGCATCTTTGCAAATGCAGCGGCTGGTCGCTATTTGAATACGGATTCGACCGCAATGATCGATCGTTCCGTGGATGAACTGCTGCGCCTGTCATCGACCGGCATGGATCCAGCAGTTGCAGATCAACTCGTGGAGCAGTTCATGACCGCCGCCTCGGGTGGGCAGATCGTCGATACAGAGACACGGGTCGAGTCCAATGGCGTCGCCAGGTGGCTGCGAATTATCGGCGAACCGGTCGGCGAGGATGTCGCAATTACATTCGTCGATGTTACCGATGGTAAAGCTAAGGAAGAGCGGATGGAATCAATCGCGCGGTCTGATCCTCTGACCGGCGTCTTGAACCGGAGAGGGTTCGAAAGAGATGCCGCTCGGAGATTGCGTGAAAGCGAGGATGACGCGACCGGGGCTCTGCTTTTTATCGATCTCAATGACTTCAAGCTGATCAATGACCAGTATGGCCATGAAATTGGAGATCAGCTGCTGACAATAGCAGCCGAGCGATTACAGAAAAGCCTGCGGTCCTGCGACATTATCGGACGTCCCGGTGGCGATGAATTTGTTGCACTGGTACCTGATGTGAAGCCGGATGTAGCAGAGAAACTGGCAACCCGTCTCACCAATTCCCTGGAACAGGCATACCTGATCGGCAACAAGAGGCTGCAGTGCGCCGCGAGTATTGGCCTCTCACTGTATCCCGAGCACGCAAATACGCTGACCGGCCTGTTGCGCGCTGCCGATGCTGCTATGTATCGCGCCAAAGCCCGGTCTCGCAGTGGTACAAGCACCGGCGATACGGACCTCCTTGAGAAGGCGGTTTCGGCCTGACAGGCATTTCGTTCTCCTGAAGACTATCATGCCGTAATATTTCAGACTCCGGAGTGGTCTGATTGATAAACGCGCAGGGGGAATCAAAATGAAGACCGGGCAAAAGCTCATCTATGCAATTTTCATCGTTTTATTCGTCGCGGCCTTTGTCTTGTCGAGTCCCGCCCGGGTACTCGCGGACGAAATGGCCGGAATTGCGACCAGTGCCCAAGAGGTGCAGCCGGTAAAGACCGGCGAAATGGCACCGGGTTTCACTGTTCGAACTGTCGATAACGAACCATTCGAATTTGATCCTGCAAACCTCGATGCGCCTGTCATCCTGATAACATTTCGTGGCGGCTGGTGTCCCTATTGCAATCTGCACCTCTCGGAACTGCGCCACGTGGTGCCCGAATTGGAGGCGAAGGGTATTGACGTCTACTTTCTGAGTGGCGATCGGCCGGAGTTGCTCTACGCAAGTCTCAAAAAGGAAACACAGGAAGACATCGATGGGCTTGGTTACACGATCCTGTCTGATGCCAATATCGAGGCTGCGCTCGCACTGGGAATCGCCTTCAAAGTGGCCGATGAAAGCGTTGCGCGAATGGAAGATCGTGGCACCGACCTCGGAAATTCATCAATGGCAAGGTTCCGGGCTCTTCCAGTACCGGCGGTCTATATGATCGATAGGTCGGGCAGGGTTGTGTATTCGTTCGTCGAGCCCGACTACAAGGTGCGACTGCCGGCGGAAGACCTGCTGGCAGCAGCCAGCGCATTAATGGACTGAGTGGACAGACCAAAGTCTGCCCGGTTTTCCAATCCCCGGCCGGGCTCGCAAATGCCGACGGACCCCGAAAGTAGTCTGTCAGCGCATTTTTGTGGCAGTCTCTTCCGCTGAGGCTTTCATAGCCTGCGGAGAAACCAGTCGATGAACAATGAGAAAAACGGCCCGATCATCCGGATCGTCAACGCGTTAATGAAGGTCGAGTCGCATGAAATAAAGGCGACGGTGCTGTCATTCGCGTTTCTCTTCATGTTGATGTTGTCCTACAACATCCTCAAACCGGTTCGCGATGCGATGGCCAGTGACTGGTCGGATCCGGAGGTCGCTACTCTCTGGACTATCAACTTCTTTTTTAGCGCAATCGCCGTTTCCGTCTACGGGCTCGCAATTTCAAGATTCAGATTCAAGTACCTGGTGCCCGGCGTTTATGCTTTCTTCGCGGTGTCCTTCCTGGCGTTCTACATCGGTACGGCGTCCGTGGAGGATGCTGTGCTTATCAGGAAGTCGTTTTACGTCTGGGTCAGCGTATTCTCGCTTTTTCATATTTCGGTATTCTGGAGCCTGATGTCAGACGTCTTCACGAAGACCCAGGCCCCCAGGCTGTTTGCATTTATCGCCAGCGGCGCGAGTATCGGCACGCTTGCCGGCACGTCAATTCCGCTGTTTCTCGCCGCAAAGCTCGGTACGCCGAACCTGATGTTGATTGCGGCCGCGGTGCTGGTTGCGATCATTCCGGCTCTGAGTTACCTGCAACGACTTAAAGTCACCGAGCTGGGCAACGAAAATCAGCAGGTTAACCTGAACGAGAGGCAAGCTATCGGCGGAAACCCGTTCTCCGGATTCACATTGTTCTTACGCGATCCCTATTTGCTCGGCATTGCCGTGTTCATCCTTCTCTATACGTCCGTCGGTTCGTTTGTCTACTTCGAGCTGAAAAACCTTCTGGCGTCATACACGAGTGCCGAGCGGGAATCGATCTGGGCAGGAATCAACGGGACAATCAATGTCATTGCGATCGTCACGGCGTGGTTTGCAACCGGCCGAATAACGACCAGCCTGGGACTGGCAAAGACCCTTGCTCTCGTTCCGGTTCTGGTTGCCGTCGGCCTTCTGATCGTTGCGGTCAATCCCATCATTGCTGCCATCATCGCGGCGCAAATCATACTGAAAGGCGGAAATTATTCGATCACCCGGCCGGGGCGCGAAGTGCTGTATACCGTTGTCGATCGAGAGACGCGATTCAAGGCGAAACCGGTCATCGACATTGTTGTTTATCGGGGTGGCGATACTCTGTCGGGCTGGGCTTTCGCCGGCCTGACAACCGGCCTCGGTCTTGGTCTCGGAGCAGTTGCGGCAGTCGGCGCTATTATTGCACTGGTCTGGGGAGTCATCGGTGTGTACCTAGGGAGGCGTTTCATTGGAACAGATCCGCCTGCCAAAACTGCAGCATCACAGTCTGCACGATAACGAGATGAGTTTATGAAAAACGCATGGATATGCGATGCGGTCCGCACGCCGATCGGCCGATACGGCGGAGCACTGTCCTCAATTCGAACCGATGATCTTGGCGCGATTCCGCTCAGAGCGCTCATTGAGCGCAACCCGAATCTCGATGCTGGTGCGATCGACGATGTTGTCTACGGTTGCGCGAACCAGGCCGGAGAAGACAATCGGAACGTCGCCCGCATGTCGGCGTTGCTCGCCGGTCTGCCGAACACGGTTCCGGCTGCAACGGTAAACAGGCTCTGCGGGTCCGGGATGAATGCTATCGGGAATGCCGCGCACGCAATTCAGGCCGGACAAGCAAACCTGGTCATCGCCGGCGGGGTCGAATCGATGTCGAGGGCACCCTTCGTCATGGCCAAGGCAACCGCCGCTTTTAGTCGAGATGCCGAGATATACGACACAACGTTAGGCTGGCGATTTGTAAATCGTAAACTGGAAGAACAATACGGCATCGACTCGATGGCTGAGACGGCCGAGAATGTCGCAAAGGACTATTCAGTAACGCGCGAAGACCAGGATCAGTTCGCCTTGCGGAGTCAGCTGAAAGCGGCTGTTGCGATCGAAAATGGTCTTCTGGGCGATGAAATCGTCCCGGTCAGTGTCGCGCAGCGCAAGGGTGAACCGATTATCGTCGATACAGACGAGCATCCTCGTGCGGATTCGACGATTGAAGCGCTGTCGAAGCTGCGCCCGATCGTCAGGGCTGGTGGCACGGTCACGGCAGGCAACGCCTCCGGTATCAATGACGGAGCCTGTGCATTACTGATTGCCTCTGACGAGGCCGTGAAAAGGCACAACCTGAAACCGATCGCCAGCGTGGTTGCATGGGCATCTGCCGGTGTTCCGCCTCGCGTGATGGGCGTCGGGCCGGTGCCGGCAACCCGTAAGGTCCTGGCGCTTGCTGACCTCAGTCTAGACCAGATGGACATCATTGAGCTCAACGAAGCCTTTGCGGCGCAGGGGCTGGCCGTTCTTCGCGAGCTGGGAGTGGATGAAGCAGCGGAGCACGTTAATCCGAATGGCGGTGCGATTGCCCTCGGTCATCCGCTCGGCATGTCGGGCGCACGGCTTGTAACGACTGCCGCTCACCAGCTGCAACGTGGTGGCGGGTCCTATGCGCTTTGCACGATGTGTATCGGCGTGGGCCAGGGCATTGCGATGGTAATCAAGAAAGCGTGAGTGAAGTACATTCTGAAAACGACAGTCGCTACCTGCAGGCTCTCGCCGAGCGTATTCGTGCGCGCCGAACGACAAAGCTTTTTCTCAAAAGGGCAGTCAGCAAGAGCCTGGTGCGTGACGCCGTTGAGGTCGCCAGGTGGGCGCCAAATCACCACCTGACAGAGCCCTGGCATTTCTACTCATTCGGCAAGCAAACGATAGCGAAGAGTATCGAACTCATCCGCGATATCGCCGCCGAAACAAAGGACGAAAAACTTGCCGAATTCAAGGCAGAGTCTGCAGCGAAGATTCCGGGCTGGTTGCTGGTTACGTGCAGGAAGTCAGGCGACGAGTTACGGCAGCAGGAGGACTACGCGAGCTGCTGCTGTGCGATACAGAACCTCACACTTTACCTTTCAGAAGCCGGGGTTGCTTCGAAATGGACAACAGGTCTGATCACCAGGGACCAGCGCTTTTTCGATCTGCTGGACATCGACCCCGACGAGGAATTTGTGGTGGGTCTTATCTGGTATGGCTATCCGAAAGTGTTGCCGACACAGACCAGGAAGGATGTCGGCGAAATACTGACCGAAACGGAATAGTATCCGGACAGGAGACCATGGCGGGTTTTTCCAACCGGTTGGTTGCTAATGTGCCGATTCGTGTGCGCTATCCGGGCCGGGTCCCAGTATTGATCGCCTGAAAAGAAAGACAATTCCTGCGCCAACTCCCGACGCGCCAACTGCCAGCGCGATATTCAGAATCGTGCCCGTATACAGAGCACTGTTAATGACGGCACTCGCAGCGCCGGCCACGCTCTGGACAGTTCCAATGACAGACGCTGCTACGCCGGCAATTTCCGGTACGGGGTCGAGTGCCAGTGCGGTGGCATTCGGTAGCAAGAACGCCGTGCTGCACATGAACAGGCAAACGCTTCCCCATATCCACCAGAAGGGAGCGTGTCCCAGCCAGGCCATGACCAGCAGCTGAACGCCGGCTATTGCCGCGATCGCCGAACCGACACCTATCATCTGCAGGGTATCAAAGCGGGTCAGCAGGCGCCGATTGATGACAGAACCCGTCAATATCGCTATGCCGGTCAGCGCGAAGAGGTAGCCGAAGTTTTCAACCGGGTAGTTGTAAATTTCGATCACGAGCGCAGATGATGCACTGATCAACGACATGATGCCGACGATCGTAACGAGGATTATCAGGACCCCGAAGATACTTTGCCGGTGCGTGGAGAACCTGGTTACGCT
Organism: Woeseiaceae bacterium; assembly: GCA_024640345.1. Taxonomy (GTDB): domain Bacteria; phylum Pseudomonadota; class Gammaproteobacteria; order Steroidobacterales; family Woeseiaceae; genus SZUA-117. Next base: position 129,939 of record JAHEFD010000002.1, read on the forward strand.
CAGCCAGAGCTGACGAGCGATGTCAGAATGGGTTGCCACCGTATGCGTCTCGCTAAGCGAACTCCTGATGCCATAGAGAATCAGGAACCCCGCGATCGCTGTTGCAGCGAACGGCGTGTGCCAGCCCCATTCGGTCACGAGGTATGAGCCCAGAAGTGGTGCAATCATCGGTGCAGCCGTGAACACCATCACCATGATGGACATGAGTCTCGCCGCTTGCGTGCCGCTCGAAATATCCCGAACGATGGCGCGGGCGAGAACCATTCCTGAAGCCGCGCCAACGCCCTGTACAAATCTTGCCACCAGCATCACGGTAATGTCGTTCGTGATTGAAGTGACGATGCCCGCGAGCGTAAACAGGCCGATTCCGAAATAAAGAACCGGCATCCTTCCCATCCGGTCGGAAACCAGGCCGGCCGGCAACTGACCGGCCGCCATTCCCACCATGAAGAACCCAACGACCTGCTGGCCGAGCGACATGCTTGTCTCGAGAGAGCGAACCATTGGCGGGATTGCGGGCAGGCTGATATCGATGGCGAATGCGACCAGGCTGGTCAGCAGGCCGAGGACAAGTACAAATCTTCTGGATGTGGCCAGTCCGGTGTTCATGCGGGAGTTCTTGTCACTATCCGTGAATAGGAAAGGATCAGGGAGAATAGTGGTTTGGATTCTGTAATCCCAGCGACCATTCTAAAAGCTGCGGATGCCTGGCTGGCTAAAAGCAGCGTTTCGTCGTGCTGGCGCCGCTTCAATCATCGCTTACGGGGAAGAAGGCAAGGGGTCAGGGAAAATTACCGGCGACGATTAGTTCAGACAAATCGTTCCTGCCAATCCAGTAGGACAGTTCCTGTGGATGTCCGATATCCCAGATAGCAATATCCGCTCGCTTTCCAGGTTCCAGTGTGCCCCTGTCACCCGCAAGTCCCAATGCGCGAGCCGCATTCCTGGTGACGCCCGCGAGGCATTCCTCGGGTGTCAATCGGAACAGGCTCGTGGCCAGTGCCATTGTCGTTCGGAGAGAGGTAACCGGAGAGGTTCCCGGGTTGCAGTCAGTCGCAATTGCGATGGGTACGTTGCGATCGCGTAATTCGATCACCGGCGGATGTTGCGTCTCGCCGAGCGTCAGGAACGCGCCGGGTAATAGCACCGCCACTGTACCGGCTGTTGCAAGGGCGTCGATTCCTTTTGTCGGCGTGTATTCCAGGTGGTCTGCGGAAAGTGCCGAAAATCCGGCGGCCAGTTCCGCACCGCCACAGTCACTCAGTTGATCGGCGTGCAGCTTGATCGGCAGGCCAAGTGCCCGGGCCTTTTCGAAAACGCGCGCGACCTGGTCTGCAGAGAAAGCGATCGACTCGCAGTAGGCATCGACGGCATCTGCCAGTTGGTTTTCATGGACCGCCGGCAGCATCTCTTCACAAACCAGATCGATGTAGGCATCGGCTTTTCCCCGGTATTCAGCCGGAATCGCGTGAGCGCCGAGAAAGGTACTCACAATGGATATGTCCGACTGGCTTCCCAGTTTGCGAATCACCTCGAGCAGTCGCAACTCGGCCTGCAGATTCAGGCCGTACCCCGATTTGATCTCCACGGTTGCACAGCCCTCGGCACGCAACGCTCCGAGTCGGGACGCGGTTTGTCGCAGCAGGTCATCGTCATCGGCGGCGCGCGTCGCATTCACTGTCGACATGATGCCGCCGCCGGCGCGGGCGATTTCCTCGTAACTCGCTCCGCCAAGCCGCTGCTCGAATTCCGCGGCGCGATTGCCGGCAAAAACCAGGTGCGTATGACAATCGATCAGTGCGGGCGTCAGCCAGCGACCCGCCATTGATCGCACCTCTGCGGGACTGGAATCAGGCAGTTCCGCTCTCGGGCCAATCCAGTCAATTCGCCCGCCGGAAATCGCCAGTGCGGCGTCCTCGATAACGCCATAGGGTGAACGACCCTCCACCATAGTGGCCACGTTCAAATCCGTCAGCAGCAAGTCCGGGGTTGGCAAGGGCGACTCTCCACAATCCATTGCATTGGACCGTAGCATGTACTAGCCTGTATATACAACCTTAAAGAAAGCAAGCCATGACAACACTTTTCGCCAGGCAGGCGCTGACAGAGCAGGGCTGGGCCGACAATGTACGCATCGTGATCGATGCCGGGAAAATCAATGCGTTGACCCCGGAAACCACGGCCAGGGAGGGTGACCTGCATGCCGGTATCGTGATTCCCGGCCTTGCCAACTCGCATAGCCATGCCTTTCAGCGCGTGCTGGCGGGCCACACCGAGCTGCGCGCACCTGCGGACAAAGACAATTTCTGGACCTGGCGCAGCCGGATGTATGCCCTGGCGAGCCAGGTTGACGCGAAAGCGATGAAGGCAATTGCGCGCCAGGCGTATGGAGAAATGCTCGTGACCGGTTATACCTCGGTAGCGGAATTTCACTATCTTCACAATGAGCCGGGCGAGACCATGGCCTCCGCCGCCATGTTCAATGCTATCGCCGAGGCAGCCAGTGAAAGTGGTATTCGCCTGACGTATGTGCCGGTCCTTTATGAACGAGCCGGTTTCAACGATCCGAGACCGACGGTCGACCAGGAGCGATTCGCACTCACCGTCGACCAGCTGATTGCGCACTACGAAGACATTGCCTCAAGAGCCTCGTCAATGAATGAGGGAAGTCTGCAATTGGGAATCGGGGCTCACAGTCTTCGCGCCGTGTCAGCGGCATCACTCGCGAAGATTTCGGCCGTGGCAGAACGAGATGGCGTGCCAATGCACATCCATATTGCGGAACAGCAACGAGAGGTCGATCAGTGCTTTGCCGAATTCGGCGCGCGACCGGTCGAATGGCTGCTCGACAATTTCGATGTCAGCGAAAACTGGTGCCTCGTTCACGCAACGCACGTCATTGACGAGGAAATTGAATCGATGGCGCGCTCTGGTGCTGTTGTCGGACTTTGTCCCAGTACCGAGGCGAATCTCGGTGACGGCCTCTTTCCGCTGCAGGCCTACCTGGAGCAGGGCGGACGCATCGCGATCGGCTCAGACAGCCACGTGTCCATCAATCCGTTTGAGGAGCTGCGCTGGCTCGAATACGGGCAGCGCCTGATCTCCCAGACCAGGAATGTGGCCGCCATCGGTCATCCGCAAACGGGACGCAGCCTTTTTGAAAGGGTAGCTGAAGGTGGTGCGCTTGCCTGTGGAAATCCGGGTGGTCACCTTTCTGCAGGCGCGAACGCAGACCTTGTGGTGCTCGATGATGAAAGTCCCATGCTGGCAGGGCACACCACCCGCTCGTTTCTGGATGCTATGGTCTTCTCCGGATTTACGCTGCCGATAGACCGCGTGATGGTGAATGGTCGGTGGCAGGTAGTCGATGGCAGGCATCTTGGCGAAAAAGCCGCGCTCCGCGAATACTCGAGGATCGCAGAGAAGCTGCACATGGAAGAGGTGATGTCGTGAGTGCAGACATTATCCCACGATACCGGCAGCTCAAAGAGCTGATCATAGAGAGGATTTCCAGCGGTGAACTGCGACCGCAGGATCGCGTTCCATCCGAGAATGAATTGGTCGATTCGACCGGGGTTTCGCGAATGACGGCCAATCGGGCATTGCGAGAGCTGGATAAAGAGGGGTACGTCGATCGCGTGGCCGGTGTCGGTACCTTTGTCGCAGATTTCAAGGCGGCCTCCCACGTGCTCGAAGTGCGCAACATCGCTGATGAGATCGGGCGTCGCGGCAACGAGCACTCGGCGAACGTGCTGACCTGTGCGGAAACGCCGGCCGACCGGCATGCGGCCGCCGCCTTAAAAACGAAAGTTGGAATCCCGTTATTGCACGTTCGACTCGTTCATCTCGAAAACGGCCTGCCTATCCAGCTCGAAGATCGATATGTCATGCCCGAATTCGCGCCGGAATTTCTGCAGCAGGATTTTAGCAAGGTGACACCGAGTGCTTACCTGAGTTCGGTATCGCCATTGCAGGAGGCGGAGCATGTCGTTCGTGCGGCAATGCCGGATGTCGAGACAAAAAAATACCTGGACATGTCTGATGAGGAGCCGTGCCTCGTCGTGACACGAAGAACCTGGGCACATGGCAAGCCTGCGACTTTCGCACGCTTGCATCATCCGGGCAGTCGTTTTGAGCTATCCGGTCATTATGTGCCGCCAGGCACACAAGCGTTCGGCAGCGATGCAAATAGTGGAGTTGGGAAACATGAGTAGCGCAGAAAAAAGAACGATCAAAGCACCAACGGGCACAAAACTTCAGGCCAAGAGCTGGCTGACCGAAGCGCCGTTGAGAATGATCATGAATAATCTTGATCCTGAAGTTGCTGAGCGACCGGAAGACCTCGTCGTCTACGGCGGCATTGGGAAAGCGGCCCGGAACTGGGAGTGTTTCGACAAGATTGTTGAGGTTCTGCGCGAGCTGGAGAGCGACGAGACGCTGCTGGTTCAGTCCGGCAAGCCCGTCGGTGTTTTTCGTACACACGCAGATGCGCCCAGGGTGCTGATCGCAAATTCCAACCTTGTGCCGGCATGGGCGAACTGGGAACACTTTCGCGAGCTCGATAAGAAGGGCCTGATGATGTATGGCCAGATGACCGCAGGTTCATGGATCTACATTGGCAGCCAGGGCATCGTGCAGGGCACTTATGAGACATTCGTCGAAATGGGCCGCCAGCACTATGGTGGAGATCTGTCCGGAAAGTGGATACTGACCGCCGGACTCGGCGGCATGGGCGGCGCACAGCCCCTGGCAGCGACAATGGCCGGGGCGTCGATGCTTGCGGTGGAATGCCAGTCGGATCGAATCGACAAGCGACTTGAAACAGGCTATGTCGACAAGCGTGCAGAGTCGCTCGACGACGCGCTCGACCTGATCAACAAGTCCATCGAAGACAAGGAACCCGTCTCGGTCGCATTGCTTGGCAATGCCGGGGATGTTCTGCCCGAACTGCTGAAGCGCGGAGTCAGGCCTGATGCACTTACTGATCAGACTTCTGCGCATGATCCGGCGAACGGCTATCTGCCAATTGGCTGGACCGTGGAGCAGTGGCTGGAGCGACGCGCGTCCGCCCCGGACTCCGTCGCGGCTGCAGCGAACAAATCAATGGCCGTTCACGTCAGGGCAATGCTCGAGTTCCAGAAGCTGGGTGTCCCGACATTTGATTACGGCAACAACATTCGGCAGGTCGCCTTCGATGAAGGTGTAAAGAATGCATTCGATTTCCCGGGTTTCGTGCCTGCCTACGTGCGACCACTTTTTTGTCGTGGCGTAGGGCCGTTTCGCTGGGCGGCGCTCTCCGGCGATCCTGAAGACATTTACAAGACCGATCGGAAGGTCAAAGAACTCATTCCGGACGATCGTCACCTGCACAACTGGCTGGATGCCGCGCGCGACCGTATTCAGTTCCAGGGCCTGCCATCCAGGATTTGCTGGGTCGGGCTTGGTCTTCGCGACAAACTGGGGCTCGCATTTAACGAAATGGTGCGAAGCGGCGAACTCAGTGCACCGGTCGTTATCGGGAGAGACCATCTCGATAGCGGTTCTGTCGCAAGTCCGAATCGCGAAACCGAATCCATGTGTGATGGATCGGACGCCGTGTCCGACTGGCCACTGCTCAACGCCCTGCTGAGCACCGCTGGCGGCGCGACCTGGGTATCTATCCATCATGGTGGTGGTGTTGGAATGGGCTATTCGCAACACGCCGGCCTGGTCATCGTGTGTGATGGCAGCAGGGAGGCCGATGCACGAATTGCAAGGGTGCTGTGGAATGATCCGGCAAGTGGCGTCATGCGCCATGCCGATGCCGGTTACGAAGAGGCAATTCGGTGTGCACGAGAACACGAATTGAATTTGCCGATGATCGGCGGGGAAACAAAATGAAAGAACTTAAAATAGACAGGCAACCGTTACCCCTGGCAACGCTTCGCGACATCTGGATGTCTCCGGTCAAACTGACGATCAGCAGCGAATCTCGTGACGCTGTCGCAGCGGCTCATGAGAAGGTCCTTGCCGTCCTCGCAGGAGGAGACCAGGTCTATGGCGTTAATACTGGCTTTGGTTTGCTCGCAAATGTCCGGATCAGTAAAGACGAACTCGGGTTGCTGCAGGAAAACCTGATCAAATCACATGCGGTCGGTGTGGGTCCGCTGCTGTCGGACGAGATCGTTCGTCTTATCATGGTCATGAAGATCAAGGCACTCGCAGAGGGATACTCGGGTGTTCGTCCGGCGCTGATCGATATGCTTTGCACACTGGTCAGCAAGGAGATCTATCCTACGATTCCGTCGAAGGGATCCGTTGGTGCCTCGGGTGACCTGGCGCCGCTGGCGCACATGGCAGGCGTCCTCATTGGCGTCGGTAGCGTACGCGTCAATGGCGAGGAAATGCCCGCGGCCGATGCCCTGAAAGCGGCCGGTCTCGAACCGGTAACACTGGGGCCCAAGGAGGGACTGGCGCTGCTAAATGGTACGCAGGTATCGACCGCGCTGGCGCTGGCGGCGGCATTCCGGACGGAAAACCTGCTTGCTGCGTCGCTGGCAGCCGGAGCGATGTCTGCTGACGCAGTCCAGGGTAGCGATACGCCGTTTGATGAGCGAATCCACGCGGTCCGCGGGCACAGGGGCCAGATCGATGTTGCGGCGACGTTGCGGCAGTTTTTGGCTGGCAGCGATATCCGGGCGTCGCATATTGACTGCAATCGTGTCCAGGACCCGTACTCGATTCGTTGTCAGCCGCAGGTGCTCGGTGCCTGCCTCGATGTTCTTCGTCACGTCTGTGACGTACTGGAAATTGAAGCGAACGCAGTGACGGATAATCCGCTGGTATTTGCGGAAACCGGCTCTGTACTGTCGGGCGGTAATTTTCACGCTGAGCCTGTGGCCTTCGCAGCAGATCATCTTGCCCTGGCCATTGCGGAAATCGGTTCACTTGCAGAACGACGAATCGCGCTGTTGATGGATCCTCATCTGTCCGGACTGCCGGCGTTTCTGGTCAGGGAAAGCGGCCTGAATTCAGGATTCATGATTGTGCAGATTACTGCGGCGGCCCTTGCGTCCGAAAACAAATCGCTGGCGCACCCGGCAAGTGTCGACAGCATTCCGACGAGCGCCAACCAGGAAGATCACGTCAGCATGGCAACGTTTGCGGCAAATCGATTGCACACCATGCTGGATAACTCGAACAACATCATCGCCATTGAATTGCTGGCTGCCGCCCAGGGAATCGACTTCCATCACCCCAGGCAGAGTTCAGAAATACTCGAGCGGTGCCTTGGCCGGATTCGGGAGTTGTCGCCGACATTGGAAAAAGACCGGTCGTTGAAGCCTGATATCGACGCAGTTTCGTCTTTGATCGACGAAGGTGATTTCTATCAGCAATGCAGCGCTATATTGCCGGGCGTCGCCAGATGACGGACGTCTTTTCGTTTGTCGAGGGCAGTACCCCGCTGCTAATCAGCATTCCGCACGATGGTCGACTGTTAATGCCCGGACAGGACGAACGCATGACAGACGACGGAAAGGCGATTCCGGATACCGACTGGTTTGTGAAAGAGCTATATGCGTTTGCCCTGGGGCTTGGTGCGAGCGTGATTGCTGCGAACTATTCGCGTTATGTCGTCGATCTCAATCGTCCCGCAGATGACGCCGCATTATATGAAGGCCAGGTATCGACAGGCGTTTGCCCGTTGAAGACCTTCGATGGAAAATCGATTTATCGCGAGGGCGAGTCGATTTCCGAGCGTGAACAGAATGAAAGAATCGACAATTACTGGCGGCCTTACCACGATGAAATCGAGACACAACTCCAGCGTTTGCGAAGTAAGGATGGTGTTGCGTTGCTCTGGGATGCACACTCAATCGCATCCGAAGTGCCGATTCTGTTTCCCGGTGTGCTGACAGATCTCAATATCGGTACAGACAATGGCAAGAGTTGCAGTTCCCCGATTGAATCAGCAATTATGCGGATTGCGAAAGCTTCGGATTACACGGCTGTGCTGAATGGACGTTTCACGGGCGGCTATATCACCCGTCACTATGGTGACCCGGATAATAATGTGCACGCTGTCCAGCTGGAATTGTCGCAGCGCTGTTACATGGACGAAGAAAAGCTGATTTACGATGGAAAATCTGCGCTAAAAGTTGCGGAAACATTGAAAGAACTGCTGACTGCCTTTATGGACAAGGCGAAGGAGACGATATGAGAAAAGTCTTAATACGTGGCCCGTTCGACTCGATTGCATCGGCCGGCAAGGCGTTTTCGGAAATATTCAGCTTGGCTTCAGGAAGCTGTCAGTAAAGTGCGACGTCTATCGCGCAGATGCCCTGTGGGCTATTATTCGTTTAAACCGATCCATTCATTGCTATGGGACTGAAGGTCATGAAAAGAGTATTTGTTTCAGTATTATTCACAGTTATCGCACTTCTGCCGGCATCCGGTGCTTTTGCGGCATCCGCGGCCGAAATCGATGAAAAGGTCAACGAGACGATCGCGCAGTTCGAGAAGGAAGTGAATGGTGCAGATGTGTTCCTGGGCCAGGCAGTGGGATATCTCGTCTTTCCGCGCGTGATCAAGGTTGGTATAGGAATTGGCGCGGAAACCGGCGAAGGGGCACTCCGTGTAAACGGCAGATCCGCAGCTTATTATCGAACCACTTCCGGATCGTTCGGCTTGCAGTTGGGTGCACAGGCGAAATCGATTGTAATCGCGTTCATGACGAAGGAGTCACTCGCGAAGTTTCGCAACAGCACCGGTTGGCAGGTTGGTGTCGATGGCTCGGTCGCACTCATCGATCTTGGTGCCGGGAAGCAGATTAACACCGGCAACATCAAAGACCCGGTGGTCGGATTCATCTTCGGCGCGAAGGGATTGATGTATAACCTGACCCTCGAGGGAACCAAGATTTCACGAATCAAAGCCGACCAGCCCTGAGCAGGTAGCTAACGGAGCGCCCGGTCTGTCGCGACCGGGCGCTTTTTTTTTGCGTCAACTACAATGGCAGTTATGAGTGACGCAATCCCGAAAAAGAAGAAGCCGACTTTCCTGGCCCGAGTCGCGAGTAGAGTCCGCGAGGCAAAGGCCCTCGGCAGCGTGCTTGTGGACGATCCGCGATCATTTCCCCGCGAGTTGCTAAAGCTTGCGAAAAGATCGCTTCGAACAATCTGGGATGCGCGTGGAGGGGGTCTCTATGCGTGCGGGTTCCTGGTGACCTTCGTCTATCTGGAAATCCGCATGTTCGTAGTCGATATCTATACGTCGGAAAGCGTCGGCGACTACTTTTCCAGCCAGGTCTCCGAACTGTTTTTCAAATACATCGGTCAGTCGTTCCAGAACACTATCAGTGCTTTCATGTGGCCCGTGTATGTCGTTGAAATCGATCCCGCCTGGGGTGGCGCAACACTGGCCGCGCTGTTCGTCCTGTTTCCGAAATTCCTGAAAAAGCCGCTGGAGCACTGGCTTTTCGATGACAGTGAAGGTGCTTCACCGAAAGCCGGAAATTTGGACTAGGTCGTTTCCAGGATCTTGCCCTGTTCCTTCGCCCGCTGATCGAAATCTTCCTGCCACTTCGATCGGTGAACCGCCGGCGCTACCTGCACTGCTGTCACTTTGTACTCCGGACAGCTGGTTGCCCAGTCCGAGTACTCAGTTGTTACCACGTTCGCACCGGTTTCCGGATCATGGAAAGTTGTGTAAACGACGCCTGGTTGCACTCGCTCAGTAATTATTGCACTCAAGGTAATATCACCCTTGCGGCTGCTCAGTGAAACTCGATCACCATGCTTGATGCCGCGGGTCTCTGCATCATGCGGGTGAATTTCCAGCAGGTCTTCCTTGTACCAGACAACGTTATCCGTGCGCCGCGTCTGCGCGCCGACGTTGTATTGGGTAAGTGTGCGACCCGTCGTCAGCAGGAGCGGGAATTTGCGATTTGTGCGTTCTTCGGTGGGTACGTAGTTTGTCTCAATAAACAGGCCCTTGCCGCGGACAAACTGATTGATATGCATGATCGGTGTGCCCATTGGCGCGCTGTCGTTACACGGCCACTGCACACTTCCGACGCGATCCAGGAATTCGAATGACACTCCTTTGAACGTGGGTGTCAGCAACGCGATCTCGTCCATAATTTCCGACTCTTTCCCGTAGTTCATCGGATAGCCGAGTGCCCGGGCGAGCTCCTGGGTAACAAGCCACTCCGCTTTGCCGGTGCGGGGTTTCATTACAGGCCGCACCCGGTTGATGCGTCGTTCGGCGTTGATGAAGGTTCCGTCCTTTTCAAGGAATGAAGTGCCGGGCAGGAAAACATGTGCAAACTTCGATGTCTCGTTCAGGAACAGGTCCTGGACAACGACGCACTCCATCTTGCTGAGCGCAGCTTCGACGTGCTGCGTATTCGGATCCGACTGGGCAATGTCTTCACCCTGGATGTACATGCCCTTGTACTCGCCTGCAATTGCAGCGTCGAACATGTTGGGGATGCGGAATCCGGGTTCAGGATCGATTTCAACGCCCCATAATTTTTCAAACGAGGCGCGAACCTCGTTATCCTGTACCGGGCGGTAGCCGGGCAGTTCGTGTGGGAAAGAACCCATGTCACACGAACCCTGTACGTTATTCTGGCCGCGCAACGGATTCACGCCTGTGCCGGAGAATCCGATATTGCCCGTTGCCATAGCGAGATTCGCCATGCCCATTACCATTGTCGAGCCCTGGCTGTGCTCGGTTACCCCGAGCCCGTAATAAATGGCACCTCTGTCGGCAGTGGCATAAAGACGAGCCGCACCGCGAATATCCTCGGCTGAAACGCCGGAGATCTTGGCAACAGACTCCGGAGCGTTTTCCGGCCGCATCACACATTCTTTCCAGGCGGCGAATGAGTCGAGGTCACAACGCTCTTTGACGTAATTTTCGTCAATCAGTCCTTCACTGACCGCGACATGAGCGAGCGCGTTGATCAGGGGTACGTTGGTGCCCGGAAGCAATGGCAAATGAAATTCCGCTTTGATATGCGGTGAACGGACGAGGTCGATCTTGCGTGGATCAAGAACGATCAACTTCGCGCCTTCCCTGAGCCTGCGTTTCATTTGTGATGCAAACACGGGGTGGCCATCGGTGGGATTAGCGCCGATGACGATGATGACATCCGCATCCATAACGCTTTCGAAGGGCTGTGTTCCCGCCGATGTGCCCAGTGTCTTGTTCAGACCGTAGCCGGTAGGTGAGTGACAAACGCGTGCGCAGGTGTCGACATTATTGTTGCCAAACGCAGCCCGTACCAGTTTTTGTACGATATAGACTTCTTCGTTTGTGCAGCGGGAGGACGTGATGCCACCAACCGACTTCCGACCATGTTGTTTCTGGATTTCCTTGAATTTTTTCGCCGTATACGAAATGGCTTCATCCCACCCGACGATACGCCAGGGGTCATCCGTCGATTCGCGAATCATCGGGTCGAGCACGCGCTCCCTGTGCGACGCATAGCCCCAGGCGAACCGCCCTTTGACGCAACTATGCCCCTGGTTTGCCCCACCGTCCTTGGATGGTGTCATGC
>JAHEFD010000056.1 GCA_024640345.1 Woeseiaceae bacterium
GGCAACCAGCGCGCCCAGGCAATGCGGAATGAAATTGATGCCGCTATCCCCAACCTGGACGAGAAACAGCGCGCCCTGTTAGTTCTGCTTCGTGGCAATGGCGACGCGGAAAACCCGGAAACTGTGTACGGCAGCATTTCCGCGTTGCCCGCGAGTGAAGAAACGATTGTCGGTATTCAGAACAAGCTCATCTACATGCTGAAGATATTGCAAGCCGCGGACGCACGACCCAGCAGCCAGGCAATGCAAAGTGTTGACGATTTGCTGGAAACGCTGGAAAAACTGGAGCAGAGGCGCGACGCTATCGGCTTGTAACCGATATTTATGTTGATGTTGACTATCTGCGGAAATATTTCTGTGAATGTGCCGAATGTCAGACGACAGTCACAGGACAACGAAGAGCAAAACCATGTCAAAGCCCGATCATAACTCCGGCACTGAAGCTGGGAAGAACCTGAAAGATCCCGTCTGCGGAATGAGCGTGACTGCCGAATCGCAGCATTCCTTCGAACACCAGGGCGAAACTTATTACTTCTGCTGCAATGGCTGCCGGACGAAGTTCGCGGCAAACCCGGCGGAATACCTTGGTCCGCAAGAACTTGAAGATCCCGTCTGCGGAATGAGCGTAACTGCCGAATCGCAGCATTTCTTCGAACACCAGGGCGAAACTTATTACTTCTGCTGCAATGGCTGCCGGACGAAGTTCGCAGCGGAACCTTCAGGCTATCTCGATCGAGGACTTGCAACGGATCGGCAACCGACGCCGACCGGCCCAGGACCCTACATTTGCCCGATGTGTCCCGAAGTTCGCGAGGAGAAACCGGTGCCCTGCCCCGTTTGCGGCATGGCACTCGAGCCGGAGTCGGTGCCGGCATTGCTGACAAAGACCGAATACACGTGCCCCATGCATCCGGAAGTTGTCCAGGACACACCAGGCGATTGCCCGATCTGCGGCATGGCGCTCGAGCCGGTCACCGTGACGCTGGAGGAAGAAGAGAATCCTGAGCTCGTCGACATGCGGCGGCGCTTATGGATCAGCACGCTGCTTACCGTACCTGTTCTTGTTCTGGCGATGGGAGGCATGGCCGGATTCTCATTCGAGTGGCTTGCATCGGAACGAATGCTTACATGGCTTGAGCTTGCGTTTGCAACCCCCGTCGTCACCTGGTGCGGGTGGCCGTTCTTCCAGCGTGGCTGGCAATCGATCGCCAGTCGAAACCTGAATATGTTTACGCTGATCGCCCTCGGGACCAGCGTCGCCTATCTTTACAGCGTGATAGCCACATTGGCACCCGGAATATTTCCGGAATCATTTAGAGACTTTGCCGGCGAGGTGGCCGTGTACTTCGAGGCTGCCGCGGTAATCATCACGCTTGTCCTGTTCGGGCAGGTGCTGGAACTACGTGCTCGCAGTCGCACAGGCTCTGCCATCAGGGCACTGCTGGGGCTCGCCCCGAAAACAGCCCGGCGCATAGACGAAGACGGCAATGAGCGCGACGTCGCGCTCGAGGATGTAGTGGTCGGAGATCGCCTGCGCATTAGACCGGGCGAAAAAGTGCCGGTGGATGGCGACATTGTCGAGGGCAAGAGCAGCCTGGACGAGTCGATGATCACTGGCGAGCCAATGCCAGTCGAAAAACAAATCGGTGATGCAGTGATTGGTGCCACGGTCAACGGAACAGGTGCGCTGGTCATAACGGCGCGGCGTGTTGGCGCCGATACTTTGCTCGCCCAGATTGTGCAGATGGTCGCGATGGCCCAGCGAAGCCGTGCACCGATCCAGAAACTGGCTGATGTCGTCGCGGGCTATTTTGTACCGACCGTCGTGCTCGCCGCCATCGTCTCTTTCGTCGCCTGGGCAATATTTGGGCCGGAACCTGCAATGGCGTATGCAATCATCAATGCGGTCGCCGTACTGATCATTGCCTGCCCCTGTGCGCTCGGACTGGCAACGCCGATGTCCGTCATGACAGCGACCGGCAAGGGCGCTACCGCGGGTGTGTTATTCAGGGACGCTGAAGCGATTGAAGTAATGCGCAAGATCGATACGCTGGTCGTCGACAAGACCGGCACACTGACCGAAGGGAAACCAAGACTCGTTCACTTCGAATCGACAGACAATATCGACGCCAATGAAATGCTGCAGTTGGCGGCGACCCTGGAGAAAGGTAGCGAGCATCCGTTGGCTGCGGCAATAACGGCTGGCGCCATTGAAAGAGGTGCCCACCTTGGCGATGTCGAGCAATTTGAATCATTCACGGGCCAGGGCGTCGTCGGCAAAGTTGGTGGCCGGACGGTGGCTTTGGGAAACGTGGGCCTCCTCGATTCCCTGGAAATTGAAGCAGGCGACCTCGTCGATAAGGCGGAGACGCTGCGAGCTGGCGGTCAAACGGTTGTGTATGTCGCAGTCGACGGCATCGCGGCAGGAATCATTGGCGTAGCGGATCCGATAAAGAAAACTTCACCCGCCGCGATCGATGCTCTGCATAAAGACGGTGTCCGAATCATTATGCTGACGGGAGACAACGAGACCACAGCGAACGTTGTTGCTAAAGCACTCAACATCGACGATGTCTTGGCCGGTGTATTACCTGGCCAGAAGGCGGAGCACATCCTGAGGCTGCAGAATGAAGGCCGAATGGTGGCGATGGCGGGCGATGGCATAAATGATGCCCCTGCCCTGGCACAGGCTCATGTCGGCATTGCTATGGGCACTGGAACCGACGTTGCAATGGAAAGTTCGGGCATTACGCTCGTAAAGGGAGATTTGCAGGGGCTGATACGCGCACGCCGACTGTCGGTGGCCACCATGAAAAACATACGACAGAACCTGTTTTTCGCGTTTTTCTATAATGCAGTCGGCGTGCCAATCGCCGGCGGCATTCTCTATCCGTCTTTCGGAATTCTGTTGAGTCCGATGATTGCGGCAGCGGCGATGAGTTTCAGCTCGGTTTCGGTGATCGCCAATGCCTTGCGACTCAATCGAATCAAATTATAGAAGGGCGCCGCAACCTACACGCCAGCGATTCGACAGACTGGAGTAATTCTTCATGTTTGTCGGTGCCACCCAGGAAGTTGGCAACGCATGTTTCACTGCGGACACAAGCCATCGAAGTGCACTGCCGATACGCCAAATTCCTGCACAGCTTGCAGGATCGCGTCGCAGTCCAGTTCCGGATTTCCGGAAAGCTCCAGCTGCTCGATATCACCAAGAGTGTAGATATCGTCGAGGTCGTGAATGCCGGTGTGCCGAAGATCGAGACGCTGCAACCTGTACAAGCTTGATATTCCGTCGATCGATTCCAGAGTATTGTAGCCGACATCAAGCTGCTCGAGATTTCCAAGAGTTTCGATTCCAGCGACTGCCGTAAGGCGATTCTTGTCGAGAAACAGCCGGCTCAACTTCTCCAGGGACCCGATGCCCGTTAAGTCTTCGATCAGGTTGCCGCCTGCATCGAGCATATCGAGGTTTCGAAGCTGCAATACTGGAGTCAGATCGTTAATACGATTGCTGCGCAGATCCAGTTCACGCAAACCCGTCAATATGCTGAGAGACTCGGCGCCAGGAATACGATTGTGCGCAACGGATAAACTCTCAAGAACAAGGAAGTGCTCCGACGTGATCCAGTCAAGCGAGGCAAGCCTGTTGTGATTGACCTCAAGGCGCTTCAGCGTCGTGGCAGAGGCAAACACTGGCATCCGCTCGATCTTGTTATGGCTCAACTCCAGTTCTGTGAGATGACGCAAACCGGCCAGCATCGAAACATCTGAAATTTCATTGAACGCTAGATTAAGATCGCGCAAAACTGTGAAATGCTCAATTCCACCAAGATCCTTGATGCCACCGCCTGTCGGGTTGTTGCATTGCAAACTGACAAAACTACCCGCCTCGACCCAGCCATTGGCCTCTGCTGTCGCTCTGACGCATACGGCAAGCGCCGGGTCCGCGAACTGGATCTGAGAAATCGCCCGGTAGACGTCCAGTTTGCTTGAGTCAGGCCTGAGCGCCAGCCAGATACTGGCCAAAATTATGAGCGCGATAATGACGCGATTAACAATTCTCCGTCGCACCGCAACGTTACCCGGAACCGGAATACTGCCGAGTGTTCCCATGATTGGGCCTTTGTCAGACTCATGTTTATCAGACATAACAGTTCCTGAATTTTACGCCTATGGCGCTCGACAAAATAATTGTTCAGCAATGGGTCCCGTGGGGCTTGGACCAGGCAATAACTCCATTGTTGCAGCAATTCTCACCCATCTATACACGCCAAAAGTCCGGGGTCAGCAGAATCAGCAAGGTAAAGATCTCCAGTCGTCCAAGCAGCATCGCCACACAGATTATCCACTTTGACGGATCGTTGAGCAGGCTGAAATTTGACACCGGGCCGACGACGTCGCCAAATCCCGGCCCGACATTTGCGGTCGCTGTCGCCGCCGCGCTGAAGCTCGTAATGAAGTCATTGCCTGCAGCGCCGAGCAGGATCGCCACCACACCGACCGTACTCGCAAATGCCAGTGCGAATGCAGAGACCGAGGCGACCGTGTCGTCAGTCAACGTACGTCCATCAATCGAACGTGAGAAAACGGCATTCGGATGCAGCAAACGCCGGATCGTTTCCTTGAACATGATGAATGCGATCTTAAATCGAAAAATCTTGATACCACCGCTGGTCGAACCGGAACACCCGCCGACGAAGGTCAGGAAGAAAAACACCATCACGGCGAAGTGACCCCAAACCGTGTAGTCCGTGCTCACATACCCGGTCGTACTGCCAATCGAAACGACGTGGAATGCCGCGTCCCTGAATGCCTCGGATACACTCGCCTGATCTGTGAGCACTAACCAGACAACAAGTACGATGACGACTGCCAGGTAAGCACCGAGCATGCTTTCGACCTGGCTGTCACGACGAATTTTTGTGAAATGGCCCGTAATGATCGGCAGGTAAAGTACGAACGGGACGGACGCTATCAACATGAAAATGATTGCTACCGTTTCAATTTCCCGCGAGTTAAAAAACGCAATTGAACTATCATGCGTTGAAAAACCCCCGGTTGAAACCGTCGTCATCGCATGGTTGATCGCATCGAACATATTCATACCTGCCAACGAATACGAAACAACGCAGAAAAATGAGATCGCCAGGTAGATTAGTAGCAGGTGCAGGAGAAAGCGCCGTGCATGTGGCGAAGATTTCTCCGAGAAGTCGGACGATTCCGCCCGGAACAGGCGCATCCCGCCGATTCTCAGGAATGGCAAGACAGCGGCGCCTAACGCAACGATACCGAGCCCGCCGACCCACTGCATCATGGAGCGCCACAGCAGAATGTCTTTTGGTAAGTCGTCGAGCTGCGTCAGCACTGTCGCCCCGGTCGTGGTCACCGCGGAAACGCTTTCAAACACTGCGTCGGTAAAATCAACGACCGTGTGAGACAAGATGAACGGTATCGCACCGAAAAAACAGACAGCGACCCACGAAACCCCGGTAAGAAGGAATACTTCTCGAACATTCAGCTTGTTCGTGGCGCTCCTGTTGAAATAAATCAGGGACAGCGCGGTGCCTGCGGTTATTGCTTCACTTACCAGGAATGCAAATCGATCTTGTGAGCCGAGTTCCCATGCGAGTACGCAAGGGGCAAGCATTAGAATCGCAACCCCCAGCGTAATGATGCCGAGAAGAAAACGAATAAAAGGAAACGCGATCAATTGATTTCCGCGCAGCTTAAGAAGCGGTGATTCCGAGGTCTCACAATCGCAGAATGTTGACGCATCACGCAGTCCGCGTCAACGCGCTTATCCCGTAAGGGACAACGGCGGCGTCACCGACGCCGCCGTTCTTTCTTCCACCAGCCCCCGAAAAGCCTCCTTGCGCTACTCGAATTACTGGCCGGCTATCTAAAATGCCGGATCAGCGGCTTGCCATCGCCGCATCCTGCATCGGGGCTTTGACGTCAAATCGGTCCAGCGTCATCACCTTTGTCCAGGCGGCAACGAAGTCGCGAATAAACCTCTCTTGCCCGGCATCTTCAGCGTAGACTTCTGCGATTGCACGCAGTTCGGCGTGCGAGCCGAAGACAAGATCAACAGGAGTCGCGGTCCATTTCAGCTCACCCGACGCGCGATCACGTCCCTCGTAAATCCCCTCCGACGCAGCTGACTTCGTCCACTCGGTGGACATGTCGAGCAGGTTCACGAAGAAATCGTTGCTCAATGTGCCGGCCCGGTCTGTGAAAACGCCATGCTTGGCCTGCCCGGAATTTGCGTTCAGCACGCGCATGCCGCCGACAAGCGCTGTCATTTCGGGAACATCCAGGTTCAGCAGGGCTGCCCTGTCGACCAGCATTTCCGCCGGCGACCGGCGGGCACCTTCACCGAAGTAGTTACGGAAACCGTCAGCGTTCGGTCGGAGTACCGCGAAAGACTGCACATCGGTCTGGTCCTGAGAGGCATCCGTGCGCCCCGGCGTGAAGGGAACCTGGACGTTTCGCCCGGCGTCCTTTGCGGCCTTTTCAATGCCTGCTGCGCCACCCAGGACAATCAGGTCCGCGAGCGACACTTTCTTACCGCCTGACTGTGCGCGATTGAAGTCGCTCTGGACGCGCTCCAGGCGGTTCAGCACCTTCGATAGCTCCTTCGGATTGTTAACATCCCAATCCTTCTGCGGCATCAGGCGAATTCTCGCCCCGTTAGCGCCGCCGCGCATATCGGTACCACGGAAAGTGGAGGCAGATGCCCATGCAGTCCTGACCAGTTCGGGTACAGTGAGACCTGACGCCAGAATAGCTGACTTCAGCTTCGCGACGTCCGCCGCGTCAATCAACTGATGATCGATTGCGGGAACCGGGTCCTGCCAGATCAAAACCTCATCAGGAACCTCACTACCGAGATAGCGGGACCGAGGACCCATATCGCGGTGAGTCAGTTTGAACCATGCTTTAGCGAAGGCAACTCCGAACTCTTCAGGATTCTCAAGCCAGCGTGACGTAATTCGTCGGTACTCCGGGTCGAATTTGAGCGAGAGATCGGTTGTGAACATGATTGGCGCATGCCGTTTCGACGCGTCATGTGCATCCGGCACCAGGGTCGATGCGGCGCCATTGGCAGGAATCCACTGGGTTGCACCTGCAGGGCTCTTGGTCTGCACCCAGTCGTAGGTGTAGAGGTTCACAAGATAGCTGTTGGTCCAGGCGATCGGGTTGGCAGACCATGCGCCTTCCAGGCCACTGGTAATCGTGTCGCCAGCATTGCCACTGCCGCACTTGTTTTCCCAGCCCAGTCCTTGAAGTTCAATGCCTGCGGCGGCGGGCTCAACGCCCACGCAATCAGCCGGCGGCGCTGCACCATGTGCTTTACCGAACGTGTGTCCGCCAGCGATCAGCGCGGCGGTCTCTTCATCGTTCATCGCCATTCGGCCGAAAGTTTCGCGGATGTCCGCAGCAGCCAGCAGTGGGTCCGGGTTGCCGTTCGGCCCTTCCGGATTGACGTAGATCAGGCCCATCTGGACAGCCGCGAGCGGGTTCTCCAGCTTGCGGTCCCCGCTGTATCGTTCATCTGCGAGAAACTCGGTCTCGGGACCCCAGTAGACCAGGTCGGCCTCCCAATCGTCCTCGCGTCCGCCGGCAAAGCCAAAGGTTTTAAAGCCCATTGATTCCAGCGCGACATTCCCGGTCAGGACCATCAGGTCCGCCCAGGAAATATTTCGTCCATATTTCTGCTTGATCGGCCACAGCAATCGACGCGCTTTATCCAGGTTCGCATTATCAGGCCAGCTGTTAAGCGGCTCGAATCGCTGTTGACCACCACCTGCGCCGCCACGGCCGTCAGCCACGCGGTAGGTGCCCGCACTGTGCCAGGCCATGCGAATGAAGAATGGCCCATAATGACCATAGTCTGCAGGCCACCAGTCCTGAGATGTCGTCATCAATGTCTCAATGTCTTTTTTCACGGCATCGAGGTCAAGGCTGCTGAATGCTTCCGCGTAATCGAAATCTTCGCTCATTGGGTTTGATTCAGCAGACTGCTGACGAAGCGGCGTGAAGTCGAGCCGCTCAGGCCACCAGAATTGATTTGACTTCGGCTCGCCCTGAGCGAGTGCCGGGCTTGCTAACAACACCGGCGATAGTGCTACCGCTAATGCTGCAACGATCTGTAACGTTTGTTTGCGCATTGTAATTTCCCCTAATGAAAGAAGCTTTGCTGCTCACATCGCAGTAAATCACATCGATACTATTTAGTTTGTCGATTATTCCTATCAAACTGATCGGAATAATCGATCATTGATTGGTCGATGAATTGACACACGCCAATCGTTTGAACTTACGCCGAATCCGCGATACCGCAATACTGAGATACCGAAACACAGCGAGTGGCATGGTCGGGGGAACGGTTACCCGGGGCGGTAGACAGAATTCAACGCGGAACCTGGGTCACTTGCTCCAGGATGGTCGAAGGACCCCGTGATCGGCGCATCAGACGCTACCACTGGCGCTGTGGGGACGTTGTTTGCTTTCGAAGGCTCAGTCTCGCTGAACTCGATAACCGGTATGTTGCAGTAAAAAAGCCCCGTTAAGGGGCCTTTTTATTGCCGGCGCATTGCAGATCGTGAAATGTCGCTTTGGTAGCGAAGTCAGATTTCTCCGGCGCTCGCGGCCGCCTTGATTCTGTCGGCGGCACGAAAGGCTAACGCCATGATCGTCATCGTTGGCTGGCCACGAGTTGACGTGACCAGGCTGCTGCCATCGCAGATAAAAAGGTTCGGTACGTCATGAGCCCGGTGGTTCCTGTCGATCACCGAGGTCGATGGATCGTCTCCCATGCGGCAGGTGCCCAAGAGATGCACACCAAAATCCGACGGGCCCGCCGGCGTGGACCATGTCCTGGCGGCACCGCCTGCATCGAGCAATTCCTGTGCCCTGCCCTGCAGGAATGATGCGTTGGCGATATCGTCCGGATGGTCTTTATAGGTAACAACAATAGACGGCCGGCCCCATTTGTCGGTCTTGTTCGGGCTCAGCGTGATGTTATTCCGGTCCATCGGTAACGACGTGGCACTGACAAACATGCCCATCTGACGGGAAAATGAATGTGCAATCAGATCCTTGTACGCGGCGCCCCAATTCTTCTCGGCTGGTGGCGACGCTGCAAGCGCATACATTAATGGCGTCAAAAACAGCCCCCCTCGCGCGTCGATTCCTCCTCCACCGTAGAATCCACGGGCGGGATCCGAATCATAGAAATCCATGACGACACGTGTTGCCTGGACGCCTTTGTATTCGTTCAGTTGATGTTCGAATACTCCCTCGACGCTGGCATGCGAATTAAACATGAGATTGCGCCCGACATAGCCGCTGGAGTTGGCGAGGTTGTCTGAATCGAGAAGCAGGCGCGGCGATTCTGCTCCGTTTGCGGACAGGACAACGGCCCTGGCCTTTTGCCCCTGCTCGTTTCCGTCCTTGTCGTAATACAGGACCTCGGTGACCCTGCCAGCAGCGTTTTTCACGATGCGAAAGACAGTGCTTTCAGGCCGAATTTCGCAATGGCCGCTGGCCTCGGCAAGCGGAATCATCGCAGCGAGTGACGATGACTTGGCACCAATCTCGCAACCGTAAAACGAGCAAAAACCGCAGTTCGTGCACGGAGCGCGCCCGTTGTGCACCTGGCTGAGTATGGCGTGCGCCTGAACGTCGGCGTGTAATCCCAGTGCTTTGGCGCCCTTTGCCATGATAGCTCCGGACGAATTGATTGTGAGCGGCGGCATTGGAAATGGCCTGGAGCGAGGCGGGTCGGAATGCCCGGGCGCACCTGACACGCCCATGTCCCATTCGACCTTGCTGTAGTAAGGCTCGAGTTCGTCATAAGCAATTGGCCAGTCGACGAAGTTGGTGCCTTCGATCGCACCCAGCAAGCTACGCTCGTTGAAATCAACAGGTCGCATGCGCCAGAAGTGCGCGGAGAAGACGACACTGGAGCCGCCTACCGTTCGCGCATACATGGCCGGATCTCTTTGCCCGGCTTTTGCTTCCTGGCTTTCGTCGGCACGAAAAGTCATGCCCGATTCTCTCGGGCCTTTGCCAAGCAATTCGCCGTTAAGGAAATTCTTTATTTCGTCGTGCGTAAATTCGGCTGCTTTTCGATATTTTCCCTGTTCAAGCACAACAGTGCTAAAACCTGCAGTCGACAGCTCCTTGGCGAGAATACCCCCCGCCGCGCCAGACCCGATGACAACGAAATCGACCTCTTCACGTGTATTAAAGACAGGAGTATCAGCCATTGGGATTCTCCTTCATGTATTCAGCATCGTAATAACCGAAAGGGTAGCTATAAGCGTGCGCGTGAGGCTCGACACCTAGCAGTTTCACCCCTATTCCGTCTTTGTTACCGCCGTATTCGCTCATTCCGAAAAAGCCGGCGAAGGTCAGCATCCTGACGAGACCAAAGAAACCCGTATTCTGGTTTGCCTCCAGCAACGCGTCCTGCTCACTCTCACTCAATTCAGAGAACTTGCTGCCGCTTTCGATACTGGCCTGCAATTCACTGAGGCCGTTCTGCAGCATCGGCAACATCGGGGCGTTGAAGGATCCAAGCGACTGATCGAAAAAGTAAATGACGCCAGCTTCGCGCGCACCAGGCGTATCCGTTGTCGGGATGATGCGGGCGGCTATTGCTTCAAATTCGATCGCCTCGTCGGCTTGTAATACCAAGAACGGCGCCTGCTCCTCTTTGGCTGTGCAGGCCGCCTGTGAAATAGCTGCCAGGGCCGGCAGAATCGTTTTCGCCCAGGTCGCGCCGGCGACGCCGGCAGACTGTCGCAGGAAGAGGCGGCGGGACAGTTCGTGTGGATTCATGATCGCTCGCGGGTCTTTGAGAATACAGGTCGCTACATTAGCACACGCTTATCTGGTACGGCATCGGAAGACCGGCCTGTGCGTCCCAGTGGACGTCAAGAATTGCCAAGATCTTGTTCGATCCGGACATGTAGAAATGACAGGCCCGGAAACGCCGGAGAGCAAGAAGCGGAAGCGAGCTCTATTCGCTTACCGACGGAACGGACTGCGCCGCCTTCCAGGTCTCTGCCAACGCCGCGGATGCCAGCCAGGAGACAGGCGTCCTGGGCTCATCCGCCCCGGCAGCCTTGACGCAACTTCGGGTTACCGGATCACAGAAATAGCCATCTTCCACACGCAGCGGTTTCAGCATCCCATCGCCGGCCAGTCTTTTTTCCAGGACATCGCGGTAGAACTGAGCAGCAATCAGGTCGGATCCGGCAACTTCGTGAGCCACGCCGTCTTGTTCGATTAACGCCCAAAGCGCATGCGCCCGGCGATTGATCGAAAATATGCCGCGAATAATGTCGTTGCGAAATGCGAGGTCATCGGTGCCTGTGAAAAACAGTCCCGGAACTTTCCGTGCGTCCCCGGAGGCCAGCGCCGAGTAGTAGATACCGCCTTTATTGACGACGAAGCCCGCCACCCGGTCCGGACGCCATAAGGCGAACTCATAGTTAAATTCACCACCTGCCGACATTCCCCACAACAGGAAAGGCGCACTGGCAATTTCGGAATGACCCGACAACTCTGCCAGCTCGTCAATTGCAGCGAGAAACGAATCCCCGCTGCCGTTACCAACGTCAACGTAATGCTCGATAAACATGTCATCGTGCATTTTGTCGGTCATGTAGAGGCCGATTAACGCAAGACCTTGTTCCTCTGCAAGACTCTGCCAGAGTGGTGTTTCGACCTGGTCGCGGCCGTCGCCGTTCGAACCGGGAACCAGTACCAGGATCGCCTTGACGTGTTGCAGTCCCTCAGGCACCCAAAGTCGAAACTGTGCCTGGTCGAAATTGTTTCCGGGTGGCTGCACGGTATCGTAAGTCTGGCCATTGGCTGCCTGTACCATCGCGATGCCAATTGCCATCACGCAGAACATCAGTCTTCTTTTGTAATTGCTTTCGCCTGGCGACACTGAATCCACTCCGAGAATTTGATCAGTCATCGAGTCTAGCAAATACGGACCAGGTGTACTCAGGGCTGATTTAAAATAAAGGAATGGCGGAGTGAAATGACGTTTTGGCAAACGCCACTAGATTTTGCCGCGAAGCGCCGAGGGCGACATGCCCATCTGTTTTTGGAACACGCGGCTAAGATGACTATGGCTCGAAAACCCGTGATCGAGGGCCAGCTCAGTCAGGTTGGCGGCACGCCCATTCACGAGGCGATCCAGCACGTGCCCCAGTCGCTGGTACATACGATAAGTGTGCATTGTCAGGCCCGTCTGTTCCCGGAACACCCGGCACAAGTGATACAAAGATGTGCCGGCAGCACTGGCCACTGTTTCAAGGCTGACGGTCTCCGTCAGATGTTCATCAAGATACGAGCGAGCGAGATCAACTATTCGCCGCTGCCGTTTCGCTGTACCAAGACGAGCCGCGGACGAATTTCGAACCTGGTTTGCACGCCGCTCGCAGATCTCAATGAACAATGTCATCACTTCTTCTTCAATCGCCAGCATATCGACCGGTTGGCGCTTTAGTTGATTGAGCAGCAGTGCTAGCCGATACCGAATATGAAGATCGGCAATCAGCGCACCGCCCATCTCTCTGGTCGATAACTCGTAACGACGCAACGTTTCGACAAACACATCAGGTTGTACGCCGAACCAGCAGGTTTGATCACCCAGGTCACTGGTACGACGCCGCTCAAGCGTCGACCCGGCACGATGCATCAGAATTGCGCCGGGCTCGACGAACAGGTAGTCACCGGCATCGCGCCGAATCCACAGAGATTTCTGCGGTAGGACAAAGACGTCATTGTCGAGCGATTCGGAAACCGGAAAACAGGGGTGATCCGCCCCGCACCTGAATGTGCCGACCTTGACCAACTTGCTCTGAAACAGCAGCCTTTCGACCGGCTCCAGGTGGTCTTCGCTCCAGGTCATTTTCCCCTACCCCCAATTGAGCAATATTGTGCAAGCGGGCTTCGAACCGCCTGGTTAATAATTCCGGGTCACCCTGAGTAAAAGGCACCCCGATGCGTACAATTGCTTCGATTCTTCTTCTTGCATTCCTTGCCGCTGCAGCACGGGCCGATGTCGACAGCCTCCGTGAGCAAGCCAATGCTGCCGTTGCGGCCGGCGAAATTGGCGCCGCAACCGGCAAGTTTCGCGAAATCCTGCTGCTACGCCCCGATGACGGTGGTGCACACTACCAGCTGGGTATTCTCCTGATGGATCACGGCGGCAGCGTCGACGAAGCGGCACAGCACTTTGAACGCGCAAACGACCTGGAGTTCCAGCCACCTGGTGTAGCATATCGCCTTTCCCGCATTTACGCCCGTAGCGGACGCAGGCAGGAGGCCCTTGAGCAGCTCGAAACAGCTGTGAATACAGGCTTCGGATACATAGCCCTGATCGAAGGGGAAAGTGACTACGACAGCATTCGTGACGAACCACGTTTTGTGGCGGCACAGGCAGCTATTCGTGCTATCCGGTATCCGTGTGCCGATGACCCACGCCATCACGCTTTTGATTTCTGGATCGGCGAATGGAATGTAACGCAGAACGGCCAGTTTGCCGGCACCAACAACATCCAGCCAATGATGGGACACTGCGTTATTTATGAACAATGGGAGAGCGCGACGGCCGGCGTCGGCAAGAGTTTCAACTACTATGACCCGGCGCATGACCACTGGCGCCAGATCTGGACATCAGACAGCGGCACTTTCATAGAATTCACTGGCGAAGCGCGCGACGGCGGAATTTTCTACACGGCAGAAACCATCAACCCGGCCGATGGCAGCATTACGCTGCACAAATTCGAGTTCACCCGGATGGGCGGTGGCATTGTCCGGCAATATTGGGAAACCTCCACCGACGATGGCCAAACCTGGACGATCGCCTGGGATGGTCGCTATGAGCGAAAATATTCGGACAATCGCTTCACGCGCGTAACGCCGGATTGGGAAGACCCGGTCTTTCGGCAGTACGATTTCTGGATTGGACTCGGACATGCCAACTGGCGCCAGAAGAAACCGGACGCCTTTTTCCATGACGACGCCGGACTGCCCGCGACCCACTGGGTTTATCCGACACTGAATGGCAAGGCGCTTCTCGAATTCGCAATGAGCGACATGGAAATTGATGAAAACGGGGCCCGGTTGCAGGGATTCAGCGTTCGATACTTTGATGAAAAAAAAGAACGCTGGGTCATGGCCCAGGAGTGGCCTGACCAGAACATGACGGGCGGAGTCGCCGATCAACTACAAGGCTTTTATCGGTTTGGTCGCATCCAGGTCTTCAGTACGTTTTCGTTTGGTGAACCTGAAGCCGAACGAACTCGAAGATATACGTTTTCGGATATACGCCCGGAAGGGTTCATCTGGCATGGCGCCTCCAGCATCGACCGGGGAAACACCTGGGGAGCAGGCACACTGGTCGAATTCTCGAAAATTGAGCCGCAGGCGCAATGGCCTGCCGCAGGAACCCCCTTCCCAAACTACGACGATGGCAAACAATGTACTGAAGATCGCTACCGCTCTTTCGACAATCTCGCCGGGGAATGGCATGGCATAGTGCAAAGGAAAGGCACGAAGGGCGAGGCAACATTCACGGGCTACCCAATGCTGGGCGGCTGCGCAGTGCTGAGTTACCTCGAATTCGAACAGGATGATTCGCCGTACACTCTGATGGAAGTTCGCAGTCCTGGCCGCGACAAAACCGACTGGTGGGTATACCGACTGGACGGCGAACGGGGCACAGCGCATACCTACCAGATCGGCAGTTTTGACAAAGGCACGATCACGCTGCATGACAATAATCAGTACGTTATTGAGGATGAGTTGCAGAACCTGACGCCCCGAAAAATTCCACGTGACGATAGCGAGGCCCTCAACAAGACTGTGTGGAAGAAAATTGGTCAGGACTCATTATCGTTTGAATGGTGGACCCGTCCGGCAATAGATGCCGAGTGGACCAGGGATGCGGAGTTTTCTTTCAAGCGATAGGGGCAGACCCGTATTCCAGGAATACACGAGTCGGGAGTTGATCGCGATAGACCGGGACTGCATTCAAACTGTCCAGGCCAGATTCGGCCACTTCGATCATGCGCAGACTACCCGTCTTTCTCCACTATTGGGCCACGATCCGGGTACAGGGGAAACAGCACTTCGTAGATTTCAGGACGAACTTCCGAGGCCTCGTAGGCGGATGCGATTGTCTTTGCCAACTCGGTTTCACGAAATGCCGCCAATGCCTCACGATCTTCAAAAAAATATATTCCACATATGTCGCCTGTCGATTCGTCGCGCCCATAAATCTTCTGTATAAGACCCGGCACCTCGCGGAACCGAGGCACGCGTTCGAGGAGTCGTCGCTCGAGCTCCGCGAAATCAAGATTGGACTTAACTCGTACGTACAGAACAGCTGCCATATCGGATCACTCCATGCTGGTATCAGACTCCCGGATCGTTCGGCGCAAAACAGTTGTGCGCAGTCACCGAACTTCCGCTGAAGGCCAAACGCGGCCGCTCAATAGTTTAGCACCTGGGTTGCCGCCTTCGTCCAGAACCAGCCGATCAACCACTCCAGGAAAATGTTTTTGCAGGTGCTGAGAAAGGAATGATTTCCGACGTCGCCGTTTTGTCTGCGATATCCTCACAAACTGAGCGCCACATGCTCGAAGCTGCTTTAGTACACAGATTCTTACAACCCCGGAGGAATATATGGACATTCGCAATGGCCTGGTCGCAGTTACGCTACTCATGGTTCTGGTCTCTTTGACAGTAGCCCAGGATTCGCGAACAGAACGGCAGACGTTTCAGCTTCCCGAAATATCGGCTATGAATTTGCCGTTTAGTGACGCCGTCCTTGTTGGAAATACCTTATACCTGTCAGGGAATGGCGGCCTGGATTTTTCGACAATGACTGTCCCTGAAGACCCGAAAGAAGAGGCAAAATTGCTGATGGAGAATTTCAGGAAAACACTCGAAATGGCAGACATGACCCTTGATGATCTCGTATCCGTAACGGTGTATTGCCCAGATCTTTCTCTCTATTCTGACTTCAACGAGGTTTACAGAAGCTATTTCACTGACGAGTTTCCGGCTCGGGCATTTATCGGGTCAGGTCCGCTGCTGTTTGGGATGCATTTCGAGATGCAGGCAATAGCTGTGAAATAGCGACACCCGGTTTCGTTCCGCTTTAACGAGATAACAGCCGCTTTAACTGTCCGAACCGCACGGTAATATTGCGCCTGCGATGCCGCGCAATCGCAGGCGCAATAAAACAGCAGGCCGATCGGTCAGGGCAATTACTGCTCGATGTCTGTGACCCGTGTTCCGGATATTTCGTACTTGAAAACCATCAGATCACGAACGCTTAACGCCCCACCAGCAGCTGTAAATGGCGACAAGCCAAGCTCACCGTGCGTTATGTCCAGTTGACCCTTCGCGACGAACGAGTCGTCCGTTAATTCGATGCTGGCCGGAAACCTGACGGTCTGTTCCATTCCTTTAACCATAACCACCGCCACAATGGTCACATCGGGCATATTTCCCTCTATTGAGCTGGATTGAATCTGGATCGTCGGAAACTGCTCGCCGTGTAGCAGCCTTTCTCCAAGCATGTTGGCCCGGGTGCCATCGACATCCTTCTGGGGCACTTCCTTTTCAAAATCCTCGCCTTCAAGCCCTCGCATGGCGGGGTCGTCCACCTCGAGGTTCAGAACGTTGATTTCAAGCATGATGGTTGAGTCAAGCGGATCCGGGGCGACCATGACAGCCCCCGAGATGCTGCGATGGGCAATAACGTGGTGGTGACCGAAGCGGCGTAACGGGCCATCAGGATAGGCCAGCACACGCAGCCAGCTGGCATCGCTGTCGACGCGAAATTCATTATTCGTGACCGGATCCTGTGCCTGATTCATAGCCGGTTCCTGCGCCTGGCCCGCAAGTGGCGCGGTGATGACGAGCAGAGTCAGCAGAAGGGACAATTTGCGCATTAGTTTTCCTCGTAACTTAATTCTTTCCTATAGACCGATATTACCCTGTTTTGTGCCGTTGATAGACTGGCACAATTTCATATGAACAGTAACGGTGTTGGCGAGTCCAATCCATCACCAGGCCCCTAAAGAATTTGATTTTCATTATATGAACTAATGATTCAGCGTGGCCATTTACGACCAGCGATATTGAAACTGCAATCACGATTGAAAATCCGGCCCCAAGCCGTCAGGATACGCGCAGATTAGCTCGTTTCCATACGACGACCGAGCAAATGCAACAAGGAAAAAGACCATGGTACGACCAGCAAAGCGGACTATATTTCTCACGCTCTTCGCATGCATCGCGTTTAGTACGGCCGAAGCTGCGGAATGGCAGCTTGTGGAGGATTCGAGCACCGTAAGATTTATCGGTGTGCAGGAGGGGTCAGCATTTCGCGCACGCTTCGAAAATTTCTCTGCAATGATCGATTTCGATCCGGGCAACCCCACCGCAGGCAAAATTATTGGCGTGGTCAAGATGGATTCCGCTGTATCCGGAGACGCCGAGCGCGATGCGACCTTACTGGAGGAAGATTGGTTCAATCCAGAGAACTACCCGGAATCGCGATTCGAATCCGAGAGCATCGAGCAACTGGATGACGGCACGTTTGCCGCCCACGGGCAATTGACCATTATCGGTGTAAGCCAACCGGTTACGATGGCGTTTGAATTTGAAGTTGCGGAAATGACCGCCCGTTTTACCGGCAGCTTTGACATTAAGCGCCTGGATTTCGGGGTGGGTTGGGATGCAACCAACTGGATCGACGACGAGGTCGGCGTCCAGATAAACTTAGATTTGCAGAAATAGCCTGCTAGGAGAAACCTAATGGCAAAAGATAGTTCCGAGCGACCCCAGTCCGTCAGCAAACGGCAATTCCTGGAGGCAGCCGCCGCCGTCGGTGGCGCATCCGCCGTAATGACGGCGCTTGACGGCTGGGGCATAGGCTTTGCCTCTGCCGCGGAGGCGCCTCCCAACCTCACGGGACGTTCCAACGGCACGAAAGTGCTCATTCTTGGTGGCGGTCTTTCAGGGATGACAGCTGCCTATGAACTCGGGCTGCGTGGTTATGACTGCCAGATCCTGGAAGCACGCTCTTTTGCAGGTGGTCGCTGCCAATCCTCACGCAAAGGATTCAAGACAACAGAGGTCGACGGTTCGACCCGGACCTGTGATTTCGACGAGGGCCAGTATTTCAACCACGGCGCATGGCGTCTTCCGAGTTATCACCACGCGGTATTCCACTACGTGCGCAAATTCGGCATACCGATGCAGATCATGGTCCAGGAAAACGATGCGGGTTATATACAAAATGATAGCGCGGAAGGACCGCTGGCCGGTCGTCGCTTCCGCATGCGCGAGATCAAGGCCGACATGCGCGGCTACACCGCCGAGCTGCTGGCGAAACTCGTGGACCAGGGTGCGCTCGACAAGGAACTGAACGGCCAGGACAAGGAACAACTCACAGACTACCTCGTTCGCGAAGGTTTCCTGGAGTTCAGGGATTTGAGTTACAAGGGCACGCACCATCGTGGCCTCGCCAGTTTTGACCCGATGGCCGCCATGGACCCGAACACAGCTTCGAAACCCCTGGCGTTAAAGGCGTTGCTGCAATCCGGGCTCGGAAATTCTTTCCAGGGCGTCACGACGGTCGATCATCCCCACACGATGTATCAACCCATCGGAGGCATGGACCAGATCGCCAAGGCATTCGAACGTAACCTCGCAGACGGCGTTATTACCTATAACGCGGAAGTCCAGGAGCTGAAACAGGATGCCAAGGGCGTCACCGTACCTTACCGTGACACGGTCACCGGCGAAGTGCGGGTTGCAAAGGCGGACTACTGCATTACGACTCTTCCGTTGTCCATACTGCGGAAACTTCCGACGGAACTTTCAGATCGCTGCAAAGCAGCGATTGCCACGCCAAGCCTGTCGACGGTCGGCAAACTGGCGTTACAGATGAATCGCCGCTTCTGGGAGGAAGATGACGATATTTATGGGGGTGCGAGCACCCTCGGTATCCCGGGCCATACGGTTATCTATCCTTCATATGGCTACTTTGGCAAGAAGGGCGTTATCCAGAGCGCCTATGCATTTGGCCGGGTCGCAGAAACCCTCGGCGAAATGCCATTGAATGACCAGGTCGAGCAGGCGATCGAGCGCAGCGAGCGCATACACCCGGGACAATTTGGCAAGCATTACGATGGCAAGGCCTTTTCGATTGCGTGGCATCGCACTCGCTACAACGAAGGTGGTTGGACAACCTGGTCCCCCAAGGATCGCCAGGAGCACGTGCCAGTCCTGCGGGAGCCCCAAGGCAGGGTCTATTTTGCAGGCGATTACATAAGTGCCCTGGCCGGCTGGCAGGTGGGTGCGATCGAATCGGCGTGGGCCCAGATAGAGAAAGTCCATGCCAGCGCGACGGCTGCCTGAACCCGTCACCGGGATTTTCGATCCTGACATTTGCGACCCGACGTCGCATTAAAAAGGGCCCCTTTAGGGGCCCTTTCTTTTGGCGCCCGATATTCCGGATACGTGGAAGCCGCCGCGGAAAAATATCGGCGACCCATCGGTAGAAAATCGGCAGTCCCTCAGGTCTCAGCCCGGCTGGCGGGCGATGCTTCAATTTCGAACTGTCGGCGTCATTGGGACGCCAGGTCTCGATGCAAGAGCTTTATGGAGATCGAAACATGAAAACGAAAGCACCCTTCTTATCCCTCGTCGTATCCCTGGTCGTTTCGGCCTGCGGTGGTAGTTCGTCGGGGCCTGCCCCGGCCGGCAACTCGCCGCCACCGCCTCCACCACCACCACCGATCACGCAGGTACCCGGCGGAATATGGTACGGCACCTTAACAAATGATATGAATATGGTTACGGAGGAATTCGTCGCAATGTCGGCAGACGACGGCCGCATACGCCTGATTTCAGTTGATTCCGACGTGCAGTTTCTCGGAACGATTAATGTCACCGGAACCGATCTTGACGGTACCCTCCGTGCGTTCGCCGACCAGGGTGTCAACTGGCTCGACGGCAACCACGTAGTCGACAGTGCGATCACCGGCGTCGTTGTCGAACGCGATTCGATCAACGGGAGCTGGCAGAATACCTCCGGCGAAAGCGGGACATTCGAGTTCTTCTATGACGTGCTGAACGACAAGGATTCGAACGTCGCATTGCTGGAGGCTGCGTGGACCGGGTACGACGACATGGCGAACCCCAATGTCACCTTTACAATTGACGCGAACGGTGCCTTTAGCGGCCAGAATTCACTGGGTTGTACGTCGAGTGGACAATTCATTGCCATCGATCCGAAATACAATCTTTATGAAATCCAGAGCCAGATTGAAAACTGCGTCCTTGCCGGCAGCTATACAGGTTTCGCGACCCTCGCCGATGTACTCGCGCTTAACGATGGCCTCTTCATTTCAATCGACGATGGCGCACGGACGATCTTGCTGGTACTGGAAAAATAGTGCTCACTCTCAAGATCAGTGTCGGTTCCAATCGATTGATCGATGCTTTTTTTAGCTAAACGGAAACCGACTTGCCCCTTGAGGCCGTCCTGGACGGAGTGCGAATTAAGCGACAATCACGAATCACGGTAAAAGTCGCATTGGTGACAGAACGAAGGGCTTGCCGATCTCGGCAAGCCCGTTAGAAGCCCAGGTAAACGGGTT
>JAHEFD010000057.1 GCA_024640345.1 Woeseiaceae bacterium
CAGGGCACGGTACTGATTGACATGAATGCGGAGCAAATGGTGAGGGCCCTGAATATCCCGGAGGCAAAGCTGGCGAAGCGAAAACTCGATTCTGCCACGCAACGTGTGATTACTCTGAAAGAGCTGTTGGGTGATCGGGCCCCTGATGTCGAGGCGGTGAAACAGGTGCTGATCGAAGGGTTCGTGGAAGGTTTTGGTATTGACGCCGAGCCCGGTGAGATTACGTCTGCCGAGGAAGCCCTGGCGAAACAGTATCTGGATGATGAGATCGGCACAGACGAATTTGTTGCGGAGATCAACAATCCGTGGGCGCAGGAACGGGTGCTCTGCGGAAGTCATACCGGCCCCGGGGGGACGGTTAACTCGTTTGTAAAACTGGAGGGACCGACGCAGGCAATTCTGCAGCGGGTTCTGATCAGTGGCGATTTCTTCGTTACGCCACCTACCATCATCTTCAATCTCGAAGCTCATTTGAACGGCAGTCGCCTGGACGAAATTGATGCTGCGATCGATGATTTTTTCGCAAACCGTGAAATAGGCATGCTGACTGTCACGGCGAACGATTTTAAGGCGTCAATCGCGAATGCACTGAGTGTGCGGGGCGGGCAAAATGGGTGAATGCAGCCCCGATGCCTTTGCGATGGCGGATCGTACCGAAACACCGATGAACGTTGTAGCGGTGATCCAGCACACGTCCGGCGAATACCTGGGGCTCATGGAGGATCACCTGGAGGGGAGACGTATTCGTTTCCAGTATTTCCGGCCCTTCGCTGGAGGACGAAAGCTGCCGGGGCCGGACTTGCCGGCCGATGCGCTGATGTTGCTGGGCGGTGGCCCCTGGGGATCTGCCGGCACAAGAGACCTGCCTACGCTTCCCGAAGAAATTGCCCTGACGCGGGCGCGCCTTGATGAGGGCACGCCGGTGATCGGTTTCGGACTCGGAGCTCAAATCCTTGCGCTCGCAGCAGGTGGCGGCACCGAGAGTACGGACCTGGTTTTCGAGATCGATACGGTAACGAGAACCTCTGACGACGCTCTTAACGGCTTTATGCCGGATACATTTACGCAGGTTGTCTATATGCGTGATCGGCCGGTGCTGCCGGCCGGGGCAAAAGTACTTGCAGTAGACGGTGCCGGGCGGCCTGCGGTCTTCCGCATTGGTGGCAATGCTTATGGTTTTCTGGGTAATCCCGGGATTAAGCTGGGGATGGTCGAAGACCTGATCATGGAGTTTGAGGAAGTGCCGGCCAATGCGAGCCAGGGACTGGAGCACCTGAGGACGCTGCAGCCAGAAATCGAAGATGCGTTGGTGCCGATCATGACCGGGCTCGTCCAGTGTACGTCTCTGATGTCGTCTCCCAGGGCGGCCGAAAAGACAATCCGGGAATTGGACACAAACGTAATTTAGTATATGCTAATGAACTGTTAGATGGCCCGGCAGGGCCATTTATCGCGGAGGAAGCGAGGAAAATGGCTGAAAAACTCATCATCGTAATGGCGAATACGGACCCAAGAAATGGCGAGGAATTGGGCGCCCCGATATTCCAGGCGACAGTCGCTGCGGCAATGGACTACGAGGTCGACGTAATCTGCACGGCGACTTCCGGCAGGCTGATGAAGAAGGGCGTTGCCGAGAAACTGTTTGTCAAGGAGGGTTCACCGAAGTCCGTCTACAGCTTTATTCAGGACGCCCATGAAGCCGGTGTGAAATTTTACTGTTGCTCCCCGAACCTCGATCTTTTCGACATGACCCAGGAAGACCTGATACCGGAATGCGAGGGCATTGTGGGAGGCGCTCACCTGATCGAGCAGGTCATGGAAGAAGACTGCAAAGTGATGACCTACTGAAATGTCTCATTCGTCGACGTCCAGAGTTCAGCAATATATCGGCGACCCGGTTACCGACGAAACCCCCGTCGGACGGGAGAAACTCGAAGAGATATTTCAGGATATCCAGGGTGATCTTCGCTTCGACCACGAACTGAATGGATGCCTTAACTGCGGTATCTGTACGGCCACCTGTCCGGCGGCCCATTATTATGATTTCAGTCCCCGAGAAATCGTCCAGCTGCTTTGGACGGAAAATCTCGAGGGCATTCATGACGCGATGCAGGAAAAAATCTGGTCCTGCGCACAGTGCTATACCTGTGCAGCGCGTTGTCCGTTTGGCAATTCGCCGGGCGGACTGATTATGCTGATGCGAGAGACCGCCATAAAGCATGGCATGGAATCGGCGAAAAACGTTCTTCGGCCTTTCAGTCGCGTAATGCTGAAGCTGATATCGACCGGCAATCAGCTTTCGCCGGACATGATCAATCCGGATGGGTTCGCGGATTGGGGTCCCAACATATCGAAGGTCGATGCGCCGCTCGAAACGTTGCGTAAAGCGATACCCATGCCGACATTGCACACAACCAAAACGGCGTGGGAAGTGAATCTGAAAACTTCTGTCGAGCTATACACCATCTGGGAAGAAACGGGTGTTCTTGACAGTCTCGAAACAATTGACGAAAACCTGTTTGATGTTATCTGCGACATTATGGACGAAAAACGCGATGACTATGACGATTGGCTGGATGAGCAGTGATTGCTGGAATCAGGGTTTAGGAGATACGAATGACAACAGGCACAGGCAACGGTAAAGGCGACGAGCGTTTCACAGGACACGGGTCCGAATGGACTGACGCGAACCTGAGCAAAAAGGACGCGCACGTTGCGACCGTATGGGTCGATCAGATCATCAACAAGCGATCGATGTTGACCAACAAGGATCGTGTCGAAGATGTCCGTGACACTATGTGGCAACTCGAGAAAGAAGGCGAAATCGTTGTGCATCGCGTCAGCGAAGAGCACCGGCCGGTAACGGTAAAGACGCTTTACGGGTGGGACAAGCGAATTCCGACCACACAGCTGTGGCATCACAAATCCTGTGGGCAATGTGGAAACATTCCCGGTTATCCGGCCTCACTGTTGTGGCTGATGAACACGATGGACATCAAGTACCTGGATGAGACTGATCAGACATCCTGTACCGCGTGGAACTACCACGGGTCCGGAATCGGCAACATTGAGAGCCTTGCGGCTGTGTTCCTGCGAAATTTCCATCAGGCTTACGTCTCCGCCAAGGCCCAGGGATTGCCGGAAGGGTACTACTACCCGCTGGTTCATTGCGGGACGTCATTCGGTAACTACAAGGAAGTTCGCGGCTATTTGCTGCAGTCTGCGAAATTGCGCGAACGTGTGAAAAAGATTCTTGGCAAACTTGGTCGCCTGGTCGATGGCAAATTGCTGATTCCGGAAGAGGTTGTGCATTACTCTGAATGGCTTCACGTGATGCGCAACGAAATCAAGAAGCACCAGGTTATCGATTGCGACCATATTCGCGCAACGGTACATCCGGCATGCCACGTTTACAAAATGGTTCCTGAGGATGCCATTTACGATGACGACGTTCTTGATGGTAATCGTGTTGCGGTAACCACGGGATTGTTGGAGACCTTGGGCGCCCAGGTAATCGACTACTCAACCTGGTATGACTGCTGTGGCTTCGGTTTCAGGCATATCATTTCAGAGCGTGAATTTACCCGATCATTTGCCATCGATCGCAAGTTGCGGGTAGCGCAGGAAGAGGCGCACGCAGACATGATGGTTGGTCACGATACTGGTTGCATCACGACACTGGATAAAAACCAGTGGATCGGAGCGGCGGCCGGCAAGCCTGTCGATATGCCTGTTCTCGCGGACTGTCAGTTTGCGGCGTTGGTATGCGGTGCGCATCCCTACAAGATTGTGCAGTCACACTGGCACGCATCGTCGACAGAAACATTGATGGAAAAGCTTGGCATTGACTGGCAGGCAAAGAAGGCGGAATTCGAGGCTTACCTGAAAGACGTAGAAGCTGGTAAAGGGGAAAGCCTTTATGACCCGAGACTGATGTTCACTTCGGGACGTGGCTACAAACCTAAAGAGTTACAGGAATGAGCAAACCAATACTGATAATAGGCGGCGGGCCGGCAGGTTTGGCCGCTGCGCATAGCCTTGGCACAGTTGGCAAACAGAGCATTCTGATTGAGAAGGAAGACCGACTGGGTGGTGCACCTATCTTGTCCGGCTACGCAAAACTGGTCCCATCTGGCGAATGGGCTAAAGATGCCATCGGCGGGATGGTTAAAAGGGTAGAGGACAATGAGAACGTCAGGATTGAAACTGGCGCCAAGGTGGTCTCATTTAACGGTGAGCCAGGGAATTTCACGGCAAAGCTATCGAACGGCAATACCGTTGAAGCTGAAGCTGCGATTCTTTGCAGCGGATTTACTCATTTCGATTCGGTTAATAAACCCGAATGGGGTTTTGGCACTTACGAAGACGTTGTAACGACTACGCAAGTTGAGCAAATGATTTCGTCAGGCCAGGGCGTACGTTGCCCCTCAGATAGTCGCAAGCCGAAGCGAGTGGCAATACTGTTATGCGTCGGGTCGCGCGACCGGCAAATCGGACGTGAGTGGTGTTCGAAGATTTGTTGCACGGTTTCCTCGAACCTCGCGATGGAGATACGTGAAGAGTTACCCGATTGCCATGTCTATATCTATTACATGGATATCAGGACTTTTGGCCTTTATGAAACCAAGTACTACTGGCGTAGCCAGGAAGAATTCAAGGTCAAGTACATCAAGGCGCGTATTGCTGAGGTCACATCTGACGGAGAGAAGCTCATCGTCAAAGGTGAAGATACGCTGGTGAAGCGGCCGATCACGATTCCATTCGACATGGTAGTGCATGCCATCGGCATGGACCCCAATGTCGACAACGATGAGATCGCGAATACATTTGGTATCGATTTGGAGCAACATGGTTTCATCGATGTTGCCAATCGATATGGAGTAATGGGGGCAACCTCGCGCCCGGGTGTTTACGTTGCCGGGGCCGCAACGGGGCCGGAAACAATTGATGATTCGATCGCCCAGGGGCATGCGGCCGCAATGGCTGTTCTGTCCGGGTTGAAAGAGTCGGCAAAATCGGCTTGAGGTCGTAGTTCCGGATGTCGATCCTAAACGCACTCCGCCCCATCAAGATTGAGCGCCCGGTGCTTGATCTGTCTGGTGACGCGTTACGACGTTCGTTGCAGGCGATGATTGCCGGAAGCGAAGAACACGGCGGCGTTGAGCGTTATGTTGATGCGGTGAAGCTAAAGAGCGTCATGTTTCAGCAGGCACTCTCGGAAGTTGAATCTGGCGAACTGGATATTGAAACATTTAAAGGGCTGTGTACTTTCATGTCCACGGTTCGTCGACGGATCGGTCCCTGGCTTAATGAAGAGTCGTTCGGTGCGTTGCGCGTGAACGTGAGTGACCTGCTTGTCTCAACGGACGACATCGACCAGCGGGTCATCAGGTTCTGCGCCGGGTTTCCGGACGACAAGGGTCATCGTTGGGTTCGGGACCTCGCGACAGAGATGTTGCACTATTCAGACCCGGAACGAATTCCCCTGATGAATCGATGGGTCTGGGATGCAAAAGCAAATACCGGTGTTCTCCGCGAAATCTGGCATGCGGATGATATTGACCATATCCAGATTCCCGTTGCCGATGGATACGCAACATTCCTGATGTTGCGAGAAGAGCTCAGCCAGTTTCTCAGCGACAACGGTTTCTTCCGCGACATGCTTTACTACGTAGATGTCTTGTGTGCGCAGGTCTACGCGAATTACATCTGTGAGCAGGGCGGTAGCTACCTGCGGTCAGATTTCTCTGCTCCGGAAGACCCAATGCAACATACGAGACGCCTTCTCGGCCTGGATGGCGTACGGCCGGGGAACGGAAAAACCAAACTCAAATCTATCGATGGAGAGGCGTTCGTGCTTGACGATGTAAAACTGTTAGGTGAGGCGGAAAGCTAAATGCCCATTCATGAAAAGTCACTGATTCGTCCCGAAAACCTCAAGACACATGACAAACTCGTGCTGGACGGAATCGATGTCTCCGGTCATTGGAGTACTTTCATCGAGACCCGCGTGGTGTCGGATTACAACGAGGCGCTGGAAGAAGAAATTTCGGCATTGCCGGGTGGAGAATATATCCACCGTTGTTGGCAATGCGGTTCGTGTACCAACTCTTGCACGGTCCATGCAATTAACCCCGACTTCAATCCCCGATTCTGGATCTACCTGATTCGCATGGGAATGGAGTCAGAGCTACTGCGGGACAAGGACATCATCTGGCAGTGCGTTTCCTGTAACAAGTGTACGTACGCGTGTCCTCGAGATGTTGTACCGGAGGGCGTAATGAAAGCAACGGCCCACTGGCTTGAGAGAAAAGGCCATACACCGAAGTCCCCATCGACGCACTTTGATGAAGTCTTTACAGAGCAGGTGATTGCTACCGGGAAAATCGAGGAGAGCCGCACGATCCGGCGCTTCTTTAAGCGGACCAATCAGGGCCTGATGCAAAGCTGGATGGTGGAAATGGTCAAGCGCATGTTGCGACACTTGCCCATTGGGCTGTTGTCGCGGATGGGGCTGGCGACTTTTATCGCGCCCCGGACGAGCAACTGGTCGAGCGCGGCGAGCGCTATCCAGGAATATATCGACGAACAGCACGACAAGCAGGACAAGGCGCTGAGTCTGTCCGAACTGATTGATGTCGCACAAAAAGACGCAGCGGCATAGGAATCCAACTCAATGACAGCCAAGAAAGAAAAGTACAAAAAGGTCGCTTACTACCCGGGCTGTGCCCTGGAGGGCACCGGCCATGCGTATAACAGGTCAACCAAGGAAGTTGGTAAAGCATTGGGGCTTGATCTTGTAGAGGTAAAGAACTGGAACTGCTGCGGCGCGATGGAAGTTAAAAACGTCGATCCGAAAATACAGACATACCTGTCGTCACGTGTGATGTCGGTTGCGGCAAACGAAATGGATATGGATGTCGTGATGGCGCCCTGTAACGGTTGCTATCACAATTTGAAAAAAGCTGAGTATGACCTGAAGAACGATTCAGAGTCCGCGAAAGTTGTCGACCGGTTGTCAAAAAAGGCCGGTCACAAAACCTATGAGACAGGGCAGGTTGAAACGATCCATGCCCTGGACTGGATCAGGGAAACCATTGGCGAGGACGGGCTCAAGGAGCGCGTCAAGAATTCGCTCAGCGGCATTAAGATTGCGAACTATTACGGTTGCATGTATACGCGACCACGGCATATTTTCCCGGAAAAAGACGCGGGACCGGGTAGCGAGTCAACCTCCAAACCACATTTCATGGACGACCTGCTCGCAGCAGCTGGCGCCGAGAATGTCGATTTTCCATTGAAGACCGCCTGCTGTGGCGGTGCACATACTTTATCCGACAGTGATACGTCGACAAAACTTGTCTTGAATATCCTGAAGACCGCGAAACTTGCCGGTGCCGATGTTATTGCAACTGAGTGCCCGACCTGCCATTCAGGCCTGGAAATGCATCAGATCCGGGCAGAAAAGAATTTTGGCGAAAAAGTCGAAATCAAGATCCTTTACTTCACTCAATTACTTGGCATGGCATTGGGGCTTAAAGCAAGGAAAGTCGGCGTCCACGAAAATATCTCGGATTCAATTGGCTTCCTGAAGGAAAGGGGCCTGGGGTGAGATCAATAGCCGACCTGGAGATTGCAATAGCTTCGGCGACGCCGAATCCCGATACGAAAGCAGCGGCTGAGGAGTTGCTAAGAATCAGCGAAGAGATAATTGAGCACTGGATTATCGCCAGGGGGGAGTTGCCCACTGATGAAGAGAGAGAGGGATTTCGCTTGCTGGGTTTGCATCGGCAAGGCGCCAAAGGTGATCCGAGTTTTAATGCGTGCCGCGAGACCTGTCGTGAAATTGCTTACCATTTCAACCTCATCACCATGCAGCCTGAAGATACGGAAACTACGAATCGTCTCGAGATGATGAAGATGATATCTAATCATCTTTATCTATTTATCAGCGGGAAAATGCAGGTTGCCGAATTGGGCGATTTCTGTTGCTCCTCAAAACCAATTCGTCTTTCGCCCGCTTTAGACACTCAAATTACAAAGGAAGCATAGAGATGCCATCAGTACGCGGTTGTAATCTGCCCGACGAACTTCTATACGATGTCGACAATCATATCTGGTTTCAGGATCAGGGCGATGGCACTGTAAAACTCGGAATGACCGCCGTAGCAACTGCCATGGCTGGCAAGCTGGTTGCTTTTACGCCGAAAAGGGTTGGTCGCGATGTCCGAGCTGGAAAGTCATGTGGAACCCTCGAATCGGGGAAATGGGTTGGTCCGGCAAAATCTGCGGCCGGTGGCGAAGTTGTCTCGGTCAATGAGGACATGGTCAATGATCCGTCCATTGCTAACGCGGATCCGTACGGTGCTGGTTGGCTTGTTATTTTGAAACCCGAAGATTGGGACTCAGTTCTTGGGTCTCTGGTAATTGGCAGCGACGTTACCGCTCCGTACGAAGCCAAAATGGACTCCGAAGGCTTTGGCGGTTGCGCCTGATTCAACCGAGGATGAATAGACCATGACAAACCAGGACAAGCTTGTCTCCCCGGAAAATTTTGCACAGCTAACAGAATTACACGATATGGCATCGCACGCCTGCGAGCTGTTGAAAGCGATGGCGAATGAGTGGCGCCTGATGATTCTCTGCCAACTGTCAGAGGGAGAGAAAACGGTTAGTGAATTGCAGTCACTGCTCGGGCTCAGCCAGTCTGCTTTGTCACAGCACCTGGCGATACTGCGTCGCGAAAAGATAGTCAGGTCAAAGAAGCATGCACAGTCCGTTACCTATTCACTTGCAGGAGATGAGGCGACGAAAGTTATGCAGACTCTGCACGAGGTTTTCTGCCGTGCAGCGGGGTCAGAAGTTTAGGAAAACAGTTGTAGTGCGAATTGAGCAGGTTTCTATTAACACGCATCAAATTTGGAAATTGCCAGAGGGCCAAAAAGCCCGGCAGGAGGAATCATGAAATCGAAAACGGGAAGTGCCTCAGCGTGGTTGATGGCGTTGGTCTTAACTGCAGCTAGCGGAATGGCATTCGCGACAAACGGTTACTTTACCCATGGCGTTGGTGCCGAGTCCAAGGGCATGGCAGGTACAGGGATTGGTTCCAATGCTGAAATGGGGCCGATTATTGCGGCATCAAACCCGGCGTTGGCAATGTTTGCAGACGATGGCTGGGAGGCCGGCTTGTCTTTTTTCAGCCCCCGGCGAACGTACGTGGCCGGTCCAAGCCAGTCACTGGGCAGCGGCGGGGCCTTCACCATTGGCGAAGGTGAGTTCGACAGCAGCAGTGAATGGTTTCCGATTCCTTACGTAGCGAAGAACTGGAATCTTGCCGGTGATCGCGCACTTTCATTCCTGTTTTACGGTCGTGGAGGTATGAACACTGACTGGGACGATCCAAATGCCAGCGCCTGGTATGACCCGACCGGCCAGGGCGGAGTAGGCCAGCAGTTTCCGGGGCCTTTCGGTGCTGGTCCCGGTGGAGTCGATCTGTCGCAGGCATTTCTTTCCCTGAGCTACGCTGGCAAAACCTCGGAGAATT
Organism: Woeseiaceae bacterium; assembly: GCA_024640345.1. Taxonomy (GTDB): domain Bacteria; phylum Pseudomonadota; class Gammaproteobacteria; order Steroidobacterales; family Woeseiaceae; genus SZUA-117. The sequence goes on from JAHEFD010000057.1 coordinate 9,545, forward strand.
TTGCCTGGGGAATTGGCCCGGTGATTGCCATCCAGGCTTTCGAAGCCAGGGGGGTCAATTCGTATATTCCTTACACCAAGACGTTCGCAGTAAGTGGTGGCACCGCACTTCCGACGGCACTTTCCGATAACGGTCACGACTTCTCATTTGGATGGGGCGTTACGGCGGGAGCCTGGTGGGGTCTTTCAGATACCGTCGGTCTCGGCCTGTCCTATCAGTCCAAACTGTCAATGAGCGAGTTCGACGACTATTCGGACCTGTTCGCAGAAGCGGGAGGGTTCGATATTCCCTCGAGCTTGAAGTTTGGTGTGTCGTTAAAAGCCAGTGAAGCACTGCGGCTTAATTTCGATATAGAGCACACGGCTTATAGTGATGTCGATTCTGTCGGAAACCCGATGGCCAACCTCTTTAGCTGTCCGACAGCCAATCCCCTTGGGACCGACGTCGAGTCCTGCCTTGGTGGTGCCAACGGTGGCGGCTTCGGGTGGGAGGATATGACGACGTATAAAATTGGCGCTGAATGGCAAGCCAGCGCCGACTATACGTGGCGTTTTGGCTATAGCTATGGCGAGCAACCAATCCAGGCCGCTGACGTGACGTTCAACATACTTGCGCCGGGGGTTATGGAACAGCACCTTACGGTCGGAATGACAAAACACGACGTGTATGGCGGTGACCTGACGTTCTCGTTCATGTATGCCCCGGAGAAATCGGTGGTTGGTCCGAATCCATTTGATCACCCGGTTCAGCCACAGATGATCGAGCTCAAAATGAACCAGTTCGAATTCGAGGTTTCCTACCTCTGGTAGTCGCCGGGGCGACCTGGAATCTCGACCGTTAATCCGGACTGACGGCGTATCTGGCGATGCGCCGTCAGTTCATCCTACAGGTTGCACGCCCGGAGTCCCATGGCCCGCCTGCCTGGAACAGCTGGGCATTTGTCCGCCCAGCCTTTGTTCTCACCCCGATAAGGCTTTCACGAGGCCTTCGGTCTAAGGCACAATAAAGACATGGCGGTTTCAAGCCGCATTGTTATGTCAACCTTGCACCCCGAGAGCAAACTCAATGACTGGAAGAAAAATCGATCCGGCGTTTCTGCGACAACAGATCGTAGGCGTTGACTCTACCTTTGAAACGCCTTTCGGCGAAAGGTTGATGGTTTACTGCGACTATACGGCTTCCGGCAGGTGTCTTCGTTTTGTCGAATCGTACTTGCAGAGCTTGCAACGCGTATACGCCAACACTCATACGGAAGATGATATTACCGGACGCAGTATGAGCCAGCTGCTGCACGAAGCCGAAGAGTCCATTAAGAAATCGGTCAATGCCGGGGTCAACGGCAAGATCATCGCGTGTGGAACCGGCGCGACTGGCGCAATCGACAAGTTGCAGCAGATTATCGGTGTTTCACTGTCGCCCGCGTCTCGTCAGAACATTGAAGGGGTTCTGGAGGCTTCCGGCATTGGGCGGGAGTCCTTTCAGCATGCGCTTTACGAACATCAACCGGTCGTATTTTTAGGCCCGTACGAGCATCACTCGAATGAAATCTCGTGGCGCCAGTCGCTGGCAACCACGGTAGAGGTCCAACTGGACGCAACAGGCCAGATTGACCTGTGTCACCTGGAAGAATTATTGCGCGATCCGGCCTATATGGGTCGCCTGCGGATCGGGTCATTCTCAGCCGCATCAAATGTGACTGGAATTCGCACCGACGTCAGGAGCGTCGCGAGCCTGTTGCACAAATATGGTGCCATGGCATGTTTTGACTTCGCTGCATGTGCACCCTACGTCAACATCGATATGAATCCCGAGCCCCTGAATGAGGAAGATGATCCGGCGATCGATGCGATCTTCGTTTCTCCGCACAAGTTTCTCGGCGGGCCCGGTTCAAGCGGCGTACTGGTTTTCAATGAGCGAATCTATCATCGTGAATTGCCACCGAGCGTAAGTGCCGGCGGAACCGTGGACTACGTGGGAATGCACGATCAGGACTTTATTAACAACATTGAGGAACGCGAGAAGGCGGGGACGCCTGGTGTTCTCCAGACATTGAAAGCAGGGCTGGTATTCGAAATTAAGGATCGTGTTGGTGTCGATGTCATTAAAGCCAGGGAGCATGAGCTGACAGAACGTGCAATGAAGTGCTGGGGCGATAATGACAACGTTGAAATACTCGGCAATCCGGATCCGGGTCAGCGCGTTGGCATTATCTCATTCAATTTAAAAGACCAGAGTGGCAACTATCTGCACCACAAATTTGTTACCGCGCTTCTTAATGATTTGTTCGGGATACAGTCGCGCGCAGGATGTTCATGCGCCGGTCCTTACGGGCATCGACTGCTCGACATCGATAACGAGACCTCTGAGCGCTATCGGCACGTAGTACAAGATGGTTATTGCGGGATGAAACCTGGCTGGTGTCGGGTCGGGCTGCACTGGGTGATGGATGATGCAGAGGCGGACTACGTGATCGAGGCTGTCAATTTCGTATCAAGGCATGGTCGGAAATTTCTCCAGCTCTATGATTTCGATATCTGCAGCGGGACATGGTCAAACCGGGAAAAGAATATTGAATTGCCCAGGTTTTCACTGGATAAAGCACTTGAAATCCAGGATGGTGAGCCCGCGATACTCTCGCTACCGCTGCGCAAACAGCTTTACGATCATTACCTGACCGAGGCGAATCGCTGGGCAAAACGACTGGTGGAAAAACCCACTGACCGACAAAAGTTGCTGGACGGGGAGTTAGGTGAACTCCAGTTTTTCTCTATACCGGAACATTCCGAAGCGACACACTGATCGGACAGGCTATGAATTTTCCCAAGCCACCTGGCTCGAATGGTCCTGGCCGATAAGTTCACGATACTTATCCTCGAGTACGTCTCTCTTGACCTTTAACGTTGGCGTCAGAAGACCATTCTCCGTGGTCCATTCATCGGCAACGATAATCATTTTCGAAAGGCGTTCGTGTGATTCAAGATGACCATTGATATCGATAAGTGTCGCTTTGAGATTTTTTTCGACGGTCTCCCGCGGCAGGTTTTGTCCGGCTTCTGACAACACAACAGTTGCCACGGGGGCTGGGAGACCGGCGCCCATGACGCAAACCTGCTCAATCAATGGATTTCCCGATAAACTGGATTCAATCGGTACCGGCGTAACGTACTTGCCCTTAGCCGACTTGAACAGGTCCTTTACGCGACCGGTGATTCGAAAAGCCTTAATCGCACTATCCCACTCTCCCTTATCGCCTGTGCGGAAAAAACCGTCTTCGGTAAACGACTCGCTGGTCAGTTTCGGTTGCTTGTAATACTCGGTGAACAGGCCTGGGCTCCGGATCAGGATTTCTCCGGCATCCGAAATCTTGATTTCAGTGCCGTCTACAGGTACGCCGATAGTGCCAATGCGCCGCGCTTGAAAAGGTGTATTGCCGCAGGACAAGCCGCTCGTTTCGCTCATGCCCCAACCTTCGCCTATATTGATGCCAAGTTTTGCATACCACTTTAGCGTCAACGGTGATATCGGTGCGGTGCCGGAACCGAAGCTCCTGCAATTGCTGAAGCCAAGTTCGTTGCGTATCTTCCGAGCGACGATGTTTTTAATGATCGGTATCGACAAAAGAATTTTCAGTTTTTCAGGGGCTATTCTTGCGTGCACTCCGGACTGAAATTTGACCCAGAGTCTTGGCACAGAAATAAATACGGTTGGCCGGGCCCGACGAAGGTCAATCTGGAATGTCTTTAACGACTCTACGAAAGAACATTCAGCGCCTCGGTAAATTGCAGGACCGGCAGTAATGGTTCGTTCCGTTATGTGCGCCAGGGGCAGGTAAGAGAAAAAATGGTCCCCTGAATTAACATCGACAATATTGCACGCAGCGATACAACCATAGACATATGCCCGGTAACTGATCACCACGCCTTTCGGTCGGCCTGTACTGCCAGACGTGTAGAGAATCGTCATTACGTCTTCGGGCTGAGGCTCATGCAATTGCTGGAGCGGCTCGCCGTTATCGATCAGGGTCTTCCATTGGTGCTGACAGTCATCGATTTCGTAGGGGAAAGCGATTCTTGGCAACGATGCGGGTATGGCGCCGAGGCCAACAAGGGGTTCATCCAGTTTGCCGACGAAAATGGCGCGAGCCTCGCTTTGGCCAAGAATATACGTAATCGTATTCGCATTTGCCGTCGGGTATATCGGGACAGAAATCATTCCGGCCATTGCAATGGCAATATCCGCCAGAATCCACTCGGCGCTGTTTTTGGCCAAAATGGCGACCTTGTCGCCTTTTTCCAGGCCGAGCGACAGTAAAGCATTGGCAATACAGCGCGAGCTGTTTTCTGCCTCTCGCCAGGTGATATTCCGCAACTCGCCCTGAACAGGTTGATGAAGAAAAACGCGATCCGGCGTTTTCTCCGCCCATTCCACCAACGCCTGATGCGCTGTTTTGAATTCAGTCATGAGTGAGCCTCGGGTAGACCTGGCGCCCAGCCAGGTAAGTTGCGGCGACTTTTCGGTTTTCCAGGTTCCGGTCAATTTCATTTGGAAGCCTTTCGTCGAGAATGACGAAGTCTGCCCACTTACCAACGGTTATGCTGCCTATTTCGGCGGCCCATGTTGTCATGTCTGCTCCTGCCTGCGTGTATCCATGAATTGCCTCTTCGAACGTCAGCTTATTGCCTTCATCCCATGGTCTGATGACGCCGTCAATTCGAGTCTCACGATGAAGCGTATCTGCCATCTGAATTAGCGGGTTTAGCGGCGACGTAGCCCAATCGGAGCCGAGCACGAGCGGCACGTCATTGTCCAGCATCTGGCGCCAGACATAGGCATTTGCGAGCCGGTCCCGGCCAATTCTGTCGATGACGTAATTGCCAACGCAGCAGGTCGCGTGGTGCGGCTGCATCGACGCGGCTATTCCCAGCTGACTGAATCGGTCCACATCATCGGGCGTGACAACCTCGATGTGCTCAATTCTGTCCATCGGTATTCCCGGAGACCGTGGGGATGCAGCGAAAGCATCCAGTACCCAGGATACCCCCATATCGCCGATTGCATGAACGGCAACGGGGAAACTTGCGGCGTGTGCCGCAGCGACCATGGAGGAGAGTTCTTCATGGCTGACGAATGGTACGGCCTGCGCATCCGGCTTGTCGGAGTAGGGTTCTTTCATCATTGCCGTATAAGTCGATAGCACGCCGTCAATCATCATCTTGACGTAGCCAATCTCAAGCAAAGGGCCCATCGTTTCAGTCATCCCGCTTGCTGCGACGGACTGCTGAATCCGGGCCCGCTCAGCGCTGAGCTCCGCTATGGCTTCTTCAGGCGTGGCACCCCGGGCAAAACCGCCTTGCCAGATACGCATCGTCAGATCGCCGTCATCAAGCACTGCGAGAAAGGCATCGAGATTGCCGCTCATGTCGTGCGCACTCGTCAGGCCCAGGCTGTTGGCCAGCCTGATAGCCGCCTTCAGGCCGTCGACAGGATTGCTTGCGTCGCGCATTCCTGGTGCGTCACGGAACAGTCTTGCGGCACCTTCCAGGAAAATTCCAGTCGGATCCCCGGACTCCGAATCAAGCATGATCTTGCCGCCCGGTGGAACCGGACTATCCGCATCGATCCCGGCAAGCTCAATCGCCAGGCTGTTTGCCCAGGCCGAGTGTCCATCGATATCTCTCAGCAATACCGGGTTGTCTGGTGCGACTGAATCAAGCATTTCCTTTGTAGGAAGGACCCCATCCGACAGGTTGTGGTCCCATGCGCCACCCAGTATCCACGCGCCGTCGGGAAGTGATTGTGCCTTGTCGCGGACGATTCTCAGCCACTCGTCCTTGTCTTCTATTTCTGACAGGTCGACGCCGACAGCAAGTCCTGAGCCGCCGATGAGGTGCGTATGGCCGTCAATCAGTCCCGGAATCACTGATACGCCACCTGCATCGATGATTTCCGTGTTATCGCCCGCCAGGGCGCGAATCTCGTTACTGCCGCCGACAGCCGTGAACTTCCCGCCGGACACCGCGAACGCGTCAACTCGCGCCCCGGAAGGGTCAACCGTATGGACATCAGCATTGACCACGATGAGGTCCGGGGTATGAGCGTTGTCCCGTTCGCCGGTGCAGGCGAACAGGAAAACCGTCGTGATAAGTGGTCCGAAAAGTAGCGTTCTCATCTGTTTGTTAGTCCTGTCCCGGGTTCATGGGTAGAGGACATTATAGGCGATGGTTCCAATCGGTTGGATTTGTTTCAGTAGTTACCTAAGTTACGGAAAATCAGGCAGAAATTCGTCGTTTTTCTGGCAATTTTCCACCTTTTTTCCTATCGTATCGGTTCTTCCGCTTGACGTTCTTCCCAGCCACCAGGTTCCCATCAAAATCATGAATAGACGAAACAATGTCGTTGCCCTTCACCTGTTTCCTGTCCTTACCTTTGTTTTTCTGGCGCCATCCACTGAGGCACAGCAATCGTCAGACGACGTGCTCGATGAGATTGTCGTATCCGCAACGCGCAAGGAAACATCGGTACGCAACGTTGCCCGATCAATATCAGTAGTAGACAAGGAGCGCATTCAGCTTGGGACCCAGCAACTCGGTCTTGATGAAGCGCTCGTCGTCGTCCCCGGTCTTTACATGCAGAATCGCTTCAATTTTGCCCAGGACCTGAGGGTATCGCTTCGCGGCTTTGGTGCCCGGTCCAGTTTCGGCATCAGGGGAATCAAGATCCTGGTTGATGGAATCCCGGAGACGCTGCCGGACGGGCAGGCAGGCGTGGACAGCATCGACATCGGATCAGCTCAAAGCATCGAAGTGCTGCGCGGACCTGCGTCATCTCTTTATGGAAATGCATCCGGTGGCGTTATTTCAATTTCAAGCGAGCTGGGAAGCGAGGATCCTTACATAGAAGGGCGATTCGCTGCCGGCGAGTATGGCTATCAGCAATATCAATTGAAGTCTGCTGGCAAGTGGGGAGATTCGGATTATCTCTTCAATGTATCGAGGACAGAACTCGACGGATATCGCGATCACTCTAACGCGCGCGGCGGCCTGTTGAATACGAAAATGGGCATTCCGCTTGCTAACGACGACAAGCTGATCCTTTCATTCAACCACACGGATCAGCCAACAGCGGATGACCCGGGTGGTATCGACGCCGCGCAGGCAGCGGCGGACCCCTCGTCGGCAAGGCTGCAAAATGTGCAATATGCCAGTGGCGAGTCCCTTTCGCAGCAACGTTTTGGTGCCGTGTACGAGCGATCTCGACCATCCGGTGATCTGACGGTTCGAAACTACTATGTATGGAGAGATTTCCAGAATTTACTGCCGTTTACGGATGGTGGCGCCGTTGATCTTGATCGCTTCTATTATGGTTTCGGTGCGCAATACAGTCTTGGCAATATGTTGCCTGACAAGCTGAATATTTCAGTAGGTTTCGATCTTGATCGCCAGGACGACGATCGCAAACGTTTTGACAATAATAATGGCGCCATAGGGGCCATGACCTTCGATCAGAACGAAACTGTCGATAGCGCCGGAATCTATGTGCAAGGTCAGTACGAGATCAGTGACGCTTGGTCGCTATTGGCTGGCCTCCGTTATGACGAATTGACCTACGACGTAACTGACCGCTACTTGGCCGACGGCGACGATTCGGGCCAGCTGGATTTCAGCGAGGTCAGTCCGTCGCTTGGTATAAATTACAAGACCGACGTCGGCGTATTGTTTGCATCCTATAGCAGCTCCTTTGAAACGCCGACGACCACGGAGCTTGCGAATCCGGATGCCAGCGGCGGATTCAATCCTGCACTCAATCCCCAGCTCGCGGATAATTTTGAAGTAGGATTCAAGAAGAGTGCCGGCGGCTTCTATTACGAGGTGGCGCTGTTCACAATTGATCTCGAAAATGAACTCATCCCGTATGAACTCGCGGCATTTCCCGGGCGAACGTTCTATTCAAATGCGGGCAGTTCGAGCAGGGATGGCGTAGAAACAGCGATCAGCTGGACGAACGACAGCGGCCTTCGTGTAGATGCCTCATTCACCTGGTCCGACTTCCGCTTTGATCAGTTTGTCGATGACAATAGCAACGATTTTGGCGGCAACGAACTCCCGGGATTGCCGGAGCAATTTGGCTATCTCGGCCTGACTTATAATTCGGACGGAGGTTTCACAGGCACGATTGAGGCTGTCTATTCCGGTGAACTGTACGCAAACAACGCGAATACGGCTTCTGTGCCTGCTTATACTGTCGCCAACTTGCGCCTCGCAAAGGAATTTACCAACGGTCGTTGGCTGTATCGACCCTACGTTGGAATCAACAACCTGTTCGATGAAAGCTATAACAGCAATATTCGAATCAATGCATTTGGCGGCAGATATTTCGAGCCGGCGCCACCGAGAAATATTTACGCAGGTATCGTCGTAAACTTCCGCAGATAGCAATGCGACAGGCGCGCATCTGCCAGTCAGTCGCGTTGTCCGAGAACAAAAAAAGGCCGCGTTAAGCGGCCTTTTTCGTTTACGACTTGTCAGACCCGGTTTCAGGGTCGTGCAAGCACCACCTCGATTTCAATATATACACCGGGTCGTGCCAGGGCGGCAATCTGGATTGCCGATCGGGCAGGCTTGTTCGGCTGTGCTTCTGTGCCGAAGTGTTTCGAATACGCTTTCATGAAACCGCCGAAGTCCATGCGACCACCCATTTCCGGATCGCCGACGAGGAACACGGTCATCTTGATGACGTCGCCGAATCCCAGGCCGAGATTCTCAAGCGATGCTGCCATATTGTCGAATACGCTGTTTGCCTGTGCCTCGGTGTCGCCGTAGTACTCCCGGCTTGACGGGTCTGCATCCGGATTTGCCGGTCCCGGAAGTGTGCCGCTGTGATAAACAAGCGTCGTGCCGGGCGTAACTTCGACTGCCTGTGCAATCGGAAACGTGGAGTTATTTGGCAAAGGATGCCGCGTGACATCTGCGTTTGCACAAGTGCTGGCAATAAAAAATAATCCGATGAGCATGGCTTTCTTCATTTTTAAGAACCTCTATTTGTCATTCAATGTTGAAATGTAACTGACGACGTCTGCAATGGCATCATCGTCATTAAGTATTTGCGCGTATCCACGCATTTGCCTTCCGTAAGTATCGTCGGGATGGTTGCCCCGGCTTCCGTTCATGTAATTCGTCAACTGAGTTACCAGGTACCAGTCGTCTGTGACATTAAGTTGTGGGCCGCGTAGGGCTTCATTACCTTCGCCGGATTGGCCGTGACAGACGCCACAGCTATTATATATGGTTTTGCCTTTTTTGACGTCGCCAGAGATCGTCGTCGTCGGTGATGCAGAGCGAGTGGTCGAAACAAATTTGGCAGCGTCGCTGATTTGCCTGTCCGTCAATGCGGCGGCCATCGGCTGCATATCCATTCCGGCCAAATCAGATTGGTGTGTCCCGCGCCAGCGCATCTTGAATGACTGCATTTGTTGTTCCACGTACCATGCGTCCATGCCGCTCAGTCGCGGTGCTTCGAGAATGGCATTGCCCATTAACTGGACACCGTGACAGGTCGTACAATAAACGAATTCTTCAGCCGGAATCGGCAGGTCATCCTCGGCCGCAACTGCGGTGCCAACCAGGCAAAGCAGAATAGTCGCAAGCGATAATTTCATCATTGCAGTTTCCATGTGCCTCAACCGTTCCGTGATTCGCCGGCCTCGGCGCGCACTCGCTGGTCGAGATCGAGAAGCGCATATTCCACCGACGCGAACGCACCCTCCTGCCAGCTCGAATGGTAGCTGATCTGATCGCCGATCATGTAATGACGGCCTGCCGCAGGTTGCTGCAGCAGCTTGTAATACTGGTCCCGCGCTTCCTGCGTCCATTGCGCCCCGCAGCCCATCATGTGGTTCATGCGCGTCCATGCAACGCTGACACCCGATTCTATGTAGCCCGAGTATCCGGCGTGAATCTTGTCGCCGCATTGCGCGGCAAATGCGATTCGCTCTTCAGGTGTCATGCGGTCAAAGAAGCGGCTCGGATCGTAAAAGCGGTACGCGCCGATCACGACACCCTTCTTTGAATGGATACCGTTTGATGGATACCAGATCTGACCAATGCGTTGATTGGTGTTGGTCATGCCACCGTAGATGCCCTCGCGTTCCCAGAAACGCTCCTTCATTTGAAGTCCGACCTTGACTCCGTATCCAGGCCGCAGTGCCGCGAGCCCCTTCCTGTAGTCACCCGGCAGGTTATTCGGGATGCCCGACATGAAATGTGTCGGAATGGTGTTAAAGCAGTAATCAGCTTCGAGTTTCCTTCGCTTGCCTTTGTGGTTGTAGACAATATCGATACCGCTGTTTTGTAGCTGGATTGACTGAACCTGCGCATTAAGGCGGATCGAGCTTTTGATGTTCCTGACGAAACCGGTGACAATTCCGTCCATCCCGCCGCTGATTTCCATCAGGGGTTCGCCCCAGTCAGGATTTTCCGCGGACGGAAGGCCACTTTCCCAGAACTGGCTGTTCAGCAGTGCACTGAAGTCCATCTTTTCGTATTGTTCGGCCGGTGTCCCGAAGCCTCCTGACTTATAGCCGGCGCGAATCGTTCCGTTATAAGCGCCTTTCGGATCCAGGTCGCCGTAAGTTTTCGCGAACAGCAACAACCGCTCCCGGTCTTCGCTGGTCAACGGCTCGTCGAAAACGTTCTTATCGACCGCTTTATAGAGCAATTCGGACATGAATCCCCGTGCGTCGGCAAGGTACTGTCCGATTCGAACCGGCTTACCACCGAAATGATCTTCCTCATGCGTATAGGCGGGGCGACTGAAATTAGCCTTGATTACGAGAGGAACATCGAGAGCCTTGCAATAATGCATTACCCTCTGGTGGTGCCCGGGAATTCGTGCTGGTCCCGCATTGAAATAGAGTTCGGGGTTATCATCGAAATCGCAAACCTGGCGGTGACCCATTTCGTCGATAATATCGCCGTGCCTTACTGTGAAGACGCGACCGCCGATTCGGTGTGATGCCTCGATGATAGTCACATCGTAGCCGGCGCGCTCGAGCTCGTAGGCGGCCATCAGGCCGGAAACTCCGGCGCCCAG
>JAHEFD010000058.1:0-6549 GCA_024640345.1 Woeseiaceae bacterium
CCGGTTAAGCCCATCGATGATTTTGTTGTAGAGATCATTTGGCGAGTAATAGCTGTGAATATGTTTCATTAAGTTACCTGTGATCAGACACTTGTCTGTGGCAAATATTGAATCACATCGCGACCACTGGAGGTTAGTATTCGCGCGTAGTGGCGGTCAGGAAATTGCCCCCTGCCGGCCTCGAGGCCGGCTGCTCAGGTCCTTTCTATTATGCAGGGCTCGGAGCCCTTTTTATCTACCCTAATCAAAAGGCCCCAAAAGGGGCCTTTGATTTGCCTGGCGGTGCGACGGGCCTGCCGCGGACGATGCTCTCCGATACTAGTTATCGATTTCGACTGCCCCGATATCGCCGAGGAGGCCTGCAGGCCTGAGATTACCCAGTTGATCAGTTTCCAGTGGATTAACGCCCAGAGTTGTCTCAGTCAGACGTACCGAAATAGCGTTGAAATCGCTACGGCCGATGCCAAAGAGTGCCGTCCAGGCATCATCGTTCATCCTTGCCGGGCCCAGGTTACTAATCTGATCGACGTTGACTCCGGCAATTTCACCAGCAAGCGCCAAATCGAGATGATGCCAAAACTCGATATAGGCATGGTTATAATCCATTTGCGGCCAGATCTGTCCGGGACCACACCAGTACGCCTGCTCCAACGTGTCTACCGTTAGGTTGTTGCAGTTGAAATACCGCTGAGATCCTGCCGTGTCCGGGTCAACATCTGACAGGAACTCTTCAAAATAGCTCCTGAATTCACTCTCGAAACCTGCTTGACCGTAAACATCCTGGAATTGGCTCAAAATCAGTGGCAAAAGAAACGGATTTCTTCCCTCATTCTGTGACCCAACGAGCTCGCCGAGAACCTCCGTCACGGTGTAGTTTCCGCTGGGTAGCTGGTCCAGCGCGCTACCCAGAGGTTCGTAATAAAGCACCGCAAAAGGATCGGCTTCAACACCGAAGGAAATGACGAACGTAGACAACGTCTCACTGCCAAGTACATCACCAGGCACCACGCCATCCTCATCGTCTACGGTCGGATAGTGCTTGCGCGACAATGAATTCCAGCCGGGCTCCCCGACCGGCACGAGTATCTGGCTAAAATCGATGACCCCTATACGGTTGTATCCCATACTGCGGAATTCGAAGACGGATCCGGTAAAAATGTCGTGTGGATAAACGCTTCCAATCGTATAGCCACCAGGGTCGACACCATTGATCTCATGAACGGTATTCCCGACGACAATGGAATGACCGATAATCATATCTTCCACTGCGTGAGCGTTGCCTATGGTCGCCGCGATACCGCCAGCCATATTTGCTTTATCCAGCTCAGTGGTCCGCGGTTTTCCGAACACCTGGTTTTCAACGACGGTGCTGCTTTGAACCTCCATGTATCCGTTGGACATATAGAGACCGCCCCCTCGCCAGTACCCGATGTCCAGCAGGCCAAACAGGAAAGCCGGAAGTGCCGGTGGTTCGACGAGATTCCTCGCAATGGTGCTGTTCTCAATACGAATTCTTGTAGACCGTCCGATGCCACCGCCATCCGAGTAAACACCGGCGCCGTAGGCGAAAAGTCCGGTAATGAGGTTTTCTGTGATCGCTGACTGACTAATCAAAGAAGCATCGATCCCGGTATCACGCCCGCCGACGGAAAAAACACCTCCTCCGGCCACTCCTCCCCCGTAAACCGTATTGCCGCTGACAATACAATTGTTCATCACAACGGTGTCTGCGTAGACCCCACCGCCATAAGCTCCCCCGTCACGAGACGTATCGGCATCGTCACCAACCGCATGATTATCGTAGATAGAACAGTCGCCCAGGGTCGCAACTCCCCAAACCGCGAGTCCCGCACCTCGTGCCAGCGTAGAAGTCTGATTGTCATCCGGATGCTGGCCGACATCCGCTGCCACGTCAAAAACACTGTTGCCGCCCGTGATTGCGACATTTTTCAGCGTAAGATCACCGGACACCGCCAGAACCCTTGCCGAATCCGCACCGTCCCATTTTACTGTGATCCCGTCAGGGAGATTCGACGCATCGATTACAACGTTCTTATTGGCGAAAAGCGCTGACTTGCCGTAATCCCGGTCGAAATAACCAACGAGATAGGAGATGTTGTTTGCGTCGTCGAAGCCCATCACCTCGCCGGTGAGAACAGTGTGTTCTTCACCGACGAAGATCAGATTGATCGTGCTGCCGTTGAGTGTTTGATCGAAAGTGATTCTCTGGCCTGATTTGGCCTGCGCGAGGGAGGACCGAAGCGTTACGGTCCCTGCCGCAGGCGACGCATCGTCCAGCAGGCTATTGACGACAATTGCAGGCGACGAGGAACCTTCGCCGCCACCGCCTCCACTACCATCGCAGCTGGAAACGCCTGACACTGCAATCAGACACAACAACGAGAATTTGCCGCCGCGGTACGAACCACTGGCAGCAGACCGTTTACTCTTCATCGCAAACCTCCATACAAGCTGACCCGCTCCTGCGCGACGAGTTCAGCTTTAGAATGAGACTCTATGCTCATTATTGCGTAGCCAATATCGGTGTTTTCCGGAGCCGCTACGAAAGCCAATCGATATAGCAAAACATACGGACCGGCGGACGTTGAGTATTGTCTTTTTGCCCCGCTGCCTGGTCGTAACCGGTCAAGTTTGACCGGGAAGGTTTATAGAAAAACGGCCCCGTAAAGGGGGGGGGGATGGCCGCTCTGCGTCCTCAATAGCGGCTGCGCCGCTGCTTGAGTCGAACAGGGTTCGAAAGCCCATACCCTCCGGCAAAAATACAAAAGGCCCCATTCGGGGCCTTTCACATTTTGGCGGTGGAGCGAGTCCTTGGCGGAGGATGCTCTCCACCATCCTCCGCAGGTTTCCTGTACCGGCGATTCGCACTGACTCGCTGGGGAGAGGGATTCCTGGGCGAACCGTGCTCTGAGATACGGCGCTAAAAGCGCATGTCGAGACCGACAGAAAATACCGTGGTCGAGGTATCGTCCAGGTTGTAGCGAGATCCGTCTGCCGTCAGTGACAGGCGCTCGGACAACGCCAGCCGTGCGCCGGCACCCAGATAGAAGTTGGTGTCCTCGGGCGAAGCCTGCGTGACGTTATTGATATCGGCATCTCCGTCCCAGAAGAATGCGCCGGTGCGAGCAAATACTGCCCAGCGATCGCCGACTGGCAGACTCACGGTGCCGCCAACCGTAAATCCATCCGCTTTGAGCGAAACATCAGTAACAGTGCCGTTAATGTTAAAAGTTTGATCAAAACGGCCAAAGTTCTGGTAACCCCCTTCAATTGCGAGGTAGTCGTTGAACCGCCAGCCAGCGGAGATCCGGTATGCCGTTGAACTGGCATCAATGTCGAATCCGTCAAAGTCTTCGCTAAGCTCGGCTGAACCGATGCTGGCAGAAATATAAAGACCGTCGTCGGCAAGAGTGGTCACAGGTACCAATACGGCCAGTGCGGCCGCGACTAGTATCGATTGAGTTGTCATGAGATTTCCTCTGTTAAGTTATCGTATGACCGGCACTTTAGATCGATAGGCGCTAAACTCGCTGAAGCTACGCTGAAAAAGACTGAAGACTTGCTGAAACCGGAAAATTCCATTCCTGACAATCACTTACGAATTCTCGATATCGATGTCGATTTGACGTCGGGGACGGTCTGGCGCAATGGCGAAGTGATAGACCTGCCGGACCTGTCGTTTCGCCTACTGGCAACGCTTGCAAAACGCGCACCAAAGTTGGTCAGCAAAGACGATTTGATCAGCGAGGTTTGGGGCGAAGTGGTCGTCAGCGACGAAACACTGATGCAGCGAATCAGGCTATTGCGCCAAGCGCTCGGTGACAACAGCCAAAATCCCCGGTATATCGCCGCAGTTCGCGGCCGCGGTTATCGGCTGAGTGCTCCGGTGGAGGTAGTAACGAAGGATACCGGGCGCGAACCGTCGCAAACTCTGCGGCACTGGCGATTGGGCACGGCGGTCGCTGTTACTGTTTTGGTCGTACTCGGCCTGTTCTTTGGACTTAGAGACGAACCGGTTGCTCCGACTATAAGCACCCTGGCGGTACTGCCATTCTCCGACCTGAGTGAGGACCGCAATTTCGGTTTTTTCGCCGACGGGATGCGGGAAGAATTATTGTCCCGCCTCGCTCGACTCGACGAAATTGCCGTGCTGTCACGGACGTCAACCGAACAATATCGCAACACGACCGAGCTCGTTCCAGATATCTCCCGAGCGCTCAATGCCAACGGCATCATTGAGGGCAGCGTAAGGGTTAGTGGTGACAAGATTCGCATCACAGTACAACTTATCGAAGGCGCCACAGACCGGCACATATGGGCGGAGTCCTATGAAGAAGAACTAACCGTCGAGAATATTTTTGCCATCCAGAATGACGTAGCCAATCGTATTGCCGACACGCTGCGAATCGAATACAAGGGCCAGCAAGCGGAATCTTTGAGCCTGCCAACCACCGATTTTGACGCATACAATCTATATCTGCTGGGGCGTTATCACACCTTCCGGCAGACGCCGGACAATCTCGAGCTGGCCGTGCAATACCTGGAGCAGGCGATCGCACGCGATGCCGATTTTGCCGAAGCGCACGCCGCCCTTGGCTGGGCTTACTCTTTTCTGGGAACCATATACGGTCGGCATGAACCCGGCACGGTTTTTCCCCGCGCACGAGAGGCAGCCTTACGAGCGCTCGAACTCGACGATCGACTGGCTGACGCACATTCCCTTTATGCAGATATCCTTACCTGGTATGACTGGGATTTCGATCTCGCGGAGAGTGAGTACCGGCGGACAATGATGCTCGATCCACTAAATGTGCTGGGTTTCGCACTTTTCCTGTCGACACAGGGGCGCCATAGCGAAGCCATCGAATTGGTGGAACGACGCCTCGAGGCTGCTCCGGAAGACGATTACGTACAGGTTAACGCCGGATGGCGCTACTTGAATGCAGGCCTGCCAGATGACGCGATCCGCGCTGCAGAACGCGCCGGAAATCACCCCGACGCGGCCAACTTGCTCGGCTTTAGCCTGGTGGCACAGGGCAAACTGGCCGAAGCGATCGCGGTATTCGAGGAAGACCTTCGCCGTAATGGCCGGGGGCAGACGCAACTAGGCAACCTCGCTTACGCCTACTTCAGGGCCGGCGAAGACTCAAAAGCGCAGGAGATACTCGACGAACTAGAGGCGGAAGCCGAAACCCGGTACCTGTCACCCGTGTTGCTAGCCGCTATCCACTTTGCTGCAGGCAATGAGCCACGCGGCTACGAGCTTCTCAATGCGGCTGTTGATGCTCGCGCGCGCGGCCTGATTTTTCTGAATGTCAGCCCGTCATTTGCCGATCAGCGCAGTAACCCGCAATTCTCCACTATCCTGAAACGCGTCGGGCTGCCTTCAGAAGGTCAATGAACGCCAGCTAAAGTGCTGGCAAGAGACCTTTTTTGTTTTCTGGCGGAGAGGGCGGGATGGCCGCTTCGCGGCGCCGAAGGCGACTTCATCGCTGCTCGGCTCGAACAGGGTTCGAAAGCCCATACCCTCCTCGGCAAAATACAAAAGGCCCCATTCGGGGCCTTTCACATTTTGGCGGTGCAACGAGTCCTCTGTGGAGGACGCTCTGCCCACTCCTATCTACAGGCCTTTTACCTTGAACTTCTGTCCGCCCACGGCAGCCTCGTACATCAGCCCGCCTTTCGCCTGTGTGAAAATGGCTACGCCGCTTTCATAGCCAGCATCAACCGAGGCGCCAGCCGTAATCGCAACCGCCGACGCCTGAGCGCCAAGCTCGTAGTTGCCCTTCTTGAAATGCTCAAGCGCTTCCATATCTTCAAAAAAGACGAACTCGCTGTATGCCTGCCCGCCCCACTGAAATCCGATCGACAACTGAGTCATTGTTACTTCCGCAACTGCCTCGCCGCCTTCATAAAGTAGCCCCTTGCCCCTGGCGCCGCCAATTCCGAGACCTGCCTTGCCAACCGTCGGAATTACGACGTAGCCGGCAGCTGCGTCGAAGTAACGTTTCATTGACGGGTCGCTCTCAAGCAGTGCATCGATTGCCACCTGACCCTTGGCTAAGTCGTCCTCATGCCCTTTTGGATCCCACGCCTGTGATGACGTGAATGCGAACAACGCCGTCAGGAAAATGCCTGTTCTAAATATGCTTTTCATCTCTATTCTCTCAGTAGGTTCCGTTACTCGGTAACACGGTCAGCCAACGCGATATACGGCACAACCTGACCGTCCGAACTGTGCTTCTCGATGCAAAGTTTACAGAATATTCCGGCGTTGGATATCGAGATTGTCGTCGTATATATTTGTCGGCGGGGTCGCCTGGTAGCCGCTCCGCAGTCGATTGTGGAACGCACGTATCCTCCGGCAACCAGGGGAACCCCGTTTGGGGGCTTTTATGTTTTGGCGGAGAGGGTGGGATTCAGCTCGCTCGCTACGCGATCTCCCTGCCAACATGCCGCTTTGCGGCTGCGTTGGTCGAACAGGGCTCTCATCCTCAACCGCACTCGGCGAGAAAAACAAAAGGCCCC
>JAHEFD010000058.1:6649-20567 GCA_024640345.1 Woeseiaceae bacterium
TGGCGGAGAGGGGGGGATTCGAACCCCCGGTACGGTATAAGCGTACACTCGCTTTCCAAGCGAGCGCCTTAAGCCACTCAGCCACCTCTCCGGAACCTGTTGCTAATTCTTTTCGATCACCCAGTTACGAGAGTGCGACGGACCCGCCCTCCACGTGCACTTACTTCGATTCTTCCCCTTCCAGGACCAGCGTCGGCGGTCGATCCAGGCAACCTGAACCGGGCGGCCGGGGGGCACGCGGAGACGCTTCGGGTATGACCAGTTCCTTACCGGCCGCCAGGCCATTCAGGCCTTCCGGGGGCTCTATTCGCTTGCCAGATTCAGCAGACTCGTAAAACTCCGGCTCTTCGCAGGTATCAACGCCGGCACAAGCGACTTGCGCAGCTGCAGCCAAAATGAGGCAGATCGCCCTGAAGCCTTTCATACGAAGTGTCCCGATTCGCCAAACATGAGTTCCAGTAAGACCATTATTTTTCCGCGAATATCCGTGTCCAAAACAAGGCACGCGATGTTACTGTTCCGGACTGTGGCTGGCAAGAAGGCATTAGTATTGGCGTCAGCGCATCACAGCAACAAGCGACAGATGAGGGGTCCCGGAAATTAATATGAATGTGGTTTCAAATAAAATGTCGCAACTTATTGTTTTATCAGCGATTGGTGCTGACCGACCAGGTGTCGTAAAGGACATCAGCAAAGCGATCCTGGACTGCGGCGGCAACATTGAAGAGAGCCGAATGACCTCCCTGGGCGCGGAATTTGCCGTGCTGATGCTGGTATCAGGAAACTGGCACACGCCGACCAAGCTCGAAAAAGCGCTGGAGGCACTTAGCGAAACGCACAATCTCACCATCAACCTGAAGAAAACAGGCACCCGGACCGATCAACAGGATTGTGTTCCCTACGGTGTCGACGTGGTTTGCCTGGATCAGTCAGGCATCGTATTTCACCTGTCCGAATTCTTCGCAACGAGGAAGATTGAAATCTCCGATCTGCTGACCCGAAGCTACGCCGCACCGCACACCGGCGCACCGATGTTTTCGGTACAAATGGCAGTCAGCATCCCTGCTTCGATGCCGATCGGGCAACTGCGTGATGACTTTCACGATCTTTGTGAACAACTCAACCTGGATTCCATTCTCGAGCCCGTAAAAGGGTAATTCATCCAAATTCAAGGAGACCGAAAATTGGCCGGACCGTTACTCAATCGCGCTGTGAAAGATTTCAGCTGCGCCGCCACCGGCGACCAGAAGATCCAACTCAAGGCCCTTCGCGGCAAGAAAGTGGTTTTGTATTTTTATCCCAAAGACTCGACACCGGGATGCACAACGGAAGGCCAGGATTTTCGCGACCTGCATGCGAAATTCAAGCGCCTAAATACCGTCATCTTCGGCGTCTCCCGCGACAGCATCGCTTCCCACGAACGGTTCAAGGAAAAGCAGCAGTTTCCGTTTGACCTCCTGTCCGATCCCGACGAAAAACTGTGCAAACAATTCGATGTCATCAAGGAAAAGACGTTATATGGCCGAAAGTTCATGGGCATTGAGAGAAGCACTTTCCTGATCGACGAGGATGGCAAACTGCGCCAGGAGTGGCGCAAAGTGCGGGTCAAGGGCCATGCCGCAGAGGTGCTGGAATCCGCCAGGCATTGATAGTGCATTTATCATGCTAATTATCAATAACTTATGTGAAATCCAGGAGATTGCAAAGACCGAATTGGTAGCTCATGCATCGTTGCTATTCAGTATAATTGTGAACAGTGTGTCATCAGACCGGTCTTACACTTATTGGGCCGGTGATGCCCGGCAGCATTCAAGAGTAAGCTTGTGATTCCAAATACGGTCCGAAAATCTGCGCTCCTGCTGGCTTGTGTCTGCCTGACACTGGCTGTCGGATCGCCTGCGGCCGAAGTCAATCTGCCGGATATCGGCAGCCCTGCAGACGCCGTCCTCTCCAAGAGTGCCGAGGCCCAGCTCGGGCGGGCCATTATGCGGGAAATCCGGGCCAGCGGTGAATTGGTTGAAGACCCCCAGGTAACTGAATACATTAACGAAATTGGCCATCGCATTGCGGCTCAGGCAAACACGGAAGGCGTCCACGAATTCTCGTTCTTCGTCGTTGATAGCCCGGTCATCAATGCTTTTGCACTGCCTGGCGGCTTTATCGGCGTACACACCGGACTGCTTGAGGCGACACGAAATGAAGACGAACTCGCCGGGGTGCTGTCACATGAAGTCGCTCATGTAACACAAAGGCACATCGCTCGACGAATTCATGCCAATCAAAGGCAAAGCATATTGAGTACCGCGATCATGCTCGGGGCACTCCTGGCAGGTGCCGCCGGCGCGAGCGGTGACGCAATGCAGGGCGCCATTGCCGTTGCCCAGGGAACATCAGCTCAGCAGCAGATCAATTTTACTCGCGCTAACGAATACGAGGCGGATCGAATAGGCATAAACGCACTGGCCGCTGCCGGATTTGATCCCCAGGGAATGGCATCATTTTTCGAAGTCATCTCCAGGGGAATGACACCCCATGAATACCGCTCACCGGAATTTCTCAGAACGCACCCGGTGAGCAGCGCAAGAATCGCCGAGGCGAGAGGGCGAGCGCGTGATTACGCGCCGGTACATACGAATGACAGCGTCACCTACGGAATTGCGCGCATGCGTCTCATCGTAGAAAGTAAAGATACGCCTGAGGAAGCTGTCAGTTACTTCGAACGTGAGGCATACGAATACCAGTCCGACGTCGAACGCTACGGACGCGCGGTTGCCTACTTGCGCGCAGGTCGCAATAGTGAAGCCAATCGCATCTTCGAAGAACTCGCCAGTAAGGACCCTCAGGTCATCGCTTACCATATCGGACTGGCAGATTCCCTCCTGGAGATGGACCGCGCAAGTGAAGCGATGGCCACATTCGAACGTGCGCTGGAATTATTTCCGCGAAATCTGCCCCTGGTTATTCACTATGCGAATGCGCTGCTTCGCGTAGGTGAGCCAAAGCGAGCACATGCTATGTTGCTCGATCTACTCAACAATGTGCCACCAACGCCTGAACAGGTCCGCATGATCGCACGCGCCGCGACTGCCGCGGGTGAAGCAGCCGAGGCCAATTACTATATGGCTGAGTACTATTTCATGGTGGGAGACCTCGTCGGCGGAATCAGCTTCCTGCGCCGGGCACTCCAGGTGCCGGATCTCGATGAGATTCAACGAATCAGGTTCGAGGCCCGAATCGATTTCATTCGCGAATTTATGAGTGAAGAACAGTTACAGCAATTACAGAGAGCTCGCTCGATCGGATAGCCGCCGATACCGGGTTAGATCCGGCGCAGATCTGCTAAGCTTTTCTAAACAACAAAATAAGAAGAATAAGACTATGCCCTCCTCCGCAATTCGATGTGCATTAGTGGCTCTGTTGTTCGGTTTCATCTTTGGCTGCGCGACCAGCCAGCCGGCGGCGCCTAAAGAAGAGCGCGCAGCGTCTGACCCATGGGAGCCGATGAACCGGCGAGTCAGCGCATTCAATGAAAGTATCGACAAGGTGACATTGAAGCCACTTGCAAAAGCTTACGAAGCAGTCGTGCCACGGCCGGCACGCCGCGGCATCAACAACTTTTCCAGAAACCTCCTCATACCGTTGTCGATCGTCAACAACCTGCTGCAGGGAAAAATCAAGTACAGCCTTTCGGAGACCGGCCGATTCCTCGCAAACACGGCCCTTGGACTGGGTGGGCTAATCGACGTGGGCGCCGATTTGGGCCTTGAGCCGCATCGCGAAGATTTCGGTCAGACCCTGGCTGTGTGGGGTGTGCCCGACGGGCCTTTCGTCGTGGTGCCTGTTCTTGGACCAAGAACATTACGAGATGCGACGATGATCCCGCTGAATTTCGCGGCCGATCCGCTCTTTCATCTTGACCACGACAGGACGAGGCGATCCATTTATCTTGTCAGGGCCATCGATGCCCGTGCTCAATTATTCTCGGCAGAGATGTTGATCAAAGACTCCTTCGATCGATATCTCAGTATCAGGGAATCCTATCTGCAAAACCGGCAGTTCCTTATATACGACGGAAATCCACCGGTCGATGACGACTTTTACGACGACTTTGAAGAAGACTTCGAAGAGGACTAGCACACAGGCCTGGCCGCCTACTCTGCTGGCGCCTCGATAAATCCAACCCAGCGCTCGCCGCGTTTCAACAGATGATCAACCTCTGTCGTTTTGGCGATCGCATCAATTTTGTCGGGAGTGCCGTGGAATCGAATTTCTCGTACTGTGTGGTTTGCCCAGGTAATCCACTCCAGCATCAGCGCCAGACCTGCGGAATCCGTCTCGGTCACGCCGGATAAATCCATTTCGATCAGAGTATGCGCCTCGAACATTTCTTCACTATCCCTGAGAATTGCCCCGGCAGTATCGAATTTCATGCGACCACTCAGTGAGAACTGCCCGTCGCCAAGATCCTGCAGGGTATATTCGCTCATTGTTCAGCTGCCATCTCGTCGGCAAGCCGTGCAATGACGGCGTCCAGGCCCTTCGCCTGAATCTCCGCATTCAGTTCCGTACGGAAATTCCGGACGTAGGAAATTCCCTCGATCGTGACATCGAACATTAACCACCCGGCATCACGGCGAACCATCCCGTAGTTCACCGGAACCTTGGTACCGTCGTCCAGCTGGACAATTGATTTAACGGTAACCCGCTCCTTGGCCTCGTCATCCCGAAACGGCAAGAGATCCACGCGATCCTGGTTGAATTCCAGCACACCGTCAGCATATTTCCGCAACA
The DNA here is from genome assembly GCA_024640345.1 of Woeseiaceae bacterium. Taxonomy (GTDB): domain Bacteria; phylum Pseudomonadota; class Gammaproteobacteria; order Steroidobacterales; family Woeseiaceae; genus SZUA-117. Next base: position 11,441 of record JAHEFD010000058.1, read on the forward strand.
AGGACCCATAAAAAACATCGATAAATTTGTCACGTTGCGCCGCGGTGGCGGTACGCCAGTGCCGACCGAGTACCAATTGTGCCGCGTACCTCCGATCGAATCTCGGCAGGAGAATCTTGTCGATGACGGCATAAAGCTCCGCCCTGTTCTCCGCAAGTTCTTCCTTCCGGCCTTCCAGCGCTACCGCCAGTTCATCACCGGCTGACTGCACGACGTCGTTCGGAGTCTGTGCGAAAGAAGTCGATGCCAGAAAAGCGAATGCCAGAGTTACAATAATTCGATTCACGGATTCACCCCCATTCCGATCACTTGGTTTCCGAGTCGGAACCGCTGTTGAAGAGATACTTGCTGATCAGGTTCTCGATAACGATTGCCGACTGCGTAAATTGAATTTCACTGCCGTCTTCCAGGTAGAGATCTGAACCTCCGGCCTGCAATCCAATGTACTGACTCCCGAGCAGGCCCGCTGTCAATATGCTCGCATCGGAGTCTTCGGGAATCTGATCGAATCGACTATCGATTTCGAAAGTGACCGAAGCGTTAAGCAACACAGGATCGAACTCAACCGAGGTTACCCGGCCAATGGTAACGCCGGACATCGCGACTGGCGCCCGGTTAGTCAGGCTTCCAACATTTTCAAAACTCGCATTAACAGTATAGGAATCCCCACTTGAAAAGCTGTCGGATCCCGTGGTCTGCGTCGTCAGAAAAAACAGGGCGGCCATGCCGAGAAGCACAAATAGGCCCGTACCAATTTCTACCGATCGTGTTTGCTGCATCTTCCTACCTCAAAAAGACTGCCGTAATCATGAAGTCCAGAATAAGGACTGCGATTGCCGTTATCACAACTGTTCGCGTGGTCGCACGCCCTACTCCCTCCGCAGTCGGAATTGCATTATAGCCCTCCCAGACTGCGAACAAGCTCGCGACAATGCCGAAGACCACGCTCTTGAATATCCCCTCGTAGATATCTCTCATTTCAAGGGTTGATTGCAACTGCTGCCAAAAGGCACCTTCGTCCACGCCAAGCAAATTGACGCCTACGACATGCGCACCGAACAGCCCGACGATGATGAAGACCGCGGTAAGCATTGGCATCGAAATCACACCACCGAGAAATCTTGGTACCAGAACCCGCTGCAACGGATTGATCGCCATCATTTCCATGGCCGATAACTGATCCGTCGCCTTCATCAGGCCGATCTCTGAAGCCAGAGCCGTTCCAGCCCTACCCGCAAACAGTAATGCGGTGATGACCGGCCCCAGCTCTTTCACCAGTGAGAATGCGGCGAATGTCCCTATCGAATCTTCGGCATTGAACTTCGACAGGATACTGAAGCCCTGCAAACCCAGAACGCCACCAACGAACAATCCGCTCACCATGATGATAACGAGCGACATGGCGCCCGCGTTGTGGATCTGCTTGATGATCAGTCCGCCGCGGGTCAAGAACACGTTCGGCGAATTCAGTACCAAACGAACGAAAAATATCTGCAGTTTCCCGAACGTTTGCAGGAAATCGATGAACGTGTACCAGATCTCGCGAATCATGCTATTTACTCAGCATCCCTGCCGAGCAGTTGCTCCGCATAGTTCGGTGCAGAGAAATGAAACGCCACCGGCCCGTCGGCCATGCCGTGCATAAACTGTCGCACGAGCTCTGAACTGGTGTTGTGCAATTCGTCGGGACTGCCCGATGCGGCCACCTTTCCGTCGGAAATCAGGAAGCTGCAATCTGCAACCGTAGCAATCTCCTGGACGTCATGACTTACCAGGATGCTGGAGATTCCCAGCGCGTCATTCATCTTTCGTACAAGACGGACGATGACACCCATTGAAATCGGGTCGAGCCCGACGAAAGGTTCGTCATAAATCAGGATTTCCGGATCCATGACCATGGCCCGCGCGAGCGCAACCCGCCTGGCCATACCACCCGATAACTGCGTCGGCATCATATCGGCAGCACCCCTCAGCCCGACCGCGTGCAGCTTTGTCAGAACGATGTGACGAATTAACCTGTTGGGCAACCGGGTATGTTCACGGAGCGGAAATGCCACGTTCTCAAAGACGGATATATCGGTCAGCAATGCTCCGTTCTGGAAGAGCATGCCAAAGCGACGTCGCATCTGGTAAAGCTCTTTCTGGTTCAAAGTCGAAATATCGGTTCCCTCGACCAGTATCGTCCCGCTGTCGGGCAGCAACTGCCGCGTAATCAGGCGAAGTAACGTTGTCTTGCCGGTTCCGCTGGGCCCCATGATTGCTGTCACGTGCCCACGCGGAATCTTGATATTCAGGCCCTTGAAGATTTCACGATGTCCACGGGAGTAACAGAGATCACGAATCTCGATCAGGTGTTCGGATTTGTCGTTCATAGCGAGCCCTGTGTTGCCGACCATCGTTTGCTTGTTATTAGTCGTGACAAGCCATGGCGATTGGCTGGACACATTTGATGGCCGTTGCTTCTCTGGGGTCGGATAGCATAGCAAACGTATGCCTCAATGGCGCTAGGCAGCAGCCAATGAGCGACAAATACTGGCCTCGAAAATCAAATAGGACTAAAATAGTCCTCTTTTGATGTCCCCGGAGCGCCATTCATGCTGCGAATCAGTCGCCTGACCGACTACGGCACCCTCGTACTTGCTCATCTCCCGAGCGACGAGTCCCGGTTTCTGAGCGCGGCAGATGTGTCCGCCGCAACCGGGATCAGCCCTCCTACTGTCAGTAAGCTGTTGAAATTATTGGCAAAAGCGGATCTTGTGACATCAACCCGCGGATCGCAGGGCGGCTACAGGCTGTCCCGCCCGGCAAGTGACATAAGCGCCGCGGACATCATTGACGCGCTGGAAGGACCCGTGACCATTACTGAATGCAGCGCCGACGACAGCCAGTGCGACTATGAGTCGGTATGCAATGTTGGCAGCGCCTGGCAACGGATTAATGTCGCGATCAGGCGTGCACTGGATGACATAAACCTGACTGATCTGCAGCGAACCAGGGCGCCCGTGCCACATTTCAAGTTCGCGGGCATGCCAATCAACGTAGAGCGAAAAGAGTAACCATATGTCGACGGACCCCAACAACATCGAATCGCTGGTCAACCGGCGTTATGCACATGGATTTGTTACCGACATCGAGTCGGATTCCCTGCCCCCCGGCCTCAATGAAGATGTCGTGCGTGCGATTTCTGCCAGAAAGAACGAACCGCCGTTCATGCTCGAATGGAGACTCAAGGCATACAGGCACTGGCTGACGATCCAGGAACCCGAATGGGCGCACCTCCATTACCCACAGATTGATTTCCAGGACATTTCGTATTTTTCTGCACCAAAGTCCGACAAGGATCGTCCGAAAAGCCTGGATGAAGTGGACCCGAAGTTGCTGGAAACTTACGACAAACTCGGTATTCCATTGCATGAGCGGGCCAGGCTTGCCGGCGTCGCCGTTGATGCTGTTTTCGACAGCGTATCGGTGGCGACGACATTCAAGGAGAAGCTGAACGACGCGGGCGTCATATTTTGCCCATTCTCGGAAGCGGTCATCGAACACCCTGAACTGGTGAAGAAATATTTAGGCTCAGTCGTCCCGCACAGGGATAACTACTACTCTGCCCTGAATTCCGCCGTCTTCAGCGATGGATCGTTTGTCTACATTCCGAAAGGCGTTCGCTGCCCAATGGAGCTGTCCACGTATTTCAGAATCAATGCCGCGAATACCGGGCAATTCGAAAGGACGCTCATTATTGCAGACGAAGGCAGCCATGTGAGTTATCTCGAGGGATGCACCGCTCCGATGCGCGACGAAAACCAGCTGCATGCTGCGGTTGTCGAACTGGTGGCCTTAAAGGACGCGGAAATAAAGTATTCCACGGTTCAGAACTGGTATCCCGGCGACGAAAATGGCAAAGGTGGCATTTATAATTTCGTGACCAAGCGTGGCGATTGCCGTGGCGACAATTCGAAAATCTCATGGACCCAGGTCGAGACCGGTTCCGCTATTACGTGGAAATACCCGAGCTGTATCCTTCGGGGCGACAATTCTGTTGGTGAGTTCTATTCAGTCGCGGTAACCAACAATATGCAGCAGGCCGATACCGGGACCAAGATGATTCATATTGGCCGAAATACCTCGAGTACTATCGTCTCCAAGGGCATCTCTGCAGGACGTGCTCAACAGTCCTATCGGGGACTTGTCAGGGTGATGCCGCAGGCCAGTGGAGCAAGGAATCACACCCAGTGCGATTCCCTGCTAATAGGCAAAGAGTGCGGTGCACATACCTTTCCGTATATGGAGATCAAAAACCCATCCGCGCGTATCGAGCACGAAGCGACGACCTCGAAGATTTCAGCAGATCAGCTTTTCTATTGCCGACAACGTGGCATTTCGGAAGAAGATGCGGTGAACATGATCGTCAATGGGTTTTGCAAGGAAGTATTCAAGGAGCTACCGATGGAATTTGCCGTCGAAGCCCAAGCATTGTTGAACGTCAGCCTCGAAGGCGCAGTAGGTTAAGAACTCGAAATGACAAATATACTGGAAGTTAAAAATCTGCAGGCACGTATCGCCGGTAATACCATATTGAATGGCCTCGATTTAACCGTACGTGCCGGTGAGGTCCACGCCATCATGGGTCCCAATGGATCGGGTAAAAGCACGCTCGCCCAGGTCATCGCGGGGCACGCGGATTATGAGGTCCTCGGTGGCAGCGTCACTTACATGGGAAAAGACCTGCTGGAGCTCGAGCCGGAAGAACGCGCACGTGAAGGCGTTTTTCTTGGTTTTCAGTACCCGGTCGAAATTCCGGGCGTCAATAATGCTTACCTGCTCAAAGCGGCAGTCAATGCCAAGCGCCGTCACAACGGCCAGGAAGAAATTGACGCCTTCGAGTTTCTGAAGATTGCCCGGGAACGAATGGCACTCCTGGGAATGGATGCGAGTTTTCTTAATCGTGGTGTCAACGAGGGATTTTCCGGTGGCGAGAAAAAACGCAACGAAATCCTGCAGATGGCAATGCTCGAACCGACGCTTGCCATATTGGACGAGACCGACTCAGGTCTCGATATCGATGCCCTCAAAGCCGTAGCCAACGGCGTCAATGCCTTGCGAGATCCAGAGCGAGCCATCGTCCTGGTCACTCACTACCAAAGATTGCTCGACTACATCGAACCGGATCATGTTCACGTGCTGTCGAAGGGAAAGATCATTCGTTCGGGCGACAAGACGCTGGCATTAGAGCTTGAAAACAGGGGATACGAGTGGGTTCAGGAGGCCGCCAGCGCATGAACGTGAGCGCGCTCGACCAGGAACTGTTCGCCGCAGTCATCCACGCCATGCCGTCGGACGAGCTTTCGCCCGTACGTAACCAGGCGGCGAATCAGTTCTCTTCCCTCGGCTTCCCCACAACCCGGGATGAAGACTGGAAATATACCAACCTCTCAGCGGCTGCAGAAATCAGCAATGCCTGGTTGCGCAATCGCATGGACGCTGCGGCCGCCACTCCTTCCCTGCCGCCCCCAGAGGTCGCTCGGCCAGAAATCCTGAACCAGATGGACGCTCACTGGCTGATCATTAGAAACGGTTCGATCGATTCAAGTTCACTTGCGGAACTACAAAACAGCCTCGGGCCTGATATCGAATTTTCGAAGTTATCAGAACAAACCGATTCAACCCACATCAACATTGATGATCCGATGTCGGCAATGAACGCCGCATTATTAATTGACGGGTTACGGCTTCAAGTCGGCGCCAATGTTGAAGTTTCGAAACCGCTCGGCATTCTCCAGATTGATGATCCATCACAACAGGCATCACAGATCCGGATCGTTATTGACCTCGGCGAAAACTCAAGATTGCAGGTCATTGAATGCGCGTTGTCTGCCGATTCCGGAATGCAATTTTCGAATGCGGTCACTGAGGCCAGTCTTGCGCGCGCAGCGACGCTTGAATTTGTACGAATTCAAACCCGAAGTGAGCAGCATATCGGTGTAAATCGATTGATCGCCAGCCTGGCTCGCGATGCAACGCTTCGCCACAACGCTTTTGATTTCGGTGGCGCGCTGACGCGGAACGATATCTCGGTGAATATCGCCGGAGAAAATGCCGCAGCCCACCTCCACGGTCTCTACCTCGCCTCCGGCAAGCAACACATCGACAACCACACACGAGTCGAACACCGCGTAGGCCCCGCAATAAGTAACGAGGAGTATCGTGGAGTCCTGAATGGCCGATCACGGGGTGTATTCAATGGACAAGCGGTCGTATTCGAAGGTGCAGACGGCACCGACGCCAACCAGGCAAACCATAACCTGCTCCTGTCAGACCATGCTGAAATCGATACGAAACCAGAACTGGAAATCTATGCTGACGATGTCAAATGCAGCCACGGCGCTACGGTCGGTCAGTTGGATGAGTCGTCTTTATTCTATTTACGAAGTCGCGGGCTGGATCAGGATACGGCCAGGCACCTGCTGACCCAGGCTTTTGCCGCAGGCATCCTCGCCAAACTGGCGGTGGAAGAAAGTCGTAATTACCTGGTCGACATACTCGACAGACGACTGTCCGAAGTACTGGATGCCGGTTAACGATGAATCAGAAAAGCAACAACGTCATTTCTTCGACGCAGGCAGCCGATGTTATTGATTGCCGCGCCGATTTCCCTGCGCTTGATCAAAAGATTAACGATCATCCTCTTGTTTACCTGGACAGCGCCGCCTCATCACAGCAGCCTGCCTCGGTAATTGACGCAGTACGCGCCTACCAGCGGCATGACCATGCCAACGTGCATAGAGGTGTGCATACGCTGAGCCATCGAGCAACTGAAGCATTCGAAGGCGCCAGGGACAAGGTACAGGCATTTATCAATGCAAGCAGCAGAAACGAGATCATATTTACCCGCGGCACGACGGAATCAATCAACCTGGTATCTCAAAGCTTTTGCCGGCCATTTTTGAAACCGGGCAAGAAGATTGTCATTACGCACCTTGAACACCATTCAAATATCGTGCCGTGGCAGTTGCTGTGTGAACAAACCGGTGCCGAGCTGTTGGTCGCACCCATTGACGACAAGGGACAGGTACAGTCGGATGAACTGATTGCACTTCTCGACGAAAGTGTTCAACTGCTCGCTATCGCCCACGTTTCCAACGCACTGGGTTCTGTACTGCCGGTCAAGAAACTGATCGATGCAGCGCATTCAATGGATATCCCTGTCCTAGTCGATGGTGCACAAGCAGTTCCCCACCTGCCCGTAGACGTCCTGGATCTCGACTGCGATTTCTATGCCTTTTCCGGTCACAAGATGTTTGGCCCGACCGGAATCGGCGTGCTTTATGCGAAAGAGGCGTTGCTGGAAAATATGCCGCCTTACCAGGGCGGCGGAGACATGATCCTCGAAGTCCGTTTCGACGGAACAACTTTTAACGAATTACCGTATAAGTTCGAGGCGGGCACACCGAATATTTCCGGAGCTGTCGGGTTAGGAGCTGCTGTGGACTACCTGACCACCATTGGAATGGCTCGCGTCGCCGAGCACGAACACAAAACATTACTCTACATGGCATCGCGACTTGCCGACGTTGAGGATATTCGCCTGATCGGAACAGCGGACGAAAAAGCGAGTGTCCAGTCCTTCATGCTTGGAGATATTCATCCGCACGATCTCGGAACGATACTCGACCACCAGGGCATCGCTATCCGCACCGGCCATCACTGCGCCATGCCAGTCATGGATTTTTATGGCGTTCCCGGCACTGCCAGGGCATCGCTGGCTGTTTACAACACCACGGATGACATCGATCGCCTGATCGATTCGCTGCAAACAGCCAGGAAGATTTTCGGCTAATGGACAGGTCGGCTCAGCCAAATGACGAACTGCGGGACCTTTACCGAGAACTCATTCTCGATCATGCGCGCAGCCCCAGGCATTTTGGCAAGCTCGCGGACAGTTCTCACGAAGCCGAAGGCATCAACCCGTTATGCGGGGACAAGCTCAAACTCTATTTTCGGGTTGGCGACGGCGACATTATCGAAGATGCCAAATTTGAAGGCTCCGGCTGTGCCATCTCGGTCGCCTCTGCATCGTTATTAACCGACACGGTGATCGGACTGACGACCAGCCAGGCTATGGACTATTTTACAGCAGTTAATAACTTGCTCACCGGAGACGGAAGCGGAACCGCTGCAGACCGGCCGCACGTCAATTTAAGCAAGCTGAGAGCGCTTCAGGGTGTCCGGGAATTTCCATCGAGAGTCAAATGCGCGACATTGGCCTGGCACGGAATGAATTCCGCCATGCGCAATCAAAAAATTCCAGTTTCGACCGAGTAGCACAGATGTTTGGACATACTAACGAACCATTCACCATTCAGCGCGACGTCACTGCGGTGATCATTCCTGTTGGCGAGTCGGTGACATTGCGAGAGGGTACTGCCGGTTTCATAACGCAAGCGCTCGGGGGCAGTTTTACTGTCTACGTCGAAGGCAACCTGTTTCGTATCGCGGGCATGGATGCTGACGCGATTGGCAAGGAACCGGAAGCGCCACCGGCAATTCCTGAAAATGCGACGGACAAGGATATCGAGGCCGTTATCTGGGAGCAGCTGAAGACATGCTATGACCCGGAGATTCCGGTCAATATTGTTGACCTGGGACTGATCTATCGATGCGAAATTGAACCACGACCCGATGGTCAGCGCTCCGTTACTGTCGACATGACCCTTACTGCTCCGGGCTGCGGAATGGGAGAGATTCTGGTGCAGGACGCGCAGGAAAAAATTGCGGTAATCCCAACTATCGCCGATGTCAGAGTTGAGCTAGTCTTTGACCCGCCCTGGAATCAGAGCATGATGTCTGACGAAGCGAGGCTGCAAACGGGGCTGATGTAGAAATCCGAGATATAACCAGGACCGTTTTGTGAAAACCCTGACCATCCTTCGCCATGCGAAATCAAGCTGGAATAAACCAGGTCTCCTTGACTTTGATCGACCATTGAATGGCCGCGGAAAACGCGATGCCCCTGATATGGGTGATCGAATGAAGGAAGCCGGCATCCGGCCTTCCCTTATCATCAGCAGCCCGGCCGTACGGGCCTGGTCGACCGCAAAGCTCGTCGCCGCGGAAATCGGCTACCCGA
>JAHEFD010000143.1:0-1764 GCA_024640345.1 Woeseiaceae bacterium
TCGCTTTCGGAGATACCTTTATCCACATTCAGACAAGGCGCATCGTTGTAGTCTGCCTGGCCATTGAAAAGCGGTGTCCAACCAGCGTCCCCCTCGACCAGGTTACAGCGATTTTCGCCGTTACTTGACCAGATTGGGGTGAAGCCAAGACCGAAGCCGAAGAAGCCCCTGACGGTAACCTGTGGTTCGAAGAATCGCGCACCCACGGTCAACTCGAGATCGTCCGTAAGATCGAAACTCACCTGGCCGAATATGGCCCTGTCATGGTCGTTTCGGTCAAAGGTATTCAGATAGACGGTATCCTGGAACCTCGGATCCGTGCCACCGTTCATGAGCATAATGTCGCCAAGACCGGGAACATCCCAGTGCTGCTCGAAGTCATGATACTGATGCTGAAAGAATAATCCGACGAGGCCGCGAACACGCTTGTCCGGATCGGTGCTGACTCTTATCTCGTGATTTTCCTTCGTGTAGCCGTCATCGGTGTTAACGCGCGGGACCGGTGCGAGTCGGGTTCCGGCCGTCGGGAAGAACTGGTTGGGCACAGCCCTCGGTCCCGTATTCGCAAAATGTAAATCGGCGTAGTAGCCGGTCGTGTAGATGGTGTCGTACCAGTACGCGTAATCCGTGTAATCGAACGAACCATCGACGGTACGATCAAGATAGGAGCCGGAATAGACAATGTCAAAGTTGCTGATCCTGCCCTCAATCGTCAGGCCAACCATTGTCCATTCATCGTTCGTGAATTCTGGCGCAAAATGGGCAACGGCATTATTTCCGGGGACGAAATCACTCAGATCGTCACCCCAGGAACCTTCGCCTTCCTGTTTCTGTGCCATCACGGTCGGCGTGACGGTCCAGTCGTCATTTAAATCAATTCGCAGCGCTGCGCGCGCGCCGATCGTATCGAGCGTGTTGTAGTTTTCCTTAGCATAGGCAGCATTGTCTATCGTGATGTCATCAGCAGTTGTGCTGGCGACGCCAGGCATCACACGGGTTGTCGACACGTTGTCGATGTAACCCGCATCATGTCGCGACCAGCCGACCAGGCGAATTGCCATATTGTCGTTGACCGGTACATTCACATAACCCTCTGCAACATAGCCGGTGTCATCACTGTCAACGATATTACCTTCAACGCCAACGCTGGAAGAGAATTCACCCAGGACCGGCTTGTTGGTAATAACCCTGATCGTACCGGCCTGGGAACTCGCACCGTAAAGGGTACCCTGTGGGCCGGCAAGCGCTTCGACCCGCGCCACGTCGTACATGTGGACGTCCAGGTTGCCCTGGATCGTCGTGATCGGCAGTTCATCCAGGTACATGCCGACACTGGGCTGAGAAGTGGTTGCCTGACCATCGCCGGCAGTTGCAATGCCGCGCATGTAGACACCGGCGCCGCCGGCGCCGGAGCCAAGGCCGGGTGTCGTCGACACCGTGGGCAGCATCTTTGTGTAATCCTGGAAGTTCTGCAGGTTGAGTTCTGCTATTGACTGGCTATTGAGCGTCTGGATACTGATCGGCACTTTTTGCATGCTTTCCTCGCGCTTTTGCGAGGTCACGACAATTTCTTCGATCGCCGTCGACTGCTGCGCCAGCAGCGCCGGACTCGCCAGTGCCAGCAGGATACCTGTCGCTACAGGTGTCCGGATGAATGCGCGACGATCATTATTGGAATTGGAAGCGTGCATTTTTAACTCTCCGGTTAACGAGGACGTTTGCCCAAGACTACAACGGTATACGGCCACACGTAAAGCTCTGGCT
>JAHEFD010000143.1:1864-5673 GCA_024640345.1 Woeseiaceae bacterium
GAAATTATTTGGCATCTTGTCAATGAAAAACGGACGGTCAGTTTTGCGGTGAATTCGGGTGCGTTCGATATAACGCTCACCCATTTCGCGCAGCTCGGCAGCACTCTTCTCCGCCAGGACTTCGGCATACACAGCAATGTCATTGGAATCGGCCTGCTCACGCAACTCTTTCGCCATCGATATCATCTCTGGCAGCTCCGTAGTCCCTTCCACGGCCGAGTGGCTGGACAGAATCTGCTCAAGCAACGTCGAACCCGAACGCGGCATACCAACGATGAAGATCGGATCGCGCGCATCACAGCCCGATCCCGCACGCGAATCAAAAAACTCGCGCGTAAAATTGTCCTTTAGTCTCCTTGCCCGGATAGTGTTGAGATCGGCATCGTAACGAGAACCAATACGTTGCAGATCGTTGCCTTTCGAATAATGTTCGAAAGACTCTGCGTAATTCCTGGAGTCCTCGGCCGCCTTACCGAGTGCAAAGTGAAAGTGCAGACGATTCTCGTCATTGAGCTCACGATCGGCGAGTTGTTCATGCATCGCCGCCAGGTCTTCGTCTGAAAACCGAAATGTCTTGAGGTTGGCAAGACTCCAGTAAGCTTCGCCAAAAGCGGGATCACGTGCAATACAGCACCGGTAAGCCTCTACGCACTCGCTCTGGCGACCCTCTGTCTTTAGCACATGGCCGTAACTGAGCCAGACTTTGGCATTGGCCGGATACTCGTCAAGGAGCTCCTTGTAGATCTGGCTCGAGCGTTCGTACTCGCCGACTCTGCTGAGGATGACAGCGCACAGGTTTCGATAACTTGGATTGCGCGGATCGACAGCAAGCAGACGCTCGATTTCTTGGAGTGCCTCGGCGGAGTCGTTTTGCCGATGCAGCAACGTGGCGTAGTTGTAGCGTGCCGCAGTGAAGCCCGGCGCCAGTTCGAGACACCGTGAGAACAACTTCACGGCATCGGCGTTCCGGCCACAACGAACCGCAACTTCAGCCAGCATGCGAATGGCAGGGACATCCGTCGGCGCTTCATTAAGATGCGACTTCAGGATTCGCTCGGCCAGCGGCATATCGTTTTTGACCATAGCAGCCGCAGCCTGCTGCAACCGCGGATCCTGTGTGGAACACTGTATGTGACGGGTGAAAGCCGCATTGCCGCCTCCCGAATCACCAATGGCCAGGAGATGATCGGCGAGAAAACGCCATGCCTCCGGGTGGTCAGGCTTCAGCTCCACGGTTCTTCGCAAAGCCTCGATTGCAGCGTCACCGCGACCCATTCCTGTAAGCAACAGCCCGTATTCAAAATGCGCGGCGGCCCAGCGGTCCTGGGCACGCACCAACGGCTCGAGGATCTCCATCGCAGCTGCCGGATTGCCCGACAGGCGATGGGCAGTGGCAAGCAGCAGCAAAGCGGGAGGATGATCCGGAACTGCATTCAGAATTTCCGTCGCTTGCTCGGCGGCAAGTATTGGGTCAACGCCGAGCAACCGCGTGGCATGCGCAATTGCAGTTTCGAGTGTACCGGCAGGTTCGGATGACGCAGTCACCGGGGGACTATCCCTCCAGGCGGCAGCGAAAATAAGTAAGATGTCATTGTCCGGCCAGTCGCCCCTTCATCAAGTGACCATCATACTAGGCCCATGCCGGGGCGAGAACAACGAAAAGCCGTGACAACCATTCCTCGGGATATACGGCGATCTCGCCGGCAATGCATCTATTCGCCGATCAGCCGATGACATCGCGGGATTTCTGTGATGACAAATCAGGTCCAATACCGGCGGGGTAAATCTTGGGCTTCTTGCCAAGAATGCGAATGATTTCTCGAAACGGAGTCACAAGGTTATCACGCAGAGTTGTGTACTCAGCCTGGTCCTTCGGCGCCAGCCCCCACGGGGTTTCCTCGTATTTATCAGCAATGTATATAGTGCCCATCATCCGGTCCCATATGCTGGTGACCAGGCCAAGGTTCGTATCCCAGTGTTTCTCGAGATAGCTGTGGTGCGTGTGATGCATGCCCGGGCTTTGCAGCCAGAGTTCCAGCCAGCGCGGATAGCGAAACGAAATATGGTAATGCCGGAAATTTCCGTTCAACGCATAAAGCACCGAAAAGACGCCTACGTTCAAAATCGTGATCTGAGTAATGTTGCCGTCAAAAACCCAGGCGAAGATGCCACCGGAAATCGCGAGCCCTATGGCCGGGCCGAGCGCCCATAACGGCCCGACAATGAAATGCTCTCGCGGGCGTGTCAGCGGCGTCAGCACCTGCGCTGAATGATGCACTTTGTGCAGGGCCCAGCCGATCTGGGTCTTGTGCATCATGTAATGTGTCCAGTAAAAAATCATATCGACGATCAGGATCGACACGAGCCCGTAGAACAATCGCCACGGGATGGTCGGATCGACGCCCGGACTCGCGCCGAACGTTCTTTGCAGTGCGCCAATGGTGTTCTGCTCGAAAAACGGGGCGATCGTTCCCAGGGACAACGCGAACCAGATTGGCATCATGCCACGATCGAGCAGGTAGAGGCCGATGTCGACCCTTGCGGATTGATGCGTGTAAATATCTTCAGGCAAAAGATACTGGAGCAGGCTTTTTGTTGGCCGCTCTCGGCCGCTCGCATCCTTGGCCCCGCGGCCCTTGCGGAAAAACCAGAATCCCGTTGCGACAATCAGCGTGAAAGTCAGCAGCTCCCATGAAAGGGATGAAAATGGCGAGCCCGGCAGAAACGCATCCCAGATCGCCTCGGCGACCTGCTTGCTGATATCAGAAAACGGCCCAAGGATCTCGTCCGATTTTTCCCCGATCCCCGACTCCTCGATGAAGCGCTGAACCTCTTCCTTGAACGGGCTTTCGGGCGATATAAGGTCTGCCATCGATGGTCACTCGCGTTTCCCCGGTCTGTCCCAATGTGTACACCGCCGACGATCAGGCTGTCAATCAAGAACGGTCAGCCCATTCACATTGATCCGGATGTCATCGTTTCTGCATTAAGGCCCGCCGATTTTGCATGCAAGTGCCCGGCAAATGGTACAAACTCTTTTCCGTTAAAGCCGTCTTACGTCCTCGTTGCGGTCGACGTGCGGCCTGACGAACAAATTAACAGGAGCTACTGCAACATGGCGCAACGATCCGGTGGAAGGCGAGCAAGACACGCCCTGCGAAGCGCGCCGCTGGCAGAGGATATTAAGCCGGTTAATCCCGGGGAACTCGGCGGGCAGTACAAGCCCCTGAGTGATTCGAATATTGCTGCGATCGATGCGAATATTTTTCGCATCCTGGAAGAAGTTGGATTCAACGATGCAACGCCGCACTGTATCGAAACCTGTACGGCAGTTGGTGCTGTCCTTGGAAACGATGGACGCCTGCGAATGCCGCGACACGTCGTCGAAAAGGCGTTGACGCAAGCGGAACGCAACCTTGTGCTCTACGGCCAGGACCCGGCCTACGACAGGCGGATAAGTGGCACCCGTGTTCACTTCGCAACCGGCGGTGCGGCCGTGATGATCGCCGACACCGTCAATAACGCCTATCGCGAGTCCACTGCGCAGGATCTTTATGACCTGTCGCGAATTGTCGATACTTGCGAACACATACACATCTTCCAGCGTATGTGCGTGTTGCGTGACATTGCAGACAACTACGAAATGGACCTGAACACCACGTATTGCTCTGTGGCAGGAACCAGCAAACATGTCGGCGCCAGCTGGACAGATCACACGCACCTCGAAAAGACTCTTGAAATGCTGCACATGATCGCCGGCAGCGAAGAAAACTGGCGAGCAAGGCCTTTTGTCAGCCAGTCAAACTGTT
>JAHEFD010000059.1 GCA_024640345.1 Woeseiaceae bacterium
AACCAGATCGTCCGTCGGAGTACATTTCTACCGTATTAGTCTTCCGCCAGCGCGGCCAGTGCCGCTTTGTCCTCGTCACTCGGTGCGTGATTGATGCGAAGCAAAATGCCGGCGAGCTTCTTCGCGTCTGCGCCGCTGCTGTCATCGTTGATAATATCAGTCAGCCGCTCGGTGTCCTTGTCGAGGACCTTGTGCTCGATATTGGCGATCACCATCGCGATATCAGCTTCTTCGTCGCTGCTGTCATCACTGTCGATAATGCCCTTCAATGCTGCCTTGTCGTCATCGGTTGGAAAATGATTCAGGCCCATGGTAATTCTGGCCATCGTCTTGATCGCCCCGTCGTCGGCGAAAACGAGCCCGGTTGAGAAAAGCAATGAAATGCCGATACCTGTCAGGACTAACGCGAACTTTTTCATGTCGACCCCCTGCAAAGACAAACGTCACAGGCTAATTCTAGACCTGATCCAGACTCCCGGCGTGTCAATCCCGAAAATAATGGTTCGGTTCTGCAATTAAAGGCGCCATCATCCCTCAACACCGCTTAAATACTCATCCCACACGCGGGATAAGATCTCGCTGATATTCGGTATATCCCTGATGTTGTCGACGCCGCTATTCGTCAGCCTGTTCGGCGGCCGTATGGCAGCCCTGGCATTTTGCGGAGATACGCTCGGCCGCGGCGCGAGCCGTCGCAAGGTCAGGCGCCTCTTCGACAGCCTGGGCCTCCGTGCGCATGCCGTACAGGTACGGCATCCAGTCAGACCGGACATCGTCAACTGTGTCATGCCGTGATAACCAGTACGCTGGTGCCTTGGCCGCTTCGAGGTCGCCATCGGCAAGGGCGAAGTTGAGATCGTCCAGCTTTTCCGCGTGAAGGTGCATATGCTTCAGAAATGCGTCGTTCTGCCGGGCCTGGTTCCCAGCTGCACTGGCTGCGGGTGTGGTCATTTGTGTCTCGTCTGTCGACTCGGGCGCTGCCTGCTCTTTCTCAGCGCAGCCGGTCGCAATTAAAGCGAACCCGGCAAGTAAAAGGGTATAAATTTTCATCGGGACTCCCAAGCCAGTGGCTACCGGACAAGTGATTAGCCTAACCCATGGTCAGGTGCCAATGAAACCCGTAGAACTACCACCTTGCCCCATATCGGCCATGTCATTGGGTGCAGGGGCAGGGTCCGCCGTCGTGCTCTTTTTGTTATGGTCCGGAGCATTCAGGTTTGCAGTTCGTTGCTGCGGGGGGGTTGCCTTGTTACATAGATTCTCAAGATTAGTTGTTCTGGCCGGATTGCTGGCCTTGTCCTTTAGTCCGGTCGCTGTCGCCGACGAGGCGCTGGAGCAATTCCTGGCGTTCCAGGAAGAGGCCCTTTCCAGCGATATCGTCGATGAAACCACGACGGCTGCATTCTATAAGCGCTCCTTTGCTTTCTGGATGGAGCATGCGGTGGACTACAACGCCAATCCGCAGAAATATGGGAAAGTCATGTCGATTTACCATCAGAACCAGGAAAAATATCGGCGGGACAGGGCCATCAGGATCGATCGTTATGCCGATACCATCGAGCAGTACCGGCGATTCGATAGACGCAACGCGCTTCCTGAGCAGCCGATACTGTTTGTTGGGAGCTCAAGCATCGTCTTCTGGGAGACGGCGATGGCGTTTCCCGGCTACCCGGTAATCAACCGCGGGTTCGGCGGTGCCAGTCTGCCGGAGATCAGTCACTATTATGACGACGTCATCGGGAAACACGCGCCTTCAATATTGGTCGTCTACTGCGACATCGATGTTGAGAACGGAGAATCGCCTGAATTCTCCGCCAACGCGTTCAAAGCCCTGGTGGACCGCGTTGAAAAAGACTTTCCTGAAACCGAGATCATCTTCCTTTCAATGAAGCCAGCGCTCGTCGACGATATCCTGGGCAAGGATGTGCGCAAGAACAAGATGGCCACAAATCGACTGCTCGAGGAGTACAGTGCGAGCAAAGAGAATCTGCACTTTGTGGACATCAGCAAGGTCATGTTCGCGGATGAAACGCGACTGAAGGACGAAATCTTTATCGGTGACGGAATGCACATGAACGCGCTCGGATACGAGCTGTGGAATCCGATTGTGAAGGCTAAACTCGATCAGCTCCTGAACCAGCCCTGATCGGGCGGGAAACGTAACCAGGTTCATTAATGGTCTCGGATGTAGCTGCCTGTCAATTGAAGGTGCGGCATCTTCGCCTGGCGCTGCAAATATTTCAGTGACTGTTCTGCTTTTTGAAAAGTGATCTTTTGAAGAGCCCCCAATACAGATACATGGTCGGTTTTGGATCTTCCCAGGTAAATGTTGTGTGGCAGTCCGCGCGAATGAAGTCGGTGATCGCACGCGTAAGCCAGGCAAGTGACTGTCGCAGCCCAGCTTCTCTTCTTAATATTGCGCGACGAAGTCCGAGCAGATCACCGTTGAGCCAGTTCACCGAACGGTTTAATGGATAACTGGTTGCGGGATCAATCGGATCACCGACATGCACCTTCACGGCGGTTGCGGGCAAATCCATGCCGCAATAAACAGCGATAGCGATTCCTGCACCCGTTCTGGGGTTGGCTTCCAGGAAATAGCTCTGGCCGGACTGTGCGTCTCGTAAGAACTGAAAAAGGCCAATGCCTGTGTAGTCTAGTTCGGCGGCATATCGCTCACAGTATTCCCGGTGCAGGGGAATCGGGGCGATCGATCGATGAAAAACGCTGTTGCCGGAATAGTCCAACTCGTCAGTGCGAAGGACTTCCGATTCGAAGTACTGGATTATTTTCCCATTCCTGGCGACGAGTTCACAGTTATGTCTTCGCCCGACAATTTCATTTTGTACCACACAGTCCTGGCCCTGTTCCGGCCAGTCTTCAACGAGTGATTCCAGGTCCAGCTCAGAGCGGATAAATACGCATTTCTTGTTCAGCAGGGTGAGCCTGGAGTCGGCCGGTTTAGCAATTGACGGAAATCCAAACTCACGCACTGTGTCATATAACTCCGTCGCCGAACTGACACTTCTCGTCGCCGGTGCCGGGATATGACAACGCTCGGCAATCTGTCCCGCACGGGATTTACTCAAACAGTCCTCTACAGCGGCGTTGTCCGGCATCGCAACAACAACGCCAGATGGCAAATTATCCCTGATGCTGGTGAGCTTGCGAACGGAGTTTTCGCCAACGGGATAAACCAGTTTGATTTGCGGGTTACGGTACAGAAAATCGATGAGCGCGGTATCGAAGCCGGCCGGATCGTCCACAATGTCCGGGTGCATCCAGGTTGATGCGACGTGACGGGATACGTGAACAAATCCTCCATCCATCTCCTGCTCGGTGACTCCAAGCGTTACCTGGTAGCCAGCGCAGGAAAGTGATCGCAACACGATCAACGTATGCTGATAACACTCGAGAACAAGAACCTGTTGAGACATCAAATTGCCGTGTAATCCGATTAAACTGAAGCGACCATGTTGGCTGCGCGACTGGTGTCGGACCGAGCAAGGTCATTGCAGTAACTATCGATTGTAGCATCGACGACTATTTCGCCCGACAAGCTTGAGTTTGCCCGGTGCGCCCCAAAATTCGAACAATTCCATTCGTGATTACGACCGCCATGACTCAATCGACGCACATTGTTTGTCCCCATTGCACGACGGTGAACCGGATTCCTGTCGAGCGCCTCGCTGAAAATCCACTCTGCGGTAAATGCCGGCAAGCGCTGTTCACCGGTCACCCGGTCGAGCTGTCGGACGCGAACTTCCAGACGCATGTTGGCCGAAGCGACATTCCCCTTGTCGTGGACTTCTGGGCGCCGTGGTGTGGTCCGTGCAAGATGATGGCACCGGCGTTCGAGCAGGCCGCTCTCCAGCTTGAACCGTCAATCCGTTTTGGGAAACTGAATACAGACGAGCAACAAGCAACGGCCGGCCGGTTTCGGATCCAGAGCATTCCGACGCTTGCGTTGTTTAAAGACGGTCGCGAAGTGGCACGCCAGCCCGGCGCGATGGGCACAGCCGACATCGTGCGCTGGATCCAGGCCAACAGTTGACCACCTGTGGCCGGATTTCCCGTCGATCCGCATTAATAGCGCCAAACGTCCTGAATCGCCGCCGGTTATGGATAACCGGAGGCGAGGAGGCGTCGATAGCGGAAAACCAGGGCACAATACTGATCGGGCAGGTGATTCAAGACTGATTCCCCGCACTCTGGGCCTGCCATTCTGGTAAATTCAGGCAATCGAAAGGTCCACCGACCTCCAATAAAAACGATATCTAAAGGAGTGAGTCCATTGACCGTAAATCCCAGCTACACAATTCGACTGTTTCTGCGCGTATTCCCGGGCCTGATTCTGCTCGGGATTGCCACTGCCGGCATGGCGCAGAACGTGCCCATTGTTAAGCCTGGTGCGCCGGGCGAGTCTGGTCGTAACCTGACGGCCGAAGAGGCAATTGAGATTGCCAACACCAGCTACTCCCCGGCGGATGTCACGTTCATGCAGGATATGATTCCGCACCATAATCAGGCCGTCCAGATGTCTGCACTGGTCGCCGATCGCACGAACCGACAGGAGTTG
This sequence comes from Woeseiaceae bacterium, assembly GCA_024640345.1. Classification (GTDB taxonomy): domain Bacteria; phylum Pseudomonadota; class Gammaproteobacteria; order Steroidobacterales; family Woeseiaceae; genus SZUA-117. Next base: position 4,580 of record JAHEFD010000059.1, read on the forward strand.
CTCGATGTGGCCGGGCGAATCGACGCTTCGCAGCTGGACGAGATCAAATTCATGCAAGATTGGCTGCGCTCGCGTGGCGAAGATGTGCCGGATGCGACTGCGCACGATGCGATGCACACCTCGCACAAGATGGCAGGTATGGCGTCGCCGGAACAGATGGCCGAGCTCGCCAAGACAGAGGGAACAGACTTTGACCGAATGTTCCTGGAGCTGATGATTGCGCACCATGAGGGTGCGGTGAAAATGGTCGAAGAACTCCTTGAACAACCCGGTTCAGCATACGATCCGGTGCTGTTCGAATTTACGAATGACGTCACTAATGACCAGACGGCTGAAGTTGAGCGTATGAACGCCTTATTGGCCAGTCTGTCGACCGATGCACGTGCAACGTTAAGCGCGGGCTTCCAGGATGCTGGCCAGGCGATCATGAACATGGAGCTTGTGGCCTCATTACCCAAGCCACCTGGCTTTTTCGACCCGGCCAATCCGGCCGGACTGCCGCCGCCCATTCCGAAGAAAGACTCCGACGCTGCAAAAGAAGCAGATGAGGATGAACAGAATGTCGACGACACGGAGTGGGGCGAGCGTTCGCCGCTCCTGAGCTTCTCCAACACGGATATGGCGTTCTCCGGTGACAAGATGGTGACCGGCAGTTACCACGGTTTCAACGTATACCAGCTGAAAGAAAACGGCATACCGGAACTCTTCAGCTCTGTCGTCTGTCCTGGCGGACAGGGTGACGTCTCTATCGTCGGCGACTTGTTGATCATGTCAGTGGAACAGACGCGCGGTCGGGTAGATTGCGGACTCGAAGGTGTCAGCCAGGATGTCAGCCCGGTTCGTTTTCGTGGAATTCGCATCTTTGATATCAGTGACCTCGCGCGACCGAGGCAGGTTGGCCAGGTGCAGACCTGTCGTGGCTCGCACACGCATTCGGTCGTTTCGGGCCCGGGTGAAGACGGCAAGATCATCGTCTACAACTCCGGCACTTCTTCGGTACGTAAGGGCGAAGAACTGGCGGGTTGCGTCGGTGAAGCGCCGGGCGATGAACGGACCGCGCTGTTCCGCATCGACGTTATAGAAATACCTGTTGACGATCCCTCCAAGGCACGCATCGTAGACAGCCCGGCCGTGTTCGCGGATCCCGAGACCGGCAGGCTGGCGGGCTTGTGGCAGGGTGGGGACCACGGTGACGAAACGCAGGACTCGAGCCAGACTGACCAGTGTCATGACATCACCGTGTTTCCTGCAGCGGGGATAGCCGGTGGTGCCTGCTCGGGTAACGGCATCATCTTTGATATTTCCGACCCGCTGAAGCCGAAGCGCATCGACGAGGTCGTCGACAAGGGCTTTGCTTACTGGCATTCGGCGACGTTCAATAACGATGGTACGAAGGTTATCTTCACCGACGAGTGGGGTGGGGGCGCGCGACCGCGCTGCCGTACCTACGATCCCAAGGACTGGGGCGCGGACGCCATCTATGACATCGTTGACGGCCAGCTCGAGTTCCGCAGTCACTACAAATTGCCGGCGCCACAGGTCGAGCAGGAAAACTGCGTAGCGCATAACGGTTCTGTCGTGCCGGTGCCGGGCCGCGATATTTTCGCCCAGTCCTGGTACCAGGGCGGCATCTCGCTGGTTGATTTCACCGACTCGTACAACCCTGTCGAGATCGCCTACTTCGATCGTGGCCCCATCCATGAGGAACACTTGATTCTCGGCGGATTCTGGTCGTCGTATTGGTACAACGGCAAGATCTACGGTACCGAGATTGCGCGCGGGCTCGACGTGCTGGCGCTGGTGCCGAGCGAGTACCTGACCGAAAACGAGGTCGCGGCTGCAGCGCTCGCTGACCAGGGCAAAGTATTCAACCCGCAGCAGCAATTCCCTGTTACCTGGCCGGCAGTGCCCGTCGTGGCGCGGGCTTACATCGACCAGCTGAATCGCAGTAAAGCGCTGCCAGATTCGTTACTAGCTGATCTGGATGCGGCGCTGGTTCGCTCGGAATCGCAGCTCGAAGGTGGCACAAGTGACGAGGCTCTGGCTTCCCGTATTGAAACCTTGTCGATGACCCTCAACGTTGCCGGTGGCGATGCTGTAACGATGAAGCGTAAAGCTGCGCTCGCCGCGACCCTGGGAGGCATAGCCGAGAGTTTGCGTTAAAACCATGAGGGGTCGAACCGGGTTGATCATGAGAATATCGATTCGCCCCTCTATGCGCTGTTCGATTTGCACAGGTGTGGATTTCCGGATCAGCCGGACGAACTTATTTCAAAGGAGTACAAGATGAAAAACGTATTCAAAATTGTGGTTCTTGCCACTATGGCTTTGGTTTTTTCCGGTGTCGTCACCGCCGAGGAGAAAATGCTGGTGGAAGGCTTCGGGGCCGGGCGGGATTTTCCGGGTGCACATCTGGCGCCGGATCCGAACACTGAATACAAGGTTGTGTTTGACCTGACCGTAACGGATGACAATCTGGACGATCCCTACCCGTTTCTTCCGGCGATTGCGGTGTATATGAATACGCTGGCCAAATTCGGTGTGCCACCCGAGAATCGCAAAATCGCGGTGGTTCTGCACCAGGGCTCTGGCCTGATTGGCCTCAAGAACGAGGCGTTCAAGGCGCGCCACGATGGCAAAGACAATCCCAACATCGAGCTGATCCAGAAGCTCAGTGCGGCCGGCGTGGTTTTTCATATCTGCGGGCAGGGCGTACTGGCACGGGAAATCGATCAGGACGACCTGCTCGATGAAATCCAGGTCGACTACTGGGCTTTGACGACACTGATCGAGCTCGGACGCCAGGGCTACGTGAAAATCGGCTAGCTGTAAGGTTAAGGGTGCAGTGACTGTAACCGTTCGCCTGGTCGCCCCGGGTCCGCGGAACTGCGATGATGAATCAGTCACTGTGTCCCGACTGGCCCCGGGTTAGCGGCGATTTGTGCTTTGAAGAAATTACCGGCGGGTAAAGGAAGGCTTGCGGTGCAGACAGCGCATATCCAATCGGACTCGAGACGGTTCGTGACTCATTCACGGAGCCTGGTCGGTTCGGGGAATTCAGCCTGATGCCCGCGTCAATACTTGCCTGGCCGGGCGCAATAGCGATCGGCGTCAGCCTGGGACTCCTTGGATCGGGTGGCTCCATCATCACCGTTCCGGTTCTCGTGTACCTGATCGGGCAGGATGAAAAAGTCGCGATCGCCGGGTCATTGTTCGTCGTTGGCAGCATTGCCCTGGCCGGAAGTCTGCAGTACATAAAAGTCGGGCTAGTCGACTGGCGTAACGTACTGGTCTTCGGCATCCCGGGCATGGGCGGAACCTACCTCGGAGCAATGATTGCCGCATTTGTCCCCGGTGTTGTCCAACTGGCGTTGTTTGCCCTGGTCATGCTTCTCGCGTCCTACATGATGCTGCGCCCGGTTGAACTCACCGCCGAAGAACATGAGCCGCGCGAGACCTGGAAGATTGCGACAGACGGCTTGATCGTCGGGGTCATAACCGGCCTGGTCGGTGTCGGAGGCGGATTTCTTATTGTGCCTGCGCTCGTTCTGCTTGGCGGCATTGCCATTCACAAAGCCGTGGCAACCAGCCTCGTGATCATCGCATTGAAGTCGTTCAGCGGCTTTTACAAGTACCTGGATGTCCTGGACGCACAAAATCTCGAGCTCGACTGGCAGACACTAATGGTGGTCACCGGCCTTGGGATCGCTGGCAGTTACGCAGGCGCGAAGATCGCGAAACGCATGCCACAGCAGACGCTCAAAAAAGGATTCGGCTATTTTCTTATCGTAATGGGCATCTACATCCTTGCCCGGACCGCGCCGGAAGCACTCAACCTGGCTACGCAAACCTAGGGAACGCAGATCAAAATGAACATCGGGCAGTTGTCGGAACGCTTTTTCGTCACGGGACAGATAACGGAGAATGATCTGACCGAGATCGCCGCGAAGGGGTTCAAAAGTATCGTAAATAATCGACCGGACGATGAATCTCCGGGTCAGCCGAAAAACGATGATCTTGCGCGGGTCGCAGCCGGGTTGGGTATGAACTATGTCTACGTCCCGGTGGTTTCCGGACAAATCACACGGCAGGACGTAGAGGACTTCAATCGTGCCTGCGCGGACCTCGAAGGCCCGGTGCTCCTGTTCTGCCGTTCAGGGGCTCGCTGCACGGTGCTGTGGCAACTCAGCGGGCAGGGCGCCTGACCGGGTCCCCGATTCTCCCGGAAGGATCAAGATCCAGGAGCACGTGAAAGTTGCACTGAGCGTTCTGGACTAGTCGCTCAATTTTTCTCGTACTCGGCGACTTGAAAGCGCCGCGAGTTAGAATTTCAATGGTTGATCCAACTCAATTCCATAAACGGCGAACGCATGGCCAAAGCAAGCAATATTCCATGACACTGTCAGGAAAATAAGTAAACTTCTGCCGATGAATACCCATTACCTTTCCCCGCTCTTTAAACCCGAAAGCGTCGCGCTATTCGGTGCGAGCGACAGGCCAAAATCTGTAGGCGGTGTCGTCTTCAGAAACTTACTCACCTCCGGCTTCAAAGGTCGCATCTACGCCATTAATCCGAAAAGGGATGAGGTGCAGGGCCAGAAGGCCTTCTCGAGCCTCGATGATATTGATGAAGTCGTCGATCTCGTGGTCGTTGCCACACCGGCTGCAAGCATCCCGGCAATCGTGGAAGCCTGCGGCGAACGTGGCATCAAGATGATGCTGATACTCTCAGCAGGCTTTCGTGAGACTGGAACAGAGGGCCGACGACTCGAAGATCGTGTTACGCAACTGGTGAGGCGCTATGGAATTCGGCTAATGGGCCCAAACTGCCTTGGCCTCATTCGCCCGGACAAAGGTCTCAACATCACATTTGCCAACAGTAACGCGAAGCCCGGAAACCTCGCACTGGTATCGCAGTCCGGCGCGATCTGCACCGCGATTCTCGATTGGGCGGAGCAGAACGACATCGGTTTCTCGGCTGTCGTCTCGACGGGTATTGCAGCAGACCTGGACTTTGGAGATTACCTGGACTTCCTGGTCTCAGATCCAGCCACGAAGGCGATCCTTTTATACATTGAAGGAATCAATAACTCGCGTCGTTTCATGAGCAGCCTGCGCGCTGCCGCACGTGTAAAGCCGGTTATTGCCTTGAAAGTCGGACGACATTCGGCTGGAGCCGAGGCATCAATGTCACATACCGGCGCCCTGGTAGGCAGCGACGTTACGTTCGCCGCCGCGCTATCCCGCTCAGGCGTGTTGCGCGTAGAGACAGTCAATCAACTTTTTTCCGCTGCAAAGGCGCTTTCTTCGCCACGATATCGTAGCAACTCCGAGCACCTGGTAATCATCACCAACGGTGGGGGACCTGGCGTCATGGCGGCGGACCGCGCAACCGATCAGGAAATCGAGCTGGCCACCCTGAGCGCCAGGACAATGGCGGCGCTCGACGAGGTGCTCCCCGCTGTCTGGTCGCATGGAAACCCGGTCGACATCATCGGCGATGCACCACCGGAACGGTACCAGCAGACCCTGGATATCTGTCTCAAAGATCCGGGCGTCGATGGCGCCATCGTGATTTTGACGCCCCAGGCAATGACCGACCCGAACGAGGTTGCCGAGGTGGTCATCCAAACAGCTGCCAAAAGCCAGAAACCGATCATGACCAGCTGGATGGGAGGAAACCAGATAGAGCAGGCCAGGGTGCTATTCAAAAACGCTCACGTGCCGAATTTTCGCACGCTTGAAAATGCTGTCGACGCGTTTTCCTATCTCGCCCGATACAACAAGAACCAACGACTTCTGTTGCAGACGCCGGCAAAGTTGACCCGTGGCCAGGATCAACCGGACAGGGAAGGCGCGCGGCTGATCATCGAGGCAGTCCTGACTGAGCAGCGCAAGGTTTTAACGGAGCCTGAGTCGATGGCTGTTCTCAACGCATTTCGGATACCGACGATTCGAAATGCCGTCGCGCATTCGGCTAACGAGGCGTTGATCAGTGCAGAATCGATCGGCTTCCCGGTTGCCATGAAGGTACTGTCCACCGACATCTCGCATAAATCCGATGCAGGTGGTGTCAGGCTCAATATCAATTCTGCACAGGAAGTGCGTGGCGCTTACCGGCAGTTGATTGACGATGTGCAGCGCCATGTCCCCGGCGCAAAGATTGCCGGCGTTACGATCGAGAAGATGTACCGCACATCGAACGGCAGGGAGTTAATGATCGGTATAATCCGGGACCCGGTCTTCGGCCCGGTAATTAGTTTTGGCAGTGGTGGAACTGCCGTTGAAATCATGGGTGACTCTGCCGTCGCCCTGCCGCCCCTGAACCGCCGGCTTGCGGTTGACCTTGTCAATCGCACCAAGGTATCGAAACTCCTGGGCGAATTCCGCCAAATGCCCGCGGTCGACATCGACCAGCTTATCGATGTGTTGCTCTGTGTTTCGAGCATGGCGTGCGAGTTGCCGTGGCTTCAGGAGATGGACATCAATCCGTTAATAATGGACGAAAACGGCATTGTCGCCGTTGATGCCCGTATTGCAGTTGATTACCCGAAGCCCTCAACGGACCCGTATAACCACCTGGCAATTCATCCATACCCGTCCGACCTGGTAAAGAAAATGCAACTGAACGATGGCACTGACATCGTCATCAGGCCGATTCGACCGGAAGACGCCGATATGGAGGCGAAGTTCGTGCGCGAACTGTCCAGGGAAGCGAAATATTTTCGATTTATGAATGCGCTCCAGGAGCTTAGCCAGGAAATGCTCGTGCGTTTCACCCAGATCGATTACCACAACGAAATGGCACTGATTGCGGTCAGGCCCGATGTTAATGGCGAAGAGCAAATTGGCGTCGCCCGTTACGCCACCAACGTGGATAAAACGAGCTGTGAATTTGCCCTGGTGGTCTCAGATCGTTGGCAAAGCCGGGGAATCGCACATCTCCTCATGCGGGAGCTCATGGAGATCGCGCGGGACCGAAACCTGGAGAAGATGCAAGGCCAGGTATTAAGCGAAAACGTGAAGATGCTTGAGCTGGTCGCGTCGCTGAACTTCAGCATTCGGACCGACCCGGATGACCTGGCGATCAAGCAGGTGGAGGCGATTCTCGAATAGCCGTTATATCAGCGATGGTTCGTTGATTAGCGGACGAGCGCCTTATCCGGGCGTCTTTCGCCCCCTAATTCTTAACATCATCGCTCCAGCAATGTAATAATCCAAGACGGCGTTCGTCGGAAAACAGGGAAGGCGGCGCTCGAAATCATAAACAGTATTCCTGTTCATCGGAGTTCATTAATGAAGAAAGCAGTATTAGTTACTTTGGCTACCGTCGCGCTGGGTGCGACGACAATCGTGACACTAGCCGCGGACGAACTGGCGTATCAAGACCAGATCGAAGCCAGGCAGTCATTTATGCACGTTTATCGTTTTAACCTGGGATTACTGGGCGCCATGGCGAAGGGAGAGGCTCCTTATGACGCGGAACTGGCGTCGGCGGCCGCAAATAACCTGCTGGCTGCCTCCAGGATGAACAATCGCGCTATGTGGCCGGCCGGATCGGACATGAGTGCCGCGGGTTATGAAGGTGTCACCTGGGCCAAAGCCGACATCTGGTCAGCAGGTTCGGAAATTGGTGCGAAGAGCAAGGCGCTCAGTGACGCGCTCGAAGCTATGGCCGCTGTCGCGGGAGACGGGCTCGCTGCAGTACGCAGCAATATGGGTGCCGTTGGCGATGGCTGTAAGGGTTGTCACGAACCTTACAGGGCCTCCAAAGACTGATAGCAAGCTTGCAGCACGCACTATCATGAAGCGCACGCTGGTCGTTGGCCTCACCCTGGCCGTCGTATTGGCGTGCGTTTTTTTCGTGCTGACGATGCCGCGACCATTGGGTGAGGATCAGCTTCCCGAGCACAGCGTCAACCTGGCTAATGGGGAGTTACTGTTCTGGGCGGGCGGCTGCGCATCCTGCCACGCGGCTACCGGTGCAGAAGGCGAGAGTTTGCTGGTACTGGGCGGTGGAGTCGAAATCGCCACTCCGTTTGGTGTTTTTCGGTCGCCGAATATTTCGCCGGATCCGCAGTCCGGAATTGGCGGCTGGTCGTCGCTGGACTTCGTTAATGCGATGGTGAAGGGCCTGTCGCCCGACAATCGGCACTATTATCCGGCATTCCCTTATCCGCAATATCAAAATATCCAGATCGGGGACCTGCTCGACCTCAAGGCGTTTCTCGACACGCTGCCGCCATCGTCCAACAAGGTTGCGGACCACTCGCTCCGATTTCCGTATTCACTTCGTGCAGGCATTGGTCTTTGGAAGTGGAGATACCTGGGGCGTTCCAGATCGAATCCGTCGGCGGAGGGCACCGCGCAACTGGAGCGCGGACGCTACCTGGTGCGGGGAGCCGGTCACTGCGGTGCCTGTCACACGCCTCGAGATCAGTTTGGCGGTGAAATCAACGAAAGATTCCTGGCGGGTGCCGACTCGTTCGAGGTGGACGAGGCCGCGGACGGAGCAAGCGTTGGTCGCGTGCCCAATATCACGCCGCATCCCGATGGGCTTGGTGGGTGGAGTGAATCCGATATCGCATACTCGCTGGAGTCGGGATTCGATCCCGACTTCGATTCGTTCGGTGGTTCGATGGTCGAAGTCCAGGAAAACATGGCACGCTTGCCGGCAGAGGATCGTGCGGCAATCGCTGCCTATCTGAAATCCATACCGGCTGTTCCGTCAGACGCACCCTGACCAGGGATCTTCCGCGGCGACTGTTCCCCGGGAGGCCGCTGCTTTAGAATTAGCAGCAGTTCTCTCGCATGTTCCCCCTGGAGGCACAAGTATGCGTACGACACTTTATGCAATCGTTCTGCTTTTGCTGAGCGCAGCGGCCCCGGCTCAGGATCAGATTCGAACCATCACCGTGAATGGTACGGGTTCGTCCAGCGTTGCGCCTGATCGTGCCCGGGTACAGATGTCTATCGTCGCGAGCAGCCCTTCTGTTAGCGCAGCCCAGCAGGCAGCGGCCGAGGTGACTGCGAAAGTACTGGAAGTAACTGACAAGCTGGGAATAAAGCGCGACCAGGTTGATACCACCGGTTCGTCAGTTCGACCGGATTATCGTTGGAATCGAGAACGCGAGGAGCAGGAGTTACGCGGCTACGTAGCAGAAAGGCAGATGTGGATTGACGTCCGGGATCTCGAAAAACTGGGTGAACTGATTGAGGGGGCGGTTGCCGCCGGCGTCAACCAGGTTTCACCGCCGCAACTGGATAGTGGCAAGCGCCGGGAGGCCTACCGTGAAGCGCTGGATGCTGCCGCGAAAGATGCACGGGCCAATGCCGCACAACTGGCCGGGTCTCTCGGAGCAAATCTCGGCGACGTCCTGCAAATAACTACGGCGTCACAACCTTCCCCGCCGATGCCAATGATGCGATTGGCGATGGAGGATTCCGTGGGCGTGGCACCGGCGGAAACCTATAACGCGGCAAACCTGAATTTCGACGCGACGATCACTGTGGTCTTTGAACTGGTTGACTAAAGTCCGACCAGCCGCGGCATCTGTCGGTAACGCTAATCCCGGCGTGAGCTATGGATGGCAAACCTGGTTGGAGTATCAGGCGTAGTGTGGATATACCGGCTGGTACATATACTTACTAATCTCAGCCTCGATATCTTCGGGTTCATCCCTGTCGGCAAGTCCCTTTTCGAACGCCAGCCTGGCTACGTCATGAGCGATTAGTGCCGATACTTTGCGAATTCGCGAAAGCTGTGGATAGATGCGTCCTCGTTCGAGGTCGGCGTCGCTGACCTGGTTTGCGAGCGAATGCGCCGCAGCCAGGAACATGTCGTCAGTTATCGTGCGTGACCGGCTAACGATGGCACCCAGGCCAACGCCAGGGAAAATGTATGCGTTGTTGCCCTGTCCCGGCACAAACGTTCGATTGCCGAGTTTGACAGGATCAAACGGACTACCGCTGGCGAACACTGCCCGACCTTCACTCCAGGTATAGGCCTGCTCGGCCGTACATTCGGCTTTTGAGGTGGGGTTTGACAGTGCGAATATGATCGGACGGTCATTGATTGACGCCATTGTTTCAATGATTTCGCGAGAGAACGTTTCCGGCTGGCCGGAAAGCCCGAGAATCGCAGTCGGTTTTAGTTCGGCTACCGCCTCGGCGAAGGTGTCGAGAGGTTTGTGCTGATGCGCGTAAGGTCGCTTCTGCTCTGCGAGATTGTCCCGATCGGCCACCAGGAGTCCCCGCGTATCGACGAACCAGCAACGCTGGCGCGCTTTCTCTTCGGGCATGCCCTGTTCGACCAGGGCAGCGACGAAGACATCAGCGATACCGATACCGGCTTCGCCCGCACCAAGGAAAAGTATTTTCTGTTCCGTGAGCTTGCCCCCGGTTATGCGCAGCGCGGCGATAAGTCCTGCGACTGCCACTGCGCCTGTTCCCTGGATGTCATCGTTAAAGAGGCACACCTGGTCCCGGTATTTACTGAGCAGCCGAAATGCGTTGCTGTTGCCGAAGTCTTCGAGCTGTATAAGGACGCCGGGAAATACTTCTTTTGCAGCCTGTATGAACTCATCAACCAGTTCCTCGTATTGTTCTCCCCGAGCACGGCGGCGCTCGAGCCCGTTGTAAACCGGGTCATTCAACAGTGATTCGTTATTGGTGCCGACATCCAGCATCACCGGCATGCAATGCGTTGGATGAATGCCGGAGCAAGCTGTGTAAAGCGCCAGCTTGCCAATCGGAATACCCATCCCGTCGGCACCGAGGTCGCCGAGGCCGAGGATGCGTTCGCCATCGGTTACAACAATAATTTTCGCGTCCCTGTGAGGCCAGTTTTGCATGATCTCCCTGATGCGCCCGCGATCCTCGAGTGATACGTAGAATCCACGCGGGGTGCGATAGATATGGCGGAATTCCTGGCATGCCTGGCCGACCGTCGGGGTGTAAATGAGCGGCATCATTTCGTCGATGTTGTTCATCACGACGCGGTAGAACAGGGTTTCATTGCGGTCTTGCAACGACACCAGGTACAGGTAGCGTTCGAGATCGGTCGGTTTCTCCCGGATATTGGCCAGTACCCGCAATTCCTGCTCGGCCGGAGTGTGCACTCGTGGCGGCAAGAGTCCGCGAAGTTTAAGGTGATCCCGCTCCGCTTCCGTGTAAGCCGTGCCCTTGTTTCGAACCGGGTCGTGCAGAATCTTGACCCCCTGGTGCAGGGCAGAAAGTTTCAGGTCGTCCACGGTTTTTGTCCCTTTGATACAGCGTGCCGGATCGGCATCCATGAATGAAAAATACGACCCTAAGTCGCGATTGCCTATGCCGGATATCACGTAGTGGCGATGACGCGTGTCGAGGTTCATGGTTAACGGGAAACCTGGTCCTTTATGCCGGTCGGCCACTCCAGGCCAACTGCGCATGCCGACGGTTCTGCTGAAGGGGCTCTATTTGTCGGGCGGCCCGAGCGTTTTCAGGCCGAAGCCCGTGTGCGGGAAAGTGGCCGCGAGCAGCAGCGAAAACATCCAGCCTGTCATGCAGAAAACAGCCCAGGGCATGTACTCAAGTGTTGGTACGCCGAGGGTGGTAGCCATGAAAATGGCAGACACCGTCCATGGCATCAGCGGCTCCAGGATGGTGACCGAATCCTCGAGTGATCTGGACAGGTTCTCCGGCGCCAGGCCTCTTTCGCGATACGCATCCTGGAACAATCCGCCAACGATCAGTGCGGTAACACCTCCGTGGCTGGTCAATGCAATCATCGTTGCGCCCGATGCGAGCGTTGCTGCTACGAGACCCATTACCGAGCGCGCTCGCTCCAGCATTGTGTGCAATAACTTGTCCAGCCCGCCGGAAACATCCATGCCCGCTGCGATCAGGAATGCGGCGAGAATAATGATCAGGGTCGTGGCCATGGAATTGACACCACCACGATTCAACAATGAACTCAGCATGTCACTTGGAGCGTTGCCTGAGGCCGCGATCGAATCAACCATGGTCACGTTGAAACCTGCAATTGCGGCGAGTATCGCGTCATAGGGATTGAAGCCGTGCACCGCCACGCCGACAGCCATAGCGATCACGGATGAACTCACCATGACCAGGGCAGCCGGTTTTCTTTTCAGTGTTCCCCAGAGCACGACTGCGGCGGGCAGGAAGACCGGCCAGCCAATGCTATATGCCTGCTCCAGTTCATCGAGTAACGGGTGATCGGTCGCCGACATGGCGGCGGCGTCAACCTCGGTGACCGTCCCTGCAATAAAGTAAACGGTCACGGCCAGCAGGAATGACGGTCCCGCGGTGTACACCATGTTACGGATGTGATCGTAAAGATCGGCATTCGCGCCGATGGCGCAGATATTGGTTGAATCGGATAACGGTGAAAGTTTGTCGCCAAAGTATGCGCCGGAAACGACCGCGCCGGCCGTCGCCGCCAGCGGCGCTCCAATGGCCGCCGCCACACCCATCAGGGCCACCCCGATCGTGCCGGCTGACGCCCACGAAGACCCTGTCAATGACATAACGGCAGTGACGAGAAACGCAGTAATGATCATGAACTGCGGATTAACCAGCTTGATACCGTAATAAACCAGCATGGGAATTGTGCCGCTGAACATCCATGTGCCGATCAGCATGCCAATTGACAAAAGGATCAGGATAACGGGAAGCACGGCAGCCACTTTTTCGCCGGTGGATCGCTGGATGTCCGCCCATCCATGTCCGTATCGCGCTGCCACCAGGCCGGCAACGGCCGCTGCAAGGAACATAACGAAGACCAGCAGCTCTGTTCCCATCGGGAAGAAGTATCCACCGCCGACAAGGCAAACCAGCATCGTGAGTAATGGCAGCGCGGCTTCGAATAATGAAATCGATTTACGCACGGGAGAATGCGCCGAGCAGGTCGTTCCAGAGCTCTTCCGGGTCCTCGAGGCCAACAAACAGTCGGATCAGCCTGGGGGATATGCCGAAATCGACGGCGGCGCTGTGTTCGCCGGCCTGGTTAATGGATACCTCCGCTGGCATCAGCAGGCTTTCATGTCCTCCCCAGCTTACGCCGAGTCGAAACAGCGAAAGGGAATTGCAAAAAGCCGGAATGTCGATTGCACTGTCGACCTCGAAGCTGAACAGGCCGCCGTAGCCCTGTAACAACGAGTAATCAGAAGGAGCCAGGCCCGGGTGATGGACCCGGAGTACGGCAGGATGTTCGGCAAGCCGCCTGGCGATAAGCAGGGCGCTTTCCTGGTGTCGCTGCATGCGAAGTGGCAGCGTTCTTAAACCGCGCAGAAGCAATGATGCTTCCTGGGCAGAGAGCTTGGCGCCGAGATAGGGTGTGGTTTCGAGTTTGAGCTTGTCAATTATCGACTTGCGTCCAACCAGCAGGCCCGCAACGACGTCGCTGTGGCCCGAGATATATTTGGATGCTGAATGTACGACCAGGTCGATTCCAACCTGCAGCGGTTTTTGCAGTATCGGCGACGCCCAGCTGTTATCGACGATGCTCGTGACGCCGGCGGCCTGTGCCAGTTTCGCCATCGCGGCGAGATCCTGCTCCTGCATCAACCAGGTGCACGGACTTTCCAGGTACAGGAGTTTAGCTCCCGAGAGCGATTCTTTAATTGCGGAGAGATCCCGGCCGTCGATGAAATCCGTGGTGACCCCGAAACGAGCACAGATACCCTTTAATAAACGGTATGTATCGGGATAGACATGTTTTACGCAGACGATCCGGTCGCCCGCCTTAACCTGTCCGAGAATCGCGTTACTGATTGCCGCGATCCCGCTCGAAAATGCTGCTGCGGCTTCACCGCGCTCGAGTTGACACATCTTGTCGAGCAGAACCGATACGGTGGGATTGTCGACCCGTGAGTAAACCGGTTGCGTCGATACACCGCGAAACCGGTCGACCATTGCCTGGTAGGATTCGAATGTAAAGATCGACGACTGGTAGATCGGGGGAACGACTGCGCCCTTGTCATGACGCTCGTCATGTACGAGCACCGTGTTATCAGACGCGCGCGATTCATCTTTCCCCATGGCAACTTCCCTTTAATTGAGTCGCGATAATGAAGTGACTACCCGCAAAGGGCAAGCTGGCCCAGGTCCGCCGCGATAACTGATGTAAGCACGCTATCGGTCGGCAAGTGCATGCGGGCAGCTGAGGCGCTGCATCAGGCTCGCGTCAGTCGATTCCACTCAGGCAGCAATGGCATGCGCCGGAATCGCTGGCCTGTTGCAGCGTAAAGCGCGCCGGCGAGTGCCGGGGCAATCACCGGGGTCGGTGGCTCGCCGATGCCGCTCGGCGGCGCGTCGCTTTCCATCATGTGTGCCCGGATAACAGCGGGCGTTTCGTGAATGCGCATGACCCGGTAGTCGCCGAAGTTGCTCTGCTCGACGCGACCACCCTTCGCGGTCAACTCGCCATAGAGAGCGATGCTCAAGCCGTAAATTGTTGCTCCTTCGACCTGGGCTATGACGCCGTCGGGATTGATTATGCGACCACAATCCACCGCGGTATCGACGCTGACTATATCGAAGCCGCCTTCGCTGTTCGTCGCGATCTCCACCACCGTGGCTGTATAGCTGTAGAAACTGTTATGCACGGCGATGCCCCGATAGTGCCCTTCGGGCAGGCGCCGGCCCCATTGTGTTCGTTCGGCAACGTGTTCCAGCACGCGCCGATATCGTCCGGTGTCAACGGTCAGTCCGTTGAACGAACCGGCCTCCGCTGATGCGCCCGGGTCGGATGGAGGTGGCTCGTTAGGCGCATCGAATACACGATCCTCCCCGAGTAACTTCAGCCGATAGGCGACCAGGTCTTCGCCTGCCGCTTCGGCCATTTCGTCAACAAAACCGTTGATCGAAAACGCGTGCCAGACATTGCAAACGCTGCGTAGCCAGCCAATGCGGATCGGGATTCTTGCCTTGCATCCTTCAACGCTGACAGCAGGTACATCAAAAGGCATATTGGTCCAGCCCATGCCAAGTTCCCAGGGCATCGGTTCGCCGAGGTCCGGCTGCCACATCCAGTCGATTGACGGGTATGCGGCGCGCATCAACCAGGCTTGCGGTTTGCCTTCACTGTCAAGCTTCGCGCGCATCAACTGAACTGTCTCGGCGTGGTAGTAGCAGTTGCGAATATCGTCCTCGCGTGTCCACAGGAGTTTGATCGGCACGCCCGACGCTCGGGAGGTCTCTACTGCTTCCACAACAAAATCGATCTGCGACTTTCGGCCAAACGCACCGCCGAGCATGGTGACATTCACGGTGACTTTGGACGGATCGATACCAAGCCATTCGGCGATCAATACTTGTGTTGACTGTAAGTCCTGCACCGGTGCCCAGATTTCACAGCTACCATCCTCGCGTACCCATGCAGTTGCGACCGGTGGTTCCATTGGTGCCTGTGCGAGCATGGCTGTTTCGTATTGCGCTTCTATTGTGTGGCCTTCACCGGCAAGCGCGGCATCTATGTTGCCGCGACCGAGGTGCACGGTGCCTGGCTCCAGAACGCTGCTCGCGAGCGTCTCGCGGTACGATCTCGTTTCGTAGTCCGCATTGTTTCCGAGCTTCCAGTCGATCTTCAGCGCGTCGCGGCCACGTATGGCGGCCCAGCTGTTGTCTGCAACGACGGCAATGCCTTCCTCGGGTCGGAAGTCGCGCGTGTGCGGTGAAAACGGAATGTGACAAAAACTTTGCACACCCGGCACCGCTTTGGCAGCTGCGGTGTCGTAATCCCTGATGAGCGCGTCAAAAACCGGTGCGCGTGCGATGCAGGCATATTTCATACCGGGCAAGACCACGTCGTAACCGTAAGTCGCACTGCCAGTCACAATGGCTTCAC
>JAHEFD010000060.1:0-10430 GCA_024640345.1 Woeseiaceae bacterium
CCTGTACATCAGTCCGGGCACTTTCGATGCGCTCGTCAACGCCGGCTACCGGGTAGTTGCCCTGGACCAGAGAGGCCACGGCCAAAGTGAAAAACCCTATAGCGCTGACAGCTATGGGCTGGACATGGTCGAAGACGTTCGTCGCCTCCTCGATCACCTGGGCGCAGAAAAGGTACACCTCGTGGGCTACTCGATGGGTGCAAAGGTTGCTAACACTTTCCGCAGCCTGCATGCCGATCGTTTGCTGACTATCACGCTTGGTGGATATGGCTGGCCCTGGCAGTCCGATAAGGTCACGCTGGAGCAGGCTCGTGAACGTTTGACGAGCAGATCAGTCATGCCAGGCAACGACCTGGAGGCTCTCGCAGCCGTCACAGTCGGGTCGAATGAGTTAACGCCTCCAGAAGAGAGCTTAAAGTCAAACACAGTCCCTGCATTTGCCATCATCGGCGACAAAGATGAAGTCGTCTCAAGCAGCGACTTCAAAACTCTCACGGTGACGATGGCCAATCTCGAGTCCGTCATAATTCCCGGTACCCATGCGGGACCGGACGGCGCACCGTACAAGCCGGTGTTTGCAGCCGAAGTGATCAGCTTCCTGGCAAAGCATTAGGTCCATGGGCGGAAAGGGAGCCAATTATCGAGAATGCTGTCGACTCAACGAGTAAATCCAATGAGGTCGGATCCGTTTTTTCAGTGAAACCGGATCCACCCTCTTCTTTTGTGCCCCGATAATCGCCTAGACGGACCTGGTTGCTATCGCCGGCGACACGAGGCTCGCACGTCGGGCCGGACCGTAAACCGCACACTGGCCAACCAGCCACAGCGCGATCATCGCCACCGGGATGATGTACCACGATATGGGTGTCAGGTTGAATCTCTGCACCATCCACATGTTCAGGCCGACTGCGATTACAGCACCGGAAACAACGCCGACGGAACTGATGAGAAAGTTTTCGAGCATGAAATAACGAAGAATGGCGGCCTTGGGCGCTCCAAGCGCACGACGCGTTCCTATCTGTTTCGTTCTTCGCGCGACGCTGAAGCTCGCAAGACCAACTATTCCCAGGCTTGTGATCGCGGTTAAGAGACTGACAATGAAGACCAGCAATTTAATCATCGCCGAGTCCTCGAGATATGCATTGGCGCGAATTTCGGTCATTGTGGCCGCGCCGTCGACAACCCTTCCCGTATCGCGCTCCGCCAGCATTTGCTCGATCTGGGGGATCAATTCGTCTCTGTAGCCTGGCTCTGCACGAATCACGTATCTCGCAAATCCGTCCCCGCGTTTCATCGGTACCAACATCGACCGTTCCACACCGGCCCAGTCTTTCCACGGGGCCTGCATTTTCTCGAGCACGCCAATGATGGTGACAGGAATATCGTTGTCGATATACGCAGTCTTGCCTACCGTATCCGCAGGCCTGGCATCCGGAAACAATTCGGTCGCCATTGCTTCGGTGATAATGACCAGACCAGGCCAGCGCGGACCAGCATCAGGATCGAACCAGGAAACATCCGTCACCTCGAAATTCCGGCCTGCCACGAGATTCAATCCAAACGTGTCGACGCCGTGTTCATCAACGAAATAGATCGCGACCCCTGAGCCCTCATTGTCCGTGCCGGGTTCTGTTTTCAGGTCCTGCGACCATCCACCCTGCCGCAATGGCAAAGAATTCGTCACTACAGCATTGGCTACCCCCGGAAATCCCCGGATTGCGTCCAGGTCCGCCGCAACCATTGCCTGGTAGTCCTGGGCCGGATCGAAACTCATGCTGTAGATCTGAAAAATATTGGCCTCGTCCGTGCCACTCGAGCGGGACATCATTCGTGTCCGCTCCTGGATAATGGAAACGGCGTTGACCATCAGGGCCATTGTTGCCGCGATCTGTAACGCGATTAGAATGTAACTGCTTTTGTTGCGAATCAACGCCCGCCAGATTGGTCCTAGTTCCATCCTGCTTTCCGCTCCTGAATACAGCTATAGCGTGCTGAGCTGGCTCGCCGGTTGAATACCGCAAGCGCGCCAGGTTGGATAAAGAGCCGCGCCCAGCGCGGATAAAATCGCGAGGCCAATCGCGACGAATATCATTACCCAGTCCATAGTGACGAGCCTGGTGATGAAATCGAAATCCCCGTAGAGCCCCCTGATCCCCTGCAGGCCCAGCCAGGTCATTGCGATTCCGAGCACCCCTCCAGCCAGACCGATGATCCCTGCTTCCACTATGTACTGGGAAAAAATCGCTTTCCTTGATGCTCCCAGCGCGCGGCGCAGAGAAATATCCCCTGACCGGCGCATAATTTTTGCCAGTAACAAGCCAATGGTGTTGAGCAGGCAAACGACTAAAAACAGCACCGCCAATCCGAGTAGCACCTGCACATCATCTTCAACGACTTCTTCGTGCTGCATCCAGTCCATGACATCATTAAGGCGATTGTTCACTGGTCTCGGGAATCGACCGAGCAGTTTTTGTGATTCGACATAGGCGTCAAGAAACGCCATATACTCTTGCCGCTCTCCAGCATTGTGCAGCTCGACCCAGAGCTGCATCCAGACACATTCAGAAGTCAGGAATGACTCGAACCCGTTACCAGCAGGTGCTTTCCAGCAATTTGTATTGCCCTCGCTGGTCAGTTCCTTGTCGATACTGACGCTGAACGGAAAATAGACTTCCTCCGCCTTTCCGAAGGCGCGATTATTGACATCGTAAAATTTCGGTGTGGGCTCCCAGGTGTCGAGCACCCCACTGATGCGGTAACGGTCACCATTCATCAGGATCAAGCGCCCAACCGAATCCTGACCGGCGAACAAGCGCTCGTTTATCTCCTTATTGATCACGACCGCATATTCGTGATTATCGTCAGCTGTACTGTCCCATCCGGAACCGTAGAGAAACGGCGTATCAAACATTGGAAAAAAATCGGCCGTCGTGCTCCGCGAATCCACCAGGAAAGGCAACTGGCCGTCTTCTTCGGGCTGAATAATCCTGGTCGTCGGGTAACTCAGCACTTGCCGGCGCGCATTTTTTGCTGCGATCAATGCCGTGCCATCGATGTAGGTAACCTGCGGCGGCGGATCATTGACACCCCTGGCCGCCTCGTTCGGATCCCAGTTATCCAGTTGCACGTAGTAAAGCAATTCGGACCGATGGGGAATCGGGTTCCCACTCATGACGTAGTCGATATTGACTATCGTCATGCAGGCGCCGATTCCTGTTGCAATAGCGACGACCATCAAGCCGCTGAGTATCGGGTTTCTGCGAAGGCTCAGGAGTCCGAGCTTCAGGTAGTAGCGAAACATATGAAACCGGTCCGTTATCAGCCGCCTACGGCTACCTGCAATTCAGGCTCGCCGGTACTGATTCGACCATCGCGCACAAAAATATTACGCTTTGCCCGGGCCGCGAGATTCGGTTCGTGGGTAACCATGATGATGGTTGTTCCCTTGCTGTTAATATCTTCAAGAAGCTGCATTACGCTCTCAGCCATTTCGGAATCCAGGTTCCCGGTTGGCTCGTCGGCCAATAGAAAACGAGGTTCTCCTGCCAGCGCCCGCGCGATCGCGACTCGCTGTTGCTGGCCACCTGACAGCTGCGAAGGCAGGTGCTTCTTGCGTGAACCCAGGCCGACCATGTCGATGACGTGATCAATACGCCGCTTTCTTTCGGCAGCATTGAATCCACGATACCTGAGCGGCACATCAACATTGTCAAAAATATCCAGCTCGGGAATAAGGTTGAAACTCTGGAAAATAAAACCGATCTTCTCATTGCGTAAGCGCGATCGCTCGGTATCGCCCAGGCTGTTTGTATCTTTTCCATCCAGTTTGTAAGTGCCGCTCGTAAACTCCTCGAGCAAACCTGCGATATTCAGGAACGTTGTCTTGCCGGACCCGGACGGCCCGGTGACGGACACAAATTCGCCTTCATCAACCTCGAGAGAAAAATCCCGGAGGGCGTGCGTCTCTACAGATTCTGTGCGGTAAACCATGGATACGTTTTGCATGGTGAGCATGTTCAATTTCTCCTTAACTCTTTAATCGGTGATCAACACAGATTCGGCACCACGAAACTGTTCGATACTGGAAATTACAACCTGGTCCCCTTCGTCGAGACCTTCCTGAATTTCAACTGCGCCAAGGCTCCGGGCACCAATGAGGATTGGCTTGCGAACCGCCAGTCCCTGCCCGTCAAGCACGTATGCGATACGCCCGCCGCCGGTTTCCAGAAACTGGCCCCGTTGCAACGTAAGGACGTTCGGCTTTTCCTCGATGAGAATTCTTGTCGTCAGCCGCTGGTTCTGCCGAATATTGGTCGGCATCTCACCAACGAATCGAATACGTCCGCTGACCTGGCTATTGATGATCTCGGGAGAAACGGCAACCAATGTGCCGGCAAATCGATCCGTCCCGATCAGGATTTCCGCGGTCATTCCCAACCCGAGGTCGTCTGCGTAGCTCTCCGGAACCTGTGCATCAATCTCGAAACGCGTCAGGTCGACGACTGCCATGACGGGCATGTCCCGGGACACGGCTGCTTTCTGACCCAGGAGCAGGTCACCGACCACACCACTTACCGGTGAACGGATGTAGAGCTCATCGACCTGCCGCTGCAGGTCGGCGACGAGCAGTTCCTGGCGTTGTAGCTCAAGCTCCCTTGCCCTGACCTCAAATGCGAGCCGCTCGTCAAACAGGTCTGCATCTGCCACTGCATGCGCAGCTGCCAACTCGGCATTTCGCAGGTCGTCCTGCGCTTTTTCGAAATCGATCACCGAAATAACGGAAACTTCGTTCGCCTGGTCTGCCCTGCGCTTTTCTCTCTCCGCCGCCACCAGCGCCACATCCGCCAGATCAGCCGCTTTGCGCTTTTCCAGTGCCTGCTGCCGCGATTCGATGCGTTGCCGCTCCAGCTGCATTGAAAGCTGTTCCTGTGATGACTGCGCCTGTTTGAGCCGGTTAGTGAGTTCCGGGCTGTCGACCACGGCCAGGATCTGACCTTCCTCGACGATGGCGCCGGCATCTACTTCAAGGGTAATGGTTCCTGACGCCGTGGCATAAAGCATCGGGCTAACGGCTGCAACTACTCTCCCCTGGACCGACACGTCACGAACAAGGTCACCCCGGGTAACGGTGGCAACTCTCAGTCTGTCCATTGGAACGGTGACCGTGGCCGTTGCCCAACGGTTGATGGCCGGGACCAAAACCCAGACCAGGACAAGAACAACAAGAAGTGCCGTTCCGCCAATCAGGTTCCGGTTCCTGTGGCTCCTCGGCGCCAGAACAACGTCCTGGCCGGATGTATCTGTGATTTTCAGCGCTCGCCCCTGAGCCCCGTGATTAGAGGCATATCGAGTTTTGTATCTCTTTGATGCGCGGGCGGCTAAAAACGTTTATTGCCGTAGCCAGTCCGGCGCCGAATCACGTGGCGGGGACTGGCTTCTATTCGGATACGGTCAGTTTCGGATCCAGAACGGCCTTCTCGATTAATTCCTCATCGGAATCCTGGACGGACAGGCTGATCAGTGAGGCGTCAGGGCTTACTGCCATCAGAAACGCATGCCAACTTCTCTCACCAGGCCTGCGGTAGTGACCAGACAGCTCCCATCCCTCGTCAGTCGGAAACAGGTAGACCTTGCCCGCATGCCGAACCCGATCCAGCGGATCCGAAATTTCGAGATCGGCCTCATCGACGTAAACCAGCAGGTGATTCCTGGACGCATGCACAATTGCTTCTTCCTGCGCACGTCGGGCCGATCGTTCCGTGTCCGTAATCCACTGGTAGGACCCAACTGCCACGAGCAGGCCGACAACGAATGCAACTACCAGTCGCAGGATTTGGTGGTTTACTTGCATTCAGGGTATCCCAATCAGTTTGTGAGTCTGGAGACTGAGTTTCCAGGCAGGGTGTGCCAGGCAATACTCAATCGCTGCAAGAGTGTTCTTGTCTTTATCCTCATTGTCCAGTGGCTGCAGGTAACGATGCGTAAAATCCAGGGCCGCAAATGCCTCCGGTTGTGCATCCGGCTCGGCCTGCGGGTAGACGAGTTTTAGCTCATTGCCACTTCTCTGCAGGATCTCTGCAGAGGCTTTTGGACTGACACAGATCCAGTCGATCCCCTCAGGGACCCTGATCGTCCCGTTGGTTTCAACGCCAACCTCGAATCCGGCACTGTGCAATGCGTCAATAGCCGCTCTGTCGAGTTGCAGCAATGGCTCGCCGCCAGTGCATACGACGTAGCGCCGGGCGTCGGCCTGATTACCCGGCCACGCTCGTCGAACTGCCTCCGCCAGCAACTGTGCGGTTTCGAATTTTCCGCCACCCGGTCCGGACGTACCGACGAATTCGGTGTCACAGAAGCGGCATACCGCTGATGCCCTGTCCTTTTCCCTTCCCGACCACAAGTTGCAGCCGGCAAATCGAAGAAACACTGCCGGCCGACCGGTTTGCGCGCCTTCACCCTGGAGCGTGTAGTAAATTTCACGAACGGTGTAGGTCATAACAAGACCAGCGGATCTTCTATTCCCGCCTCCGCAAAACCTTTTGCCCGCAGCACACAGGCAGGGCATCGGCCACAAGGCGGTCTCGCGCCTTCATAACAGGTGTGAGTATCCGACATCGCATCTATCGCCCCGAGCTCAAGTGCAAGTAACACAGTTTCCTTCTTGGAGAGGTGCATCAATGGTGTATGAATAACAAATTTTCGCTCCATCCCGAGCTGCAAGGTAGCTGACAACGAATCGATCGTTTCCCTGCGACAGTCGGGGTAACCACTGTAATCAGTTTGCGCTACGCCTGTAACAATATTCGATATACCTTTTTGCCATGCATACGCCGCAGCGAAGGTCAGGAAAATAATATTTCGACCAGGCACGAACGTGTTGGGCAGATCACTGTCCGGGCTTTCCGCCACTTCCATTGCCGTATCGATCAGCGAATTTCCGCCGAGGGCGGCAAATGTATCGATTGGCAATTCCAGCTGGTCAATGCCAGCCCTTTCGGCAATTCGACGTGCACACTCGAGTTCAATCCGGTGCCGCTGGCCATAGTCGAACGTTATCGCCTCTACACATTCGCGCCCGAATCGTTCAATTGCCCAGTAAAGGCAAGTTGTCGAGTCCTGACCACCTGACAGGACCACCAGCGCACGTTTGCTCATTCGTCCCGTACCGCGTCGGGTGAGAGCTTCCCGCGAACGCCATTTTTGAAATCGTCCCAGTCGGGGCGCTCGTGCTGCACAAGGTAGTCCCGGGTCAGCTCTTCCGTCACCAACCAAAGACGTGAGGCCTGCTCCCGATCATGCATGTGATTATCGCCCTGCACCGTTACGGCATTGCAGTCCTCGAAATAGCTGCCGCTGGTCTCGCCTAATAATGGGCTGGTGGCGACAAAACATGAGGTCGCTGCTCCTTCGTCTATGGATTTGCCGCTTAACCTTGTCCAGAGATCGAATCCCTTGCGAGTGATCGCGCTTTCGTGCCTCACAATATTGGTGCTGATAACGCCCGGGTGAACGGAGTTTGATGTGATCCTGGTTCCTTTCAGCAATCTTGCCAGCTCGAATGAAAACAGGGCATTGGCAAGTTTCGAATGCGCATAGGCCAGCCCGTCACTGTACTCGCGATTCATCCCAAGATCGTCGAACAATATGCCCTCGGCAGGCGCACTGCGATATGCCGCCCGACTCGAGACGACGACGATGCGCCCCTGCCATGAGAAGAACAGCCGATCCAGGATTCGATTGACGAGTACAAAATGTCCGAGATGATTGACTGCGAAATGCTTTTCGACCCCGTTGACCAACTCGTGCCCTCCGCCCCTCATTCCGGCGTTACAGACAAGAATATCGATCGGCGAATTCAAAGAACGAATGCTCTCTGCACAAGAGACCACTGACTCCAGATCCGACAGCTCCAGCTGCAGCGGCGAAGTAACGCCCCTGACACTCGCACAGGCTGCCTGCGCTTTCTCCAGTGTCCGTCCGGTACCAAGAACATACGCGCCGCGCAGGGCCAGAACGCGCATGGTTTCGTACCCGATACCCGAATTGCACCCGGTCACTACCGCTATTTTGCCTTTCAGGTCCATGCCCTCGGTGACTGCTTCCGCCGTAGAGTTTTCGTTGAAAGCGCTTCTCGGCACGCCCGGCTCGGGCACCGTATCGGAACCACTACAGCCGCCCATCACCGGCGCGACCATCGCGGCGGAGGACAACCTCAGAAACTTGCGGCGCGATAATGCCATGGCAGGCTACTTGAAAAGGTTCTCGGCATCGTGGATCGCTGGATCCGGATCCGGTGATGCGGTCGTACCACCACCAAACAGGGAGTCCAGCTCACTTCTTGCCCTGGTTTCCTTTTGCGCACGGGCAGGATCGAAAGCATCGGTACTGGCTTTGAACCACTCGCAAAAATTAACTTTTTCCTTGTCGATGACTTCCTCGGCATCATCTTCGAGGCATTGCTTTACCGCATTGCGATCGAAGTTGATGCACATCCGGCAAACATGCACGCTAACGGTGCACGAAGGGCACTCGTCACGACGCGAAAGCGGCAGGCTCAATTTTTCAAGTGATGCGCCACATCGGTAGCACGATATATTTTCGGACATAGTGATCAGACCGGTTGGCCCCGCGAAATACGTAGGATTAACAATGTGATTGTACGATTATAAACACCAAGCTGATTGGCATTGACACTAAAGCCCGTAATCAGGCCCGGAGACCACTGACATGCACCCCCTTCCGCACACTTATTCTGTCGCTGCGAGCGCCGGCACCGAGACAAACGTCAGCCTGGCCGCAAAAGGTGTAACGACAATTACGTCCGCCGGCCCCGTGGAATTTGGTGGACCCGGCGACCTCTGGTCTCCGGAGGCGCTCCTTGTGGCAGCTGTTGCGGACTGTTTTATCCTGTCATTTCGGGCAATTGCCAGGGCGGCGAAACTGGATTGGCTGGACCTTGAATGTCACGTCGACGGACTCCTTGACCGGGTAGACGGGACACTTCAGTTTACGGTTTTCAATGTCCGGGCCACGCTGTCCATCGCGTCCGAGGAAAACAGGGAGAAAGCCGATAAGCTCCTGCACAAGGCAGAGCACAGCTGCCTGATAACGAATTCGTTGATCGGAGAGAGTCACCTGGAAACGGAAGTCAGAATTTCAAGTCAGTAATTAACATTAATAAAGGTCGGTATCTTATTGTTTTAATATCTTTTTTTAGAATTTCATTTCGCCTGCACCTGCTCCTGCTCGGGGCCATCGTTGGCCTGGCTGCCTGCGCAGCCGGTGGTGCGGCGCTCAATAGTGAGCGCATCGAAAAGAGCTTTGGAAATTATGCTGTCGAGGTACTCCGGAGTACTGAAACCAGGCGGGTTTCAAGCCTTTTCAGCAGATCAGGCGGCGAGAAAACCACCCGTACCTATGCTGTTGTCGATTTCCCGGGGGCTGCCCATGCGCCGTATGCCAGGGAACATGCATTAATCGAGGCGGGCCATTCGATAGGTGCCACGTTCCAAAGTGCCGGCTGGTTGGTCAGCAAGCAGCACCTTTTTATTGGCGAGTTGGAAATTCCCGGGGCTTATGCCGACATAGGCAGCCTCATGCGGATTGCACTCCCGGCAACACTGGCGACCCACGTGTATGTATTCCAGGTGCGAAAGGATGGTCACACCTACAATTACGCGACCATTGTCGAGATTCATCACCCCGAGTATTTGACCGCAACGGACCTGGAGGACATCTACGGCGAAGTAATTTTTGACGATTCAAACCGTGACAGCATTCACGATTTTATCGGGCCACCCAATGCCCGGAAATGATATCCAGGTCCGGTTTAGCGTGTTTTTTTCGGTGTAGACTCGCTAAATCGTTTAAATGCAATGACTTAGAGGAAACGGCGCAATGAAGCCAATACCCAAGCTTTATGCAATCGTTCTGTCAGTTTTGCTGCTGCCGATCAACGCGGTCGTCGCACAGGATGCAGTGGACCAAAGCTCCGGCGGAGACCAGGCGAGTGTCTGGGCAACCGTAGAAGAAGTCTGGGCAGCAGAAGAAAGCGGTGATGTAAACCGGGTTGATGCGATGATTTCGGCGGATTTCATGGGGTGGCCTTATGCGTCCCCTGCGCCCCGCAGTAAAGCGTCGACCAGAATGTGGACGCGTTTCGATGCGGATCAAAATAAAGGACTGATGCACGAATTGTATCCGCTTTCAATTGTTGTGCACGGTGACATGGCGGTGGCACATTACCTTTACTCCATGGTAGTTCAGACCAGGGACAAAACGACCGTTTCAAGTAACGGCCGATATACGGACGTCCTCGTCAGGGACGGTACCACCTGGAAGTTTGTTTCCTGGCACGGCGGTAGCCACACGGAATAAGCAAAAATGGGACCTTCGGGTCCCATTTTTTTGATCAGCCCGTTCTCGTACAG
>JAHEFD010000060.1:10530-16102 GCA_024640345.1 Woeseiaceae bacterium
TGAACTACCCCGACGTCGTCCGAATGATGGATGAAGATATTGACTGGACCTGGCGCCTGGGTGAAGCGGTAATTAGTCAACAAGCCGAAGTTATCACTGCCGTCGAGGCATTTCGCGATCGAGCTTATGCTGCGGGCAACCTGAAGTCAGACGAAAATCAGACCGTAACCTATGAAGAGGGAACGATTGAAATTGCGCCAGTCAGCGAGGAAATCATTTATGTCCCCTACTACGAACCTGAGGAAGTGGTCGTCTATCAGCCGCGCAGGGTCTATCACTACTATCCGGATCCTTACCCGGTGTATTACTACCCGTATCCGGTCGATTACCGTTTCAGTTCAGGATATTTCTGGGGCGTGACGACAGCATTCCACATTGGCTGGTCGAGCCACTATCTCCACGTCTATCACCCGACTTACTGGGGACACCCGTACTACGGGTACACCTACTACGGTAATTATTATCGGCATCCAAGTATCAACATCTACAACACCTATTACGTCAACAATAGCTACCGCTCATCGAACTACCGTTATCGCGACGGTGACTACTGGCGTCCGCGCTCGCGTGCGGGGTCACGGCAGGATGAGCCGCGGGTTCGCAACTATCATTACCCACCAGGTGGCGACCAGCGTCGGGATAACAGGCGCCATGACAGCAGCTACAGCGCAGACAATCAGCTGAATAATCGCGACAACGGACGCATGGCTCTGAACCTTCGCGAACGTAGCCAGAGCGATCGAAATCGCGTCGCTGCCAGCAACAATGTCCAGCCGCGAGTTGCCAACGGTGCAGCAAATAGCACCAGAACTGCGACTCGGAACAGTGTCGCTGCAGACTCTTCAAATCGAAACAATCGAGCCAGGGCAGCCGATGCTGACAATCGCGCACGAGTGGCACCGGCTAACACCGGAACGAACCGGCAGCGGAACAGCAGCGAAACTGCCGTTGGCGGTATTCAGTTCAGAGACCGCGGCAACGAAAACGGGGGACAAAATTCCGTCAATTCAGCCAGGTCCTCGCAGGATTCTCGCCAAACTCGAGTGGCTGCCACGCGCCGTGAGAATCCGACCAACGTCGGACGACAGCGCGAGGCGGTAGCAGCAGCTCCCAGGGCAAGCGCACCTGCCGTCCAGCAACGTACACCGTCGGCCAGGACATCGGTTCCGCGGTCGACCACGCCAAAGGTATCAGCACCGTCTCGTACTTCGGCGCCCAGGGCATCGGCACCGTCTCGTACGTCGGCGCCCAGGGCATCGGCACCGTCTCGTGCGTCGGCGCCAAAGGTATCGGCACCGTCTCGTACTTCGGCGCCCAGAGTATCGGCACCGTCTCGTGCATCAGCGCCCAGGGTATCGGCTCCGTCTCGTACTTCGGCGCCCAGGGCATCGGCACCGTCTCGCACTTCGGCGCCCAGGGCATCGGCACCGTCTCGTGCGTCGGCGCCGCAGCGCTCGTCCGCTGGTAGCAGTCGGTCAAGTTCGTCATCACGGCAAAGAAACCGCAGCAACTAGGTCAGAGCGAGCGGCAAAAAATTCAGGTCAGGGCCTTTGTTTCGACGAAGGCAACAGGAGCTCCCCGCTCCAATCAAGAACCGGGTGGATCTTTCGACTCTTTCGATTCGCCCGGTTCTTTCTTGATTTGCACATCGTATCTTCCCGAGGAAAACTCCCAGGCCACGTAAAAGACGCAGCCAGCGACGATGATCGCCATTCCAATCAGTATCAGAGATAAAAGATTCATTTGGACATGATAGCTTGATTTGGTGATCAGCGAGACACCCAGATCGCCGAGCGGCTCAGCTTTCCTCCGGCTTCTTCTTTGGCAGCCGATCCACTTTCCGCAGCGCATCGCGAAGCACGAACTCGATCTGCGCATTCAAGCTGCGCAAATCATCTTCCGCCCAGCGATGCATCGCGGTCAGTATTTTCTCATCGATTCGTAACGCAAATGCTTTACGAGAACTCATGGTCCCTCAATTCCGGTTCATTACCGGATCGTGGCCGATCAGGAATAGAGGGAACCGCTGTTGAGCACGGGCCTCACGGATTCCTCACTGCAAAGAACGGTAAGAAGGTTTCCAACCATGGCTGCTTTACGTTCTTCATCGAGTTCGACGATATTTTCAGCGTCCAGTTGTTCCAGCGCCATGCGCACCATCCCAACCGCACCGGCGACAATCTGCGTCCGGGCCGCGATAATTGCTGAGGCCTGCTGCCTTCTCAGCATCGCGTTCGCAATTTCCTGGGCGTAGGCCAGGTGACTGATTCTAGCTTCGATAACATTGACACCCGCCTCTTCCAGCCTGTCCTGAATTTCTTCGCGCAAGGCCTGCGCAATCTCGGCGGGGTTGCTGCGCAGGGCAAGTCCATCACCCTCGTGCGGCTCATAGGGATAAGTTGTACTGAGATTCCTTAGTGCCGACTCGCTCTGGATGGTGACAAATTCCTCGTAGTCATCAACTTCGAATATCGCCTCTGCGGTATCGACAACCCGCCAGACAACGACCGCAGCGATTTCAATTGGGCTGCCATGCGAATCGTTAACCTTGAGCTTGCCACTCTCGAAATTTCTCACCCGGGTCGAAACCGCTTTCTTTGTATAGAAAGGATTCGCCCAGCGGAGTCCCGGCTCCCTCACAGTGCCCGCGTAGGCACCAAACAACTGCAGCACACGGGCCTGGTTTGGATGGACCATGAAAAAACCGAACCACAGGATGAATACCAGCGTCATGGCTATCGCTGAAGAAATAATGCCCGTATTCGACAACACCTGTACCGATTGCACGAACCAATAAATCATCGCCATTTCGGCGATGAACAGGACGACCAGCATCAAATAGCCGGATGTGGCTTTTCTCTCTATTTCGCGAATCATGACAGCACTCCCTGAAACCTATCAATTAGATATCATAATGATATCTTTTTAATTGCTCGTCAAGGAGAGGCGCCGGCCATCGGCTGCAGCCCCTTTTTACTCCGTTATGTAAACTCCACAATGTGTCATGGACAGCTGGGCTCGCCTTCGAGTATCGCAAGCTCTTCCGCCGTCGGCTGCATGCCAGCGTCGCCTCCGGAATCGAACATGACCTGCCACTCGCCAACCTCATTGCGCCGCCACGTCGATATAAAATGTCCCCACGAGGTGTGAATCTCGCCGTTCTCGTCCACGCGGGTAGAACGGTATGGACCTCGGCTAAGGGCCAACTCCCCGTCAGCGGACACTTCCACAAACTGCGGGCGCCAGCGCATCGTAGGTCCCGTTGGGATAAATGCGCCGGCCCAGGCGGCGCCGACCTCTTCCCTGCCTCGGGCGACACTCCCCGAGACAAATCGAGCATCAGGGTGCACAAAGCTCAGAAACTTGTCCTGGTCCTTTGCCTCTGCAGCACGGCTGAATCCCGTTTCCGCACAGATCACTTCCTGCATTGCAGTTTCGGGCGGTGACATAGCAACTGTCGTCGCCAGTATCAGTTCCAAAATCATAATTGAACTCCAGCTCAATCACCGGCACCCCCTGCCGCGCGATACAGCGCATTCAGCGTGGACATATCCGATGTGGCATTACACTTTAAATAGCATTCATAACTAATTGTTTTTATAAAGTAATAAACTCCGCCTTTATTTCATTTCAGAAATCAAAATTCCGCTCCGGAAGAAATTACGCTAGATTTCGCCATCAGGCCACGGGAACGCGAACTATCAACACTCCGGCATCCGCACCCAGCGACACAGATCGCATTGAACTGATCCGTCAGACCATCAAGTGGAGCGTTTATTCGCTGCTCATCGTCAACTGGGGCTACTACATCTATGACGATTGGCGAATGGCGCAATTTACGCTCAGCGCCGGCGATTCACTGGGTGAACATTTCAACGCCTACGCGACATCCCTGGACGAACTGGCGTGGTTCTCCATGCTTTTCCTTTTCGAGGCCGAAACCTACTGGCTGGACGCGGAAGCATTGTCACGACTGCAGCGGCGGCTGTTCGTCCTGCTCCGAATCGCCTGTTACGCGTTCCTGGCCCATACGGTTTTCGCCTATGTTTTCAATTATTACGAGCTCACGCAGGCGACAACCTTGCCTGGTGTCAGTTCGGTGTGCAGCCTGGCAGACCAGGGCTTCTCATATCTCAGGAATCTCGCTTACACGACAATTGACCTGAACACCTGCAGCGCAATGAGCGCAGCGGGCGGCATTTTCCAGATTGGAGACGATCAGGTCATTACCGACCTTGCGGGACTGAGTGAACTCAGAATCCTGTCTGCAATCGATATCGAAGATGCCATCGTATGGCTGGCCGTGGTGCTGCTTATTGAACTGGTCGTCCTGCTACAGGAAAGAGGCGTCTCCGAAGGGCCCCTGCTCGCAGCCTGCAATTACGCGACCATTGCCCTCTACGGTGTGCTGGTCTGCAATGCCCTGTTCTGGCTGTGGAAAGGCCACTGGGTCTATGCCTGGGATGAATTACTCTGGATCGGTGGCTTCGCCGCCATCGAGATGAACCTGTCGGAGTGGCGCGATGATCTTCAGGATGAAGCTGCCGTAACCTGAAATTTTGCCTATACTCTGGCGTCCGCCAACTTCGGCAACCAAAGAAATGCAGGGAAACAAAATGTCTATTCGATCCGCCGCGATTGCGACCATCGTTTCATCCTTCGTACTGATTTCTGCCTGTGGGCCCGCCGAACAGGCAGACGCCCCAGCCGCAGCACCGGCACCAGTCACCGACGCACCGGTCGATCTTGCGGCGAAAGCTCGTGAGATAGCGTTGAATTCAATCGTCATCGACACGCACATCGATGTCCCCTACCGACTGGAAGAAGCCTGGGAGGACGTGTCGGTTGCGACCGAAAGCGGCGATTTCGATTATCCGCGCGCGGTAGCCGGAGGTCTCAACGCGCCGTTTATGTCCATTTACACGCCGGCAGGCCTCGAGGCGGAAGGACGGTCTAAAGAAGTTGCCGAGGGTCTCATCGACATCGTCAACCGCATCGTCGACGAATCACCGGACAAATTCGCCATAGCAAGATCTCCGGCCGACGTTGAGTCGCAATTCGCAGCCGGCCTGATTTCCCTGCCAATGGGCATGGAAAACGGTTCACCTATTGAGGGCGATCTCGCCAACCTGAAACATTTTTACGATCGCGGAATTCGTTACATCACCCTGGCCCACGGACTTTCGAATCACATCTCTGATTCCTCCTATGACGACAACAAACAATGGGATGGCCTCAGTGAATTTGGCGTCGAAGTTGTTAAAGAAATGAATCGCCTCGGCATCATGGTTGATATCAGCCACGTATCGGACGCCGCATTTTGGGACGTGATGGAAATTGCCACCGCTCCTGCCATTGCTTCGCATTCATCAGCCAGGCATTTCACGCCAGGCTGGGAACGCAACATTGCCGACGACATGATCGTGCGCTTGGCGGAAAACGGTGGCGTCGTCATGATCAATTATGGTTCGTCGTTCCTGACGCAGGAGGCGCAGGACTACAGCGGGAACAAGCGTGATGCGATGACCGCCTACCTCGAGGAGAACGATCTTGAAATGTCGGAAGAAGTTGC
>JAHEFD010000060.1:16202-20271 GCA_024640345.1 Woeseiaceae bacterium
CGCGGCACGAAGGAAATCGATGCCGCGGGAATGGCGGTAACGCCCGGCTTCATCAATATGCTGTCCTGGGCAACCGAATCACTCATACACGATGGTCGCGGAATGAGTGATATCAAACAGGGCGTAACACTCGAGGTAATGGGCGAAGGCAGTTCGATGGGACCGCTCAATGAATCGATGAAGCTTGAGGCGATTGAGCGCCAGGGCAGCATAAAGTACGACATCACGTGGACCACGCTCGGCGAATACCTTGATTTCCTCGAAGCCAGGGGTATCTCTCCCAACGTCGCTTCGTACGTGGGTGCGACAACCTTAAGAGTGCACGAAGTCGGGTACGACAACCGACCGGCCACGGACGAGGAACTCGCGCGAATGGCGGACCTGGTAAGACAAGCCATGCGCGAAGGTGCACTGGGCGTTGGGTCCTCTCTCATTTATGCGCCTGCCAATTTTGCCAGTACGGAGGAACTGCTGGCGCTGGTTCGGGCTGCTGCCGAATATGATGGCGCGTACATTTCACATCTCAGGTCCGAGGGCAATCGGCTCGAAGAAGGTGTGCAGGAGCTGATAAAGATCGCGAGCCTCACCGGCGCTCCTGCCGAAATATATCACCTCAAAGCATCCGGCAAAGACAACTGGCACAAACTGTCGAATGTATTTGACATGATCGAAGACGCTCGCAGAGCAGGTGTATTTGTCACGGCCGACATGTACAACTACACCGCCGGGTCGACCGGCCTGAATGCAACGATGCCGCTCTGGGTCCAGGAAGGTGGCCATGATGCCTGGGTGGAAAGACTCAAGGATCCGGCAATTCGCGCCCGCGTGGTTGCCGAAATGAAACAGCCGGGCAGCGACTGGGAAAACTTCTACATTGCGGCGGGCCCTGAAAATATTCTGCTCGTTGGTTTCCGCAACGAAGCACTCCGCAAATACACCGGCAAGACACTCCAGGAAGTTGCGGATGAACGGGAAACCGATCCCGCGGAAACAGCAATGGACCTGGTGGTCGAAGATAACAGTCGGGTTGACGCGGTCTACTTTCTTATGTCGGAGGAAAACATCAGGCGCAAGATCAGGAAACCGTGGGTCAGCTTCGGATCTGACGCAGGTGCGCCCGCAGCCGAGGGAGTATTCCTGGAGCGCGGCCCGCATCCCAGGACGTACGGAAATTTTGCCCGGCTTCTTGGGAAATATGTACGCGAGGAAGAAATCATTTCACTGCAGGAGGCGATTCGTCGCATGACATCGCTGCCCGCGGCAAATATCGGCATCCTGAATCGAGGCGAGCTGCGGGAAGGCGCTTACGCGGATGTTGTCGTATTTGATCCCGAACGAATTGCGGACAACGCAACCTTCGAAGAGCCACACCAGTACGCAACCGGGGTACTGCATGTTTTCGTCAATGGAGAACAGGTGCTCGATAACGGAAAGCACACTGGCGCAACCCCCGGACGCGTTGTACGCGGGCCTGGTTGGGACGGCTGGCTATAAATACGCCTTGCTAGACGCGAACTTTCTCAAGCGCAATCAACAAAAGCGTTACAGCGATAGCCGCGGCGGCGACCGTTCCCATGATTTCACAAACTGTAATGATGACATCAACCATAACCCTGTCCTGGAGATTCTCACCCGAAAATTCTCGTGTAGATCAAGGTTCTATATGAATTCGTAGAAATACCTACTTTTCAGAAGGTGTAGGGGCGTCCATCCGCTTCATCCTGAGGCAGGTATTTTTGCCTCAGTCGCTTCTGCTTAGCGGGCGGAAATTCCTCATGAATGACTTTCCGGACATGATTTGCCGCGATCTGGGCCTTGTCGCTGGCAATTTTCGCGAGCGCCCTGGCATCCTCTGCAGCTTCCCCTGCTTCCTGCAGCAGGCGCGGACGGACCGTCCCTGAGTTTGACGTCATTTTTTCAACCCGCCGCACGGCCTTTGCAACGCGCTTCGTGGACAACTCCATGGCTTTCTCTGCCTTTCGATACTCGCCGAGCACACGACGCAGCTGGCCGCCAGCGGTTCGGCTCATCAGGGACTTCAGCACCAATATCAGCGCTACGGCGGCTGGCACGATAGCAAGAATAAGTGCCCAGTGGTCGGCAAAAAGGTCCGCGTTCATGCTGTGGACTATATCACCGGGTCAGGAGCCCCTTGTACGACGCAGATCTCGTTCCAATGCTGATTCACCGTAGCCCGGAAATGAAAATGCCCGGGTTCAGTCTGTACCAAAGCCGGGCAACGATAGGATGTGACGGATTCTATCCTTTAGCTTCCTTCCTCGGAGTCGTCCAAAAAGTCGTCAGAATTGACATCCTCCGCCTGCGGTAATTGTGTCGGCCAGGTACTGTCGAACGGGAACGGCCTTAACTCCGAATTGAACGTCAGATAAACTGTGACTTCATACGAATAGATCGCCAGAGAGTGACCAAACGACTTTAGTTGATCATTTGTTTCCCCGGAAAAAAGCACGTGGAAAAACTGGATCACTACGACAGCGGCAGTGACGACTCTTGAAATGCCCCACAGAAAAGCAATGACGATCATGAACAGCAAACGAATCCAGGTCGTACGCGCTGTGACATGTTTTTCCAGATCGCTTCGCCCGGTCCCATCAGCAGATTTGGATTTCGGTGGTACATGGTCCATCGGTTGATCGCTTGGCGTCATTTCATTACCTCAAGGTTCGGGCCAACCCGTTTTCGCGAATTATACGCATAGTTTTCCGACCGCGTATTGCGACGCAAAGTTCAACCGCACAACGTGTCCCGACGCCGCAACAGGCGCTCGGTACTAAAAAACTTCAGGAATTGAGGCGTTGTGTTTTGGCTAGCCCTGGTAGAAATACCAGGCAGCGGCGCCAAGCAGCACCAGCGCAAGCGATTTAACGAGGCTGCCGAGGCTGGAGGGCTGGTCCGCAAAACTCGGAATCGGTTTCTTCGGACCGTGGGTACGTGACGCCCGATCGACAAGGACTTTCGCATTGGCCAGGCCGAGACCCGTTGCTTCTCGCAACAGTTTGATGGCCTCTATTTTGTGCCCGCCTTCAATTGCGGCGATAACATCGCCTGGCAATTCATGCTCAGTGATAACGACTTCTGACTTCATCCTGTGGTCCGTAAGTGCCCCGAAATACGGATAAATCGTAGCAATTACGCGCCCCTCAGAACTTTGTCACAGTTCTCAAAACAACACATTACATGCCCTGTTCAGTCTCCTTTAGGGTAATCCCACACAAAATTATCGCGGTTCGGCATTTTCACGCCAGGCAGGGTTTTCGCATTGATTTCCTGATTTTCGTCAACAATGTCGTTTATGAACAGAAGATAAGCAGTCACCGCGTAGAGTTCGTCATTGGAAAGTATTCCGGGCGACTGGAGTGGCATTGCACGTCGCACGTAGTCGAAGACCGTGGTCGCGTACGGCCAGAAGCTGCCGATCGTCTTTTGCGGGCGGTCGCTGTTCAGAGAACCGTGACCGCCGGCGAGCGCGTCGTTACTGCCACCGGTACCCGCCTCTCCATGACAGGCAAAGCAATAGGTCCGGTAAACCACGGCGCCATCAGCAGCGGTCCCCGCTCCATCCGGTAATCCGTCGCCGTTCGGCAAAATCGCGTAGTCGATTGCGGCCAGTTCGTCTGCAGTGACAGTCTCGCCAAGAGCCGGCAATTCCTCCGCGAGCAAACTGCCCGATAACAAATAGAGCCAGACGATTGCACAAGGCTTAAACGTAGACATTCGTCACCTCCCCGTCATCGGCAACTTTCCAGGCCTGAATTCCGTTGTAATGATAAAACGCTGCCGATGAGCGACCGCTCAGGACTGTGTCCCTGGTGGGTTGAACGCTGCCGGTCTCATCCGTCGCCCGGCTAAGAATGATCGACGGACTGCCGTCCCAGCGCCAGGCCGAGCGAAATCGCGTCAGGCATTTTGCCATTACGTGCTCATCCAGCGCGGCATCTGCCCAGCTGTTACCACCGTCTGTCGAAACCTCCACGCGCTTGATCTTCCCGGCACCTGTCCACGCAATGCCCGAGACCTGGTAAACGCCCGGAGCACCCATGGTGAGCCC
>JAHEFD010000144.1:0-2112 GCA_024640345.1 Woeseiaceae bacterium
TTTCTTCGTTCAATGACTCTTCCTGGTTCGATGTAAGTTAGCGAGCCGTTCGGGCCAGGATTTTCCTGGCCGATTCGGCATCCTTGTTCATCTGTTTGATGAGCATATCAACTTCGGAGAATTTTTCCTCGCTCCTCAGCCTGGCAATGAAATCAACGTGGATATATTCGCCGTAGATATCCCTATCGAAATCGAAAATATGCACTTCAAGCAGCGGTTTCACGCCGTCAAACGTCGGCCGGGTGCCAACGCTCGCAACGGCATCCAGCGGACCCCAGTCTTTTCCGGATGCACGTACGGCAAATATCCCCATGACCGCGCTCTGTTTACGATCCAGGTTAACATTCGCCGTTGGGTATCCGAGTTTCCTGCCCACGCGCTGGCCATATTTAACATGCCCGGACATCCTGTAGTGCCGACCCAGGTAGTGCGTGGCAAGATCGAGATCACCACGCCACAATGCATCACGAATTGCGGAGCTGCTGATTCTTACGCCGTCCAAAATCACGCTCGGCATTTGCTCCACGCTAAACCCAAGTGACCGACCAGCCCTCGCCAGCATGTCGAGATGCCCTTCCCTGTCCTGCGCAAAGCGAAAATCGTCGCCAACGACGAGGTGCCGGACGTTCAGTGCATGAACAAGTATCTGCCGAATGAATGTCGAGGCAGAAATGCGCTTCATTTCATTGTTGAAGCGTGGGCAAAAGAAAATATCAACGCCCGCGGCCGACATGGCGTCGAATTTCTCCCTGAATCTCATCAGTCGCGCCGGCGGCTTATCGGCCAGGAAAAATTCCTTGGGAGTCGGCTCAAAGCTCATGAGTATCGCCGGTAGGCCCCTTATCTTTGCCTCCTCGAGCACATGACCAAGCAACGCCTGGTGACCCAGGTGAAATCCGTCGAAAGATCCGATCGTTGCGACGCTGCCCTTGGCAACGCGATCAAATGGAAAGTGTCTGGCGCTTCTGGAGAGATACATGGTTTCGGTCAGAAAACGGGCCGCTTATTGTACCCAGCTGGGAACGAAATCACCTTATCCCGATCGATGTCGAAGCTGCCGGAATCGTATACCGGCGATGTATAGCGTCGCAAAATAGGCGACAGCGGCCGCGGTGACGATCACCAGGAGCCAGGTTGCCCGCTCCCAGGTACTTGCCGGAAGCCACCAGTCGAGTGGCCGGTTCAGGTATTCGAGCGAAACCACCATGACCACGACAGCAATCGCCACGCGGACCAGGAATATTGCCCATCCATCCGGGTGCTCGATAACGCCATCGGCGACCAGGCCGCGATGTAGCAACCAGGCGTTCAGTATCGCGGCGACCGATGTCGCCAGTGCCAGTCCCGCGTGGGTCCCTTCGTATTCGATCCGGGTCAATGCGTAGGCCAGCGCCACACTCAGCACCAGGTTCACACCAAGGGCGATTAATCCAATCCTGACCGGCGTCTTCGTGTCTTCCCTTGCAAAATAAGCCGGCGCAAGAATCTTGACGAAAGAAAAGCCGACCAGGCCGAATGCGAAAGCCTGCAAGCTCAGTCCCGCCAACCGGACATCGGATTCGGTAAAAACGCCACCGTAAAAAATGGTCGCCATGAGAGGCTCTGCAAGAATGATCAGTCCGATAGCCGCCGGTGCGGCGATAAGGACGGTCAGCTTCATTGACCAGTCAATCGTGTCTGAAAACGCCCGCATTGAGTCGGTCGCAGCCTGGCGGGACAGGTATGGCAGGGTTACCGTCGCCAGCGCAATGCCGAATAATCCCAGCGGAAACTCCATGAGCCGATCGGAATAATAGAGCAGACTCACTTTTCCGACCCCGAGCATCGAGGCGATAATGCCACCGAGAAGGACATTCACCTGGGCAACGGATGAGCCAAATATTGCTGGCAACATCAGTTTGCCAACCCGCCTGACGCCGTCATGCGCCGGCCGCCAGCTTGGTCGCGGAACTGCATGGATCTTCGCCAGGAACGGCAACTGGAAAGCGAGTTGCACGGCGCCGGCTATGAAAACCCCGTAGGCAAGCGCCATACCGGGTTCGGCAGTCATCGGGGCGAGCCACATCGCGCTGGCGATCAATACAACGTTAAGGATAACCGGCGTAAATGCCG
>JAHEFD010000144.1:2212-5593 GCA_024640345.1 Woeseiaceae bacterium
GCCGTGATCACACCGATCAAAGTCACGACGAAGAGGACCAGGCCGAGCGTCCCTGCTATTGCATCGATAAACTCTCGAGCATCCGACTGGTCACCATTTTCCCGATAACGGGCCATGACCGGAACAAAACCCTGCGAGAACGCGCCTTCAGCAAAGAACCGCCGCAGCATATTGGGAATGCGGTTAGCGACAATAAAGGCATCCATCACGATCGTCGCGCCGAACATACGAGCAAACACGACATCACGAACCAGGCCCAGGATGCGGGACAGTAGCGTCATCGAGCTGACAACTGAGGTGGACTTCAGCAGTTTTCGACCGAAATGGCTTGCTGAGGGCTGCTCTGAGCCTCCCTGAGTGGATTTGCCTGGTAGTTGATCGTGGGCCATGGGGTCGCTGGAGGCGCTTCTGAGTGGCCCTAGTTTAGCCCGAAATGCGACGAAAAATCAGTGATTTAGCCTGAAATCACCGCTGGAAGGGGTCGACCTGGCCCCGGTCATTGACAATCACCTGACGGACGAGAATAATACGCCGCTCTTTGGATCCGCTTGCCTTCGCAGGTGCTTAATTTCTGATCCGGACAATAATGGAATTGATACAGTGGCAAATATTAAATCAGCTCAGAAACGAGCCCGACAGGCAGACAAAACCCGACTTCTGAAAATGGGCCAGCGCTCAAAGATGCGTTCCAGCATCAAAGCGGTCATCGCCGCCGTTCAGAAAGGTGACAAGGACGCGGCTGCCGCGGCCTATAAAGTCGCTGTACCTGTTATTGATTCGATGATTAACAAAGGTATCGTCAACAAGAACAAGGCTGCCCGTCATAAGAGCCGCCTGAACAAGATGATTAAAGCGCTTGCTGCCTGATAGCCGGTAAGCCTCTACCAGCACTCCCCGCCGGATCCGCTGTATCCCTTAACACCAGCCTCGGAAAGCGTAAGGTTTCCGCACTTGGAGTCTTTGCTTGCCTGCACCAGTTGCGGTGTAGCCGTAAGCGTATAGGTCGTCGCCGCAACCGCAGAGATAGCGATGTTATAAATACGGTCTCCGGAACCATCGGCGACTACGGCACCATCTTCGTCAATCATCACCGTGGCACCGGCGTAGCCGAGACGTGTCAGATCCGCCGCATACCGCTTGTTATCCATAAAGAATTGCTGCTGGCGATCCGCGATCTGCAGCAGCATCGAGGTACCCGCTGTACGCTTCGCCCTGACGACGAATTGCGTGTATGACGGATAGGCAAATGCTGAAATCACCGCGATTATCACGACAACGATCATCAGCTCAAGAAGCGTCACGCCCCTTTGTCGCTTGCGGGTCGGGAAAACAGCCATACTTCGTCCTTCTTTTTGTGTGTGTTTGATTTCCAGCATGAATGAAGCGCCTAAAGATCGCTGTCTTCCTGCATGTACCAGTAGGTTCTCCACCGCGTCGCAACATCAATCGTGTCAATCTGCAAATCGGGCCGCAATATCTTGTTCGGCGGAATTGATACTACCTCGGCCGGGATACCCGCCGAATTCAGATCGACACTTCGATCTGCGCGCGATGTCGGGTCGTCGCCCTCAGGGTCGTCAGCGGTCGGCATGTCATCTGTCGAATCGTAGTTGATCACCGATGACGCGTCTTGCAGCGAGACCGCATACAAACGTCCCATGCCCTCGGACGGCGAGCATGCCGAAGCAGAGCTGCCGCCTTGCGGAAGGTAGCTTGTAAAGAAAACGCTGCCCGACATTGTTAGCGGCGTCGCGAGGATCTTCTCTCCATTGGGCTCCATTCCCAGGCGCCAGCCGTTGGAAAGATTCGCGCTACAACCACTCTCCTGGATACAGTTACTCGTGACATCCGTCAGGCTTGAGTGTTCCAGGCCGGTGTCGCTGCCACCGCCAATTGCTGTGGCACGATCCTTGATCATGTAAAAGAAATTCGCGGTGCTGCCACCGGCATCGAGCGGATCTGCCCTGTCTCCGGACCCGATCAGGACAGCATCGAAATTGCCGTTGGCATCGCTGGACTGAACCAGGTCGGGGCGATGAAAGAATCGCCTGTCATTCACTTTGCCCGACAAGCCACTCGCATGCCTTCCCAGGGATGCCAGCAACGTGAGCTTCCAGTCGCCGGTGCTGCTGCCTTTGAGGTCGGCCCGCCACACATTGCCACCGGTATCACCCACAAGAATTCTGTCGGTCAGTCCGTCGCCGTCCGTATCCGCGACAGTAAGCGTCGACGGGATGCTGTCTGTCAGCGCCGGATGTTCGAACACATTGCCCGACGAACCGCCGGAACCTCGCCTCGCCTTCCAGATCAGACTGCCGGTTTCCGCATTAACGACGTAGATTGCATTGCCTTCAGAATCGTTCGTGCCGACCCCGCTACGGTCGTCCTTGTTCATGTCATAACCACCGGCGAACATGACGACCGGTATCGCACCGGAACCTGCATCAACCATCCCGACGCGGGGATTGGAGAACGTGTAACCGAGTTCAGAGAAATCGCCGGAGTCCTCGATTCTCCACATGAGCTTGGGCACTTCCGGATTGGTTACATCCATAGCGTAATAGGCCTTGCCACCTCTACGCATACCCGTAAACAGGTAGACCCTGTCGCCCGCTCCCGAGTCGATCGTGCCATCGAGGTTTCTGTCCTGTATATACGCGACCGGCGCGCCGTCGAACGTGTACGGATGCTTGACACCCAACGCGTTGGTCCGCAAGGTCTTTTGCGCCGGCATGGATGCGCGCGGCATAAAAGCCCAGACTTCTTCACCACTGTCGGCGCCACCGGTCGTGGTATTTCGGATCATCCGCAGCATGCCGTCGTTCGAGGCAACAGCCAGGAATATCGCCGGGTTACCCGGCCCATAACCGCTGAGCGCCCCGTAGTTAAGCGGCATCGGGCGTGAATGAAGGGCGTCACCGAAAATCCATTCCCGAGCCTCGCTCGTTGTACCATCGCGATCCAGGTCGTCGACGTCCACGCCGCGTGAGAATGCGATGAGCTCGCCAGACTCCGACACCGAAGCAGCACCAAAATCGTTCATGAGGAGCGTCGCTGTGGTCGCATCGACGTTGAGTTCATCGAGAAGGAATGAGGTTTTGTCGTAATAGACCGTTCGCCCTCCCAGTCCATTGGCCAGTTGCGGACTTCCAGTGAGGAAGCCGGGAATCTTCTGACCGACACCGCCACGCGCAACCGATCGACCATCACGGCCAGCGACTTCACCGGCATCAGTATCGGGCGGCGGCAGCGCTGTCGGAGACGTCCAGTGTGTCAGCGCATCGAATCGAATCCTGCCATCACCTGCGACCGCTCCTTGCCCAAGCGCGTCGACTAAAGCAGCTCCATCTCCGCTGTTGTTGCCGCCAACGAGTTTCAGTT
>JAHEFD010000145.1 GCA_024640345.1 Woeseiaceae bacterium
AATCTTGATCGATATTTGTTCCTGCTGACCGTAAGAGAAAATGGCTATGGCGGACTGGAGCATCGTTGGTCGTCAAGCCTGATGTGCAGTCGAAAAGACCTGCCCCGGCGCGGCGAAAGCGCGGTAAGTGACGACTACAGAAAGTTTCTTGGCCTCTGCAGTCATGAGTATTTCCATCTCTGGAACATCAAGCGAATAAAGCCCGAGCGCTTTACGCCTTATACGCTCGATGCCGAAACCTACACAGGCCTCATGTGGGTATTCGAAGGTATTACTTCCTATTACGATGATTTGTTCCTGCTTCGTTCCGGTTTGATAACGGAAAAGAGTTACCTGGAGCTCCTGGCGAAAACGATAACGCGGGTCGAACGAACGCGCGGAAGACTGCGACAGACTGTAGAGGAGTCCAGCTTCGACGCGTGGACGCGTTTCTATAAACAGGACGCAGGCTCGACTAATTCCATCATCAGTTATTACTCGAAAGGATCGCTGATCGCACTGGCATTAGATCTCACCATCCGCAAGGAGTCCGATGGTGCGTACTCGCTGGATGATGTGATGAAGGAATGCTGGGCCCGGCACGGCGAAACCGGGGAAGGCTTGCCGGAGCGAGGCCTGGAATCCATCGCTCGTTCAGTGACCGGCCTGGAACTCGTCGACTTTTTCGATCGATTTGTCAGGGGTACGGGCGATTTGCCTTTGCAAGGATTGCTGAAAACGGTCGGGATCGAATTGCGTTTCCGTCAAGCGGCCGACAGCAAGGATATGGGAGGCAAGCCGGCAGAGAAAGAGAACAGTCCGCCGCCGTGGCTGGGCGCCACATTGACGAAGCAGGGTGCTGTGCACAGTTTTACCCTGGTCCACGCCGGCAGTCCTGCCGAAGATGCGGGGATTGCGCCCGGAGATGAGGCTGTAGCGATTGATGGTTTACGGCTGACGACGGACAATCTCGACAGCCGCTTGCGGGATCATCACCCGGGCGATGAAGTCTCCATCACTGTTTTCCGCGACCACAACCTGATGCGACACAGTGTGACTCTTGCATCTGCGCCTGAAGATACCTGCTACCTCGTGCGCGATTCGGATGCCGGGCTTGCAACCGGGAAAGCACACGATAGCTGGCTCAATCAGACCTGATACGGACTCAAAGCAGCAATAACGACTGCGGCAGGATTTCGATCTCGAAATCAGTCTGTAATGGCTGGGTCTCTCCGTCCACGTGGCAGGGAACCGGTTCATCTGCGATCAGTCGGAATTGTCGAATCGCCTTTGCGCTGATGTCAGCCTCACCAATGTGTGTTCCCTTGATGAGCTTGGGAAGCAAGGCAAGGACCCTTGAGCGCGTTACCGGTTTTGCGAACACCAGGTCGAGATGGCCATCATCAATTCTTGCCATTGGCGCGATATGAAACATACCGCCAACCCACGGCCCGTTGCTCACATTGGCGAGCGTAATCGGACCGCTGTGGTGGCCGTCATCAAAGGTCATTTCAACGTTTGGAGTAATGACACCATCCCATAGTCCCTCGAAGACCGCGATCAGGTAGATGAGGTCACCGATGGGCCAATCGTACTTCCTGGCGATTCGGTTGATCTTTGCATCGAAACCGATACCGACTCCGTTTGCAAAGAAGCGATCGTTGATTCGACCGGCATCTGCAATGCGCGCCGGTATCCCGTCGTGAAGTCTCTTACCCAACGCCGATGTGGCAGCTTTCCAGTCGAGAGGCGTATTCGATGCCTTCGCGAAATCGTTGCCCGTCCCGATGGGGATGAGGCCGAACGCTGTCCTGCCGCCCACCTTCAGTATTCCGTTGACCGCTTCGTGCACGCTCCCGTCACCGCCGGCAATGATTATCCCGCTGGCGCCAGCCGCGGCGTACTCACTGGCGAGTTGCTCGAGATCACCAACGGTGGTGCTCAGTTTAAGCTCGCTTCGAATGCCGGACGATTCCAGTATGTCAACGATGGATTCGGCATGCTGCGCCGCGCGACCACGACCTGCGGCCGGGTTCAACAATATCGGGATAGGTTCGTCGCGCATGGGCTGGCTGCTCGTTGAAATAATTTACCTGATGCTACAATGCCGGCCGACGACAAACAAAGCACGGACCGCGCCACATGCTCGAACTTGCGATCAAGTTTCTCCTAAGCTATTTCCTGGGCTCCATCATGGGGTCCCTGGCTGTAGGCAGGATTCGCGGCGGCGTCGATATCCGGACGATGGGCAGTGGCAACGCGGGCGGCACCAATGCGTTGCGAACGCAGGGAGCCGCTTTTGCGATTGGCGTAATGCTGATCGACGTTGGCAAAGGCGTCATTGCTACCGCCATCGTGCCCGGCATCGATGTACCTTTCGTGGGTGAAAGTCCTGATGTATCGCGCGAGTGGTTGCAGCTTTGCTGTGCGGCTGCAGCGGTGATCGGGCATGTATGGCCTGTGTGGCACCAGTTTCGTGGCGGCAAGGGTGCGGCAACGCTCATCGGCACGTTGACTGTTCTCGCGCCTTATTTATTGCTTCCGGTACTGGTGGCATGGATCCTGGTACTGGTGCTGACGGGATATGTCGGCCTCTCGACAATGTTGGCCGGGTTCACTGCACCGGTTGCGCTCGCCCTGGTTCGCTTGCCCGATGAGCAGCCTGTATTTATCTATTGCAGCGTCATGGCGATGTACCTCGTTTTCAGTCATCGATCCAACCTTCAGCGGATGAAGGCTGGCACTGAGACGAAGGTGACGCGCGCGATGATTTTTCATCGAAATCCGTCATGATCAGCCAGCTGAATGCCGATAGCATTCGGGCGCCGATCACCGGGCCAACCCGTGATCAGCTCGATTCCCTGGAGGTGTTTTCCGAAATCGAGTCGACGAACAGTTATTTAATGCAGCAACCGCCGCCGCCGCCGGGGCGTTATCGTGTCGCCCTCGCAGAGCACCAGACGGCCGGTCGCGGGCGACAGGAAAATCGATGG
This sequence comes from Woeseiaceae bacterium, assembly GCA_024640345.1. Classification (GTDB taxonomy): domain Bacteria; phylum Pseudomonadota; class Gammaproteobacteria; order Steroidobacterales; family Woeseiaceae; genus SZUA-117. Next base: position 2,973 of record JAHEFD010000145.1, read on the forward strand.
CATTCTCCCCGGTCGACGGGCGTGTGCCTGTCGTTGTCTTATACTTTTGCGTCGTCGCCGGAATCGCTGCCCTGCCTGACGCTGGCAATTGGTGTGGGTGTCATTGAGGCGCTTGAAAAGCTGGGTGCCAGGGGCATCGGCCTCAAATGGCCGAACGACCTGATTGTCAGGGATGGCAAGCTCGGTGGAATACTGACAGAGGTTCGTTCGCCGGCTCGCGACGGTGAACTGACGGCCGTGATCGGTATCGGAATAAATTATGACCTGCGAAGCATTCCGGATTCTGAGGCGATTGCCACAACGGTGGGGCACGCAACATCCCTGGCCGATTGCATGAATGGAATGCCGTCGCGAAGTACGGTTTCAACGGCGCTGATTGAAGGTGTTTTCAGGACGCTGACAGAATTTGAAGCAGACGGTTTTGGCCGATTCGAGCGGGCGTGGGAAAGGTTTGACTGGCTTCGAGGTCAAAGAATTGTCGTTGACGGATCCGGTGATCCTGTAGCCGGTATTTGCCAGGGTATCGATTCTGACGGTGCTCTCGTCGTGCAAACGGGAACAGGGCGTCAGCGGGTTACATCCGGTAACGTTGGATTCAGTCACCCGTCGATCGGCCGAACAAACGGAACCCGGAGGGGCATGTGACATCGGGCCGTGCGCTGCTGCTGGACGTCGGCAATGCGAGAATCAAATGGGGCACGCTTGACCGGGGCCGGATAGTGCGCACCGGCAGCATTCGCCAGCAAGCGCTGCAGGAATCCGGATTCAGCGTGCTGGTTTCCCGGCTGCCGCGCGACGTCGAGACTGTGCTTGTGAGCAATGTTGCGGGCCCGGGTTTTGCCGCAAAGCTGGCCGGTGTGCTTGGTATCCATTGCGACGCCGATGTTCGATTTGCTCGTTCTGAAAAATCTGCATTCGGTGTTCGTAACAGTTATCGGCAACCGAGGACCATGGGCGTGGATCGCTGGGCCGCGATGGTCGGAGCGCGCGCCGAGTTGAAATCCGCGCTATGTATCGTCGACGCCGGCACGGCAGTGACTATCGATGTGCTCGACCGGCATGGGCAACATCTGGGTGGCCAAATCATCCCCGGACTGCATCTGATGGCAGAGGCGTTGAAAAATAATACCAGCGGTATCAGTGAGCTTCGACTGCGGCCAGCCAAAGACGTTAGCGGAATGGCATTATTTGCAAACAATACAGAGCGTGCAGTTCAAACCGGAGCGCTGAATGCAATCTGCGGCGCCATCGAAAGGTCCGTCAGAATCATGCGGTCCGAGGGTTACCGACCCGGAATCATCTTGACCGGCGGGGGCGCCTCACGCATCCTAAAGCAGCTTGATGGCAAAGTTCTTCACCGCCCAAATCTTGTACTGCAGGGTCTGGCGTTCATGTTGCAAAGTCGATAATGATGAAACAGTCATGAAAAACCTCCTTATGCTCCTGGTGCTTGCGAATGTCCTTTATTACCTGTGGGGACAGTTCGTTCCGGAACCCAGAGAATCGGGTATCGTCGTTGTCAACGAATCAGAACTCGGTCCGGCTCTGACGGTGTCCCGGTCAACCGTGGCCGAAGCGGCGGCCAGTGTTGGGGCGGTGCTGGGTTCCGGCAAACCTTCCGATCTCGCCGCGGTTGTCGGCCGATCGTGCGTGACAATCGGCCCCTTCAAGACAAATGCGGAGGCAGACGGTGCCCTTGCCGAGTACGAGGGTGCGGGGATGCGCGCCAGCGTCAGAACGACCCAGGGACAGGTTTTTGTCGGGCACTGGGTGCAAATCCGAAACATTCCTGACCGGGAAGCCGGCAACGCTATCCTTGAACAGCTTCGGATCGGTGGTCTGGGCGACGCTTATCTCGTACCCACCGATGAAGACGGATTGAAGATATCCCTTGGATTGTTCGGCGAAAAGAGCCGGGCCGAACGGGTCGAATTACAGGCAAAATCCCTTGATCTGCCGGCCGATATCACGCCACGAATGCGCGAAACGACGGTTTTCTTTGTCGATATTGGCCTGCCGCCCGGGAAGGGCGCCGGCGCAATGATCGAGAAATATGGCGAGGAAAATGTCCTTCTGCGCGATCGCGCCACCTGCCCGAGATCGGACTAGTTCGTCACATTATTTAGTGCAGGCTCTTGCCTGAAGGGCAACAAACGCCAATAATGCGTCCCCCAAAATACGTAGCCGGCATAGCTCAGTTGGTAGAGCAACTGATTTGTAATCAGTAGGTCCCGAGTTCGACTCTTGGTGCCGGCACCATTAAATCAAAGACTTAGCGCCTCCACCGTGAGGCGCTTTTTCTTATGCGGGCACAGTGCAGGCAATCCCAGCCAGAAGGGGTAACGCGGCCAGATGTCGGTCCAGAGCTCCAACGCCAACCGACCAGGTCGGATTGAATTGCGCAATAGTCCGTATTCTTGAATGTCTGCTTTTTCCCCGAAAGCAGTCACTGGAGTTGAGTGGTGGGTGTCCGCTTTACCTCCAACACCGGCCGCTCAAGTAGTAGAATTTCCAACTTGCTGACCGGCTGCTTTTGA
>JAHEFD010000061.1 GCA_024640345.1 Woeseiaceae bacterium
GTCGATTCGCGAATCATCGGGTCGAGCACGCGCTCCCTGTGCGACGCATAGCCCCAGGCGAACCGCCCTTTGACGCAACTATGCCCCTGGTTTGCCCCACCGTCCTTGGATGGTGTCATGCGAACCACCTGGTCTCCCTTCATGTCCGCCCTGAACGAACAGCCGACGCCGCAATAGGCGCAGGTCGTGGAGACGCTGTGATCGGGTTGGCCGTTGTCGACGATTGATTTCTCCATCAATGTAGCTGTCGGACAAGCCTGTACGCAGGCGCCGCAGGACACGCACTCGGAATCGATGAATGATTCACTCATGCTGGCGGAAACCTTGCTTTCGAAACCGCGCCCTTCGATCGTCAGCGCGAATGTTCCCTGCACCTCGTCGCAGGCGCGAACACAGCGAGAGCAGACGATGCATTTGGACGGGTCGAAAGAGAAATAAGGATTGCTGTTGTCGATTTCGGCGCCGAGATGATTATCGCCGTCGAATCCATAGCGGACATCCCGCAGGCCCACCGCGCCCGCCATGTCCTGCAATTCGCAGTCTCCATTAGCGGAACAGGTAAGGCAGTCGAGCGGATGATCTGAAATATAAAGTTCCATCACATTGCGACGCAGCTTCGCGAGTGCCGCGGTCTGCGTGCGAATCTTCATGCCTTCTTCGACCGGTGTCGTACACGACGCCGGATAACCCTTTCGTCCTTCGATTTCGACAAGGCAAAGACGACAGGAACCGAACGGCTTGAGATTGTCGGTTGCGCAGAGTTTCGGGACATCGACTCCGGATTCGCGTGCGGCCCGCATGATTGTGCTGCCGGCCTTAACGGTTGTCGGCATCCCGTCAATCTCTATGCGGACGACTTCTTCTCGTCGGCTCGCCGGCGTTCCCAGATCTGATTCGCGTGTTGGATTCATCGCTTGAAGTCCTCCGGGAAGTACTTTACCGCACTCCTGACCGGGAACGGCGTCATTCCGCCCATTGCACATAAAGAGCCGTCAATCATGGTGTCACATAACTCATTGAGTAAGTTGAGATTTTTCTCGCGGTCTTCGTTAGCAAGAATTCGATCGATGACCTCGACGCCACGTACCGAGCCAATTCGGCAGGGCGTGCATTTTCCACAGGACTCGATGGCACAGAATTCCATCGCAAAACGCGCCTGGACGGCCATGTCCACCGTGTCGTCGAAAATGACGACACCGCCATGGCCGATCATGCCGCCGACACTGGCAAATGCCTCGTAATCCAGCGGCGTATCCAGATGCTCGTCGGCGAAATAGGCACCAAGCGGCCCGCCGATCTGCACTGCCCTGATTTTTCGTCCACTCGCGGTTCCGTGGCCGAATTCCTGTATGAGCTCTCTCAGTGTCAAACCGAATGCTTTTTCGACCAGGCCGCCTTGTTTGACGTTGCCGGCAAGCTGGAAGGCGAGCGTACCCTTCGACCTGCCGACACCCAGATTCGCGTAGGCGTCGCCGCCGAGAGCGATGATGTCTGGAACCGAACCGAGCGTCACCACATTGTTGACGACGGTTGGTTTGCCGAACAGGCCTTCAATCGCAGGCAATGGTGGTTTGTAACGAATCAATCCGGCTTTGCCCTCGAGGCTCTCGAGCATCGCGGTTTCTTCACCGCAAACATAGGAGCCTGCGCCGAGATGTACATCAATTTCGAAACTGAAGCCGCTGCCGGCAATATCTTCGCCAAGCCAGCCCGAATCCCGGGCGGCGTCCAGCGCCTTGGCGAGTATGCGGCGTGCAAGCGGGTATTCCGAGCGCAGATAGATGTAACCCTTGTCGGCGCCGACCGCGAATCCGGCGATGATCATGCCTTCTATCAGGGTGAGGGGATCGCTCTCCATCAGTATGCGATCGGAGAACGTGCCGCTATCGCCCTCATCCGCATTACACGTAATGTATTTCTGTTCACCCGTTGCATCGGCAACCGTCTGCCACTTGATCCCGGTCGGGAAACCGGCGCCACCGCGGCCACGCAGTCCCGAGGCCTTCACCTGTTCGAGCACATGTCCCGGGCCCGCCTGCAGTGCCTTCTCCAGCCCGTTGAACCCGCCATGGGCGCGATAATCGTCGACGGATAGAGGGTTGATCAGTCCGCAGCGCCTGAATGTCCAGCGCTCCTGCTTTTTGAGGTAGGGGATATCTCCGACCGGCCCGAGCCTTAGCGCATGTTCTCCGCCCTCGAGAAAGCCGGCGGCGAAAAGTCCATCGACGTCTGCGGCTGACACCGGTCCATAGGCAATGCGCTGTCCGTCAACGTCAACTTCGACCAGCGGCTCGAGCCAGCTCAAACCCCAGGATCCATTTCGAATCACATTGACGTTTTCGTGTGCTGCGATCTTCTCCGCAACTTCATGCGCACCCAGGGAAATGGCTGCGGTTTCGCGCGGGACAAATACGGTGACAGAGCGGCTCATCGATTTGCTCCGCAGTCCTGGATGAGATTGTCGAGTTGATCTTTATTTACACGTCCATAGACTTTTTCATCGATCATGATGGCCGGGGAGCAGGCGCAATTGCCCAGGCAATAAACCGGTTCGAGACTGATCTGCCCGTCGTCGGTGGTGCCGTGCATTGCGATGCCCAGTTTGCTCTCCGCGTGTGCGGTCAGCTCGCGACTTCCCATCGCCTGGCAGGATTCTGCCTGGCAGATCTTGACGATATGTTGCCCTGGCTCGGTCGTTCTAAAGTCATGGTAAAAACTCACAACGCCATGCACATCCGCGCGCGACAGGTTGAGCTCAAGTGCAATCTGTCGAATCGCGTCTTCGCTGATGTATCCATAGCGCTGTACGAAAGCGTGCAGCACTTGCACCAGCATCTCGGACTTTGCCCCGAACTGGTTAATAATTTCAGTTGCAATTGCAGCGTCGTGTTTCTTCGCCATTGTTACGAAGCTCCCAGGCTAACCCGTTCCGGGCCGGCATAAATGTTGAATGTACCGTCACGCAAAAAACCGATCAGCGTCATGTCGAACTCCCTGGCCGTTCGCACCGCGAGGCTTGACGGGGCGCCCACCGCTGCCAGCAACGGAATGCCGGCAACGAGCGCCTTCTGCATCAGTTCGAAACTGGCGCGACCCGAAACCAGCAATGCCAGGTCATGAGCTGGCAGCCGTCCGGCGGAGAATAGGGCCCCGATCACCTTGTCGGTCGCATTATGCCGTCCGACATCCTCTTTAACGATCACGATTTCACCATCCGGACCGAATACAGCTGCCGCATGCAGTCCGCCGGTCTCGGCGAACAGCCGCTGTTGCCTGCGAACGATGGCGGGAATGCGTGTCAGGGTGTCCGCGCTAAATACGGTCTGCTGCGCGGCCAGCGAGCTTTGCCCGGTGATACGCAAAGCGTCGAGCGAGGCCTTGCCGCAGACACCGCAACTCGACGTCGTGTAGAAATGTCGTTGCAGGCGGTCCAGTTGCAGGTCAACCGAAGGGTCGACTTCCACCCGAATGATATTCTTCAGTCCGGATTGCGGATCGGCCTCACCACTGTGCTGGACGGACAGCACCTGGTCTCTGGAGCTGATGATGCCTTCGGTGAAGAGGAAACCTAGCGCCAGCTCGTGGTCATCTCCCGGAGTCCGCATCGTAATGGACACAGACTTTGCGGCGGAGCTGTCGGCGGTCGCCGCGGTAAGCTGGATTTCCAGCGGCTCCTCGACGGCGACGCTGTCGCTCCTGCTCTCGCTCCGGGCGCCGTCAATTTTGTTGATTTCAATGGCCTGGCTACTACCGGTCATGGTGGTACCGTCTGTAAATCGGTCAGCCAGTATATCGTGCCGGTAAGGGTGGGGTCAGTTTGAGAAGTGGGCGCTTCGCCAGTGTGCCGCCATGCTGTCGGCCTCGGTGATCGAGTCCCGTATTGTTTTCAGTTCTGCATGGCGCTTCAGGCTGACCTCGCCGTCTGAAACGACTATGCCTAGTCGGGTCAGCAGGTCGCTGGTGTCAGGAAACCCGGCGGTGTCGGCATATCGCTTGTACAGTGGCATGAACAGCGGGGTCTTGATCAACGTGTCGAGCTGTGTGAAAAATTCAGGGCCCGTCCAGACTTCCCGCGACGGCAGGCAGCAGTCCTGAAAACGACCCAGCACGTCATTGAGTCCCTCTTGCCCGCCGGAGCGCTCTCGCAGCTCCACATCGGCCATCAATGCAATCGCTGCGCCGCTCCAGTAGACCTTCATGCTACCGGGTCCGTCTGCGTCAGCGGCGGCTCCGTTGGGGGAAAGCTCCGGTTGCGCCAGCCTGCCACGCTCAAGACCATCGTAGATTTTCTGCCACGCATAGGTCTCGTCATAGGCACCCGACCGGGTCTGCAGCACGTTCTGGTAGTACTGTGCAAAGCCCTCTGATATCCAGCGCTGATCGCGCGTTATATACGGCAACATCAGGTGGCTGAATTCATGGGTGGCTTTCCAGTCGGAAAAGTAAGCATCAACCGGCTGATCGGGATCGACGGTCAATTCCACCGTTTCCCCGCCATCGCGAATGACCTGTCCGAAAGGAACGGCGCTCGAGCCGTCGGTAACCGGCACAACGACCACCTGTGGTGAAGGATTGGGAAAGCGTCCGTACGCAAGACTGACATCGGTAGCCGTCACCTTGACCCAGTCGGCCACTGCCTCATTGTTCATCGCTTTCCTGCCCGCGACCAGGCTTACGCGCAGCGTCGCTCCCGGTACTTCGATTTCCCGGTAGTCGAAGCGCCCGAACACTGCTGGCGAGCTTGCATTTTCCGGTGACGGGCCCAGCAGGTATTCGTTTCCTGTTTCATCGATCTGCAGCCATGGCACCGACACCTTGACGCCGACGGGCAGTTGAAACTTAGCCTGGATTTTTGTTTCGTTATGCAGCTCGGGACGCCACAGCCAGAATGAGGGTGATACGACAATGTTCTGCGGGGCCAGGTCTTTTGCGTAACGGTATTCTTTCGCCGCGCGTTCCAGGTCGACCGTGTAATTAAGGCACTCGATACCGTTGTCGGGCAACATCATGCGCCGATTTCGCATTCGGATGTTGGCATCGTCACCGCATTCCCTGACGTCCAGCAAATACCTGCCGGCATTCCTCGAACGCGCCGTGACGCTCTTGATCGGATAGGCGAACCGCGCCTCGACAGACAGGCGGCTTAGCGTGTAATCGACGGTAATCGTGTAGAAATGTGTCGCCGCCTGCGCTGATACATTGTTGCAATACCAAAGCGTCAGGATGCCGATCGCGATGCTTTGAAATACCGGGCGCTGTTTCGTCATTCTTTGTTTTTGCCGTTTGGACCAGATCTGGCGTCAATTATGCCGCAGTGGCTCGGCCGGAAAATCATTGGAACACGTGAATGTGATTGTGTTCACATTTTGCCGGCTGTTTGGCGGTACCAAATGCGCTTCGATAGCGACATCAGGAGCGGCGTGCCACCTTCGTTTGGCTGCCGTTCAGGTTCATCGGGTATCATTCTGTTGTTCGCCGAAATCTGTATCTTGTTGACTTCTAATGGAAATGCGAACCATTCGCAACAACGACCGGGCAAGAAAACGGTTACGCGAGCGGTGCGATTTCGATTAAGATACGCGACGCACGAACGTTGGTTCAGATCAGAAAATTTTGAAGACATTTTGAGGAGATTCCCTTGAGCAAGATTGCAAGACGTCAATTCATTCAGCTCTCTGCGGTTGCAGCAGCAGGTTGCATGCTACGTCCGGGCCAGGAAGCACAAGCCCAGGACATGCCGAAAGTTGAAGAAAGCGATTCAATGGCTCAGGCCATGAAATACACACACGACGCCAGCACCGTCGACGCGTCGGCAAGGGCCAACCCAGCATCCGAGCAGCATTGCAGCAACTGCGCCCTGGTCCAGGGTGAAGACGGCCAGGAATGGCGGCCTTGCCAGATTTTCCCCGGGAAAGTCGTCAGCGCGAAAGGCTGGTGTTCCGTTTGGGCGCCGAAAGCATAATGAAATCTGACCCCACCCGGTTCCGGGTGGGGTTCTAATTAGCGTGCAGGTCGACTGGCCGGATTACTGTCGGGTTCACGCCAACCGCTTTAATTTGCTTATTCACCTTTTCGCGGTGCCGCTTTTTGTCGCCGCGTCGCTAACACTGGTTAAATACGTTTTCCGCGGTGACTGGCTTTCCGCGGCATTCGTGATGTTTGTCGCCGTCCTGGCCATGGCGGCCCAGGGAAGCGGTCATAAGAAAGAGCCGAACCTGCCTCGCCCTTTCAGTGGTCCGGGAAATTTCCTCCGTCGCTGGTTCACAGAGCAGTTTTTTGTTTTCCCGATGTTTCTGTTATCGGGTCGCTGGTGGCGCCAGTTCGTGGCGGCAGGAGAACGGGGTGAAACCTGACATTCAGCATTTCCATCACGACCAGAGCGGCACGTTTTCCTACGTGGTTAGCGACACTGACTCTGGTTCGGCGATTGTCATTGATTCGGTACTTGGCTTTTCTGTGGTTTCGGGGCGCACAGACAGCGGCCCGGCAGATGCCATCATTTCGTTTGTCGAGCAGAAAAAGCTCAACGTCGAGTGGATACTGGAGACACACGCCCATGCGGATCATCTGTCCGCTGCGACTGTCCTGAAAGACCGGCTGGGTGGAAAAATTGCAGCGGGCGTTGGTATCCGGGAAGTTCAGGCGCATTTTGCCCCGATTTTTAATCTCGGTGATTCGCTTTCCAGGGATGGAAGCGAGTTCGATCACCTCTTCGCCAACAACGACGAGTTTGAATTTGGCGGGCTGCGATGTCGCGTCATGAATACGCCCGGCCATACCAACGACAGCGTGACCTACATTGTCGGCAACGCAGCATTCGTCGGCGACACTGTATTCATGACAGATTTCGGGACGGCGCGCTGCGATTTTCCCGGTGGCGACGCCGGCGTCTTGTACGATTCAATCCAGGCACTGTTCGCGCTGCCGGATGACACGACAATATACCTCTGTCACGACTATCCACCCACGGATCGCGAGCTGCGCCATTCAATGTCGTTGAAAGAACAAAAGGAAAACAACATTCATATCGGTCGAGGCGTCGACCGGGAGTCCTTTGTTACGATGCGTGAGGCGCGCGATGCCGGCCTCGGCCTGCCCGCGCTGGTCATACCCTCAATTCAGGTCAACATTCGTGCCGGCAGGCTTCCTCCGGCAGAAGACAACGAAATCGCTTACATCAAAATTCCGCTCGACACGCTTTAGTTCGATCATACCCCGTGTACAATTTGTCGCCTGAACCACTGCGACAACCTGCGGAGAAATACCTTGTTTGAAACCCTGACGCCGAAACCGGCAGATGCCATCCTGAAGCTCATTGGCGAACACCAGAACGATACTCGCGAAGAGAAAGTGGATCTTGGAGTCGGCGTTTTTCGGGACCGGGACGGCAATACGCCAATCCTGAAATCGGTAAAGAAGGCGGAGCAATGGCTGGTCGATACGCAGACCAGCAAGTCCTACATGGGATCTCGCGGCGATGCGGTGTTTTGCGATGCCATTCAGAAGTTAATCTTCGGAGACGCCGCCAGTAGCGATCGGATAACGACAATCCAGACGCCAGGCGGGTCCGGCGCACTCCGGGTGGCCGGCGAATTGATTCTTCGTGCGAAACCGGGTGCGACGATGTGGGTCAGCACGCCCACCTGGAACAATCACGTGCCTCTGCTGGGCCAGGCAGGAATCAGGCTGCGTGAATATCCCTATTACGATACCGACAGCAACAGCCTGCACTTCGGCGAAATGATGGATGCCCTCGAACACGCGGACGCCGGAGACCTGTTGTTATTGCATGGTTGCTGCCACAACCCGACCGGGATGGACCTGTCGGTTGAGCAGTGGTTACTCGTCGCTGACCTGGTTGTGCGCAAGGAGCTGATTCCCCTCATCGATATCGCTTACCAGGGGTTTGGCAAAGACCTGGATACGGACGCCTACGGCGTGCGCTTATTGTTCGGTTCGGTGCCGGAAGTGGTCGTCACCCATTCGTGTTCGAAAAATTTCGGGCTTTATCGCGACCGGGTGGGTGCGGTGGCGCTGATCAGTCCAAATGCGGACATTGCAGAGGTCGTCCGCAGCCAGGCACTGAGCGTAGTGCGAACGATGTATTCCATACCGCCCGATCATGGTGCGGCGGTTGTCTCGAGAATCCTGGCCGATGCGGACCTGCGAGCCGAGTGGTTGGCGGAACTGGCCGAAATGCGCCAGCGCATGAAGGACATGCGCTCGCTACTGGTCGCCAAACTGAAAGAAGTGGCCCCCGATCACGACTTTTCTCACATTGAGCGCACGTCCGGAATGTTCTGTTACCTCGGCGTATCACCTGAACAGGTTGCCCGCTTAATAAAGGATCGAGGCATCTACCTGGTCGACTCGAGCCGCATCAATGTATGCGGCATTACCGAGGCGAATGTTCAGTATCTCGCAGAGTCGATCGCCTCGGTTCTCTAGCGAGTCTTCGAATAAGCCGCGATTCGAATCGCAACAGCAGCCAGTATCAGGAAAGCGAGCGCCAGGTAGACCGGGTCGAACGGCGTTTTGAGCAAGGCGCGTCCGATAGTGCCGGCGTAGGCGAGTCCAAGTCCGTAAAGCCCGATCTTGTGCAGGATGCGCCAGTTGCGCGGCCCGATTCTGGCCGGCGCTGAGTCGAAAGACGTAAGCAGCATCAGGTACATCAAGGTAAAGATGGCAGCCCCCGGAATATTCAATGCCTGTTCGTTCACGAGCAGCAGCAATATGAGATGGACGGTCATCATTGCCGCAAGTGTGATGCCAAAATAGCGACGATTTCGCAGCAACTGCCTGCTAAGCGGAGATCCGGTGAGTTGTCTCAGCGGGCGGGTGGAGAAAATGACGAGGTAAACAAGCAGCGCAAGCCATGCAGTCACGCGAAGCATTTGCCGCATGTGTTCCTCGTCGCTGCTCACCAGCTGCAGATATGCCAGTACCAGCCCGCCGAACGAAAAGAAAGCCAGCCCGAAAACGGTCAAACCCTTTCTCAAGTCAACCTACTCCAGGTTGGTAAATACAATCCGGCTTTCTGTGCCGATACCGAGCTTTTCCGTGACGCCTGCATTGAGTTCCAGTACGAAGTTGACTGCCTCAACAGCGCTGACAGAGTCCAGCGTCAGCGGCACGGTATCTTTTGCGACGGACGAAACAGTGCCGTCACCACGTATGAAAAGCATGTCGAGCGGAATATAGGTGTTCTTCATCCACATCGAGCGCAGGCCGGGCTGGCGATAGACAAATATCATGCCCGTGAATTCCGGCAGCGAGCGCACATGCATGAGACCGCGCATTTGCTGCTCACGACTGCTTGCGACGTAAATATCGAAAAAATAGCAGGCATGTTCATCCGCGGAGATGATCAGCGTGTCTTTGCCAAATACAGAATCGAGGTCCCCATCCACGCTGCTTTGCCCGGAGAGCAGGAAACCGACACCAATGATCATGAAGATGCGCAGGACTTTCATTCAGGTTGCTCCCAGCTGAGCCGGCCGACGAATGCCAATTCCGTAAAGGTAACACTGGCGCTGCCGTTCAGTTCAGCGAGTGGTGAAACGCAGTAGAGCGTACCCTCGATCCGGTACATGCGCGCATCGGCAGCACCAACCGAATCCTGGCTGCTAACGTCTGTCCAGCAGTCACCGGTATTGCGGCTGCCGAAGAAGCGACCTGTGCCTTCCTCTATCAAGGTCACATTCGTCGGCAATTCTCTGCCTGTGCTGCCCATTTCAAGGCCCGGTATTCCCAGGATGAAGGCCAGTGTTCTGGTCTCTTCCGCCGTGCCAAGGGGGCCGGATAGCCTCACTCGCGCCCCTTGGTCATCCGGGCGGGGCATCCCGGTACAGGCCAGGTCATCAGCCGTCCAGTCAATCGATGCCCGGATGCTGCCATATAACGCGACCACGAGGCGGCCGTCTTCGATACAGGCAAAGCGATCCGTTTCTTCTGCCGAGGTATTCAAAGCAACCGGCGCCGGCTCGCTGCAAGCCGCCATCAGAATGCATACCACTATCAGCACCGTTGTCGGCTGGTAATGGCGCGTACTGTTTCCGTGGTAACGATCTGCTGAAGATTTCTGCAATGTTTCGCCTTCCGGCTTGTCCCAATAGCGCATTATGGCTAACCCTGCCATGCGGACCAACCGGCGACGGTACTTTGGTGATAATTGGCCGATTTGTTGTGCTTCGCAACAAATCGACGAAGATCAGTTGGACTAACTGCGCATCACCACTACAATGGCACGCCGTTTTTGCCCTCGGAGTTAATGATCAAATGAGCGTCTCAGAACAATTTCAAAAGCTCGAAGCCCACGTGGCGAGCCTGATCGTAGGCCAGGAACATCTGATCAACAGAATGTTGATTGCGCTACTGTGCGATGGTCACCTGATCGTCGAGGGCGCACCCGGTTTGGCGAAGACGCGCGCGATCAAGGTGCTGGCAGAAAGTATTGAGGGCAGTTTTCACAGGCTCCAGTTCACGCCTGACCTGTTGCCGGCCGACCTGACCGGTACGGACATATACCGGCCGCAGGACGGAACCTTTGAATTCCGCGAGGGACCGCTCTTTCACAGCCTGATCCTGGCGGACGAGATTAACCGGGCGCCGGCCAAGGTTCAGTCCGCATTGCTCGAGGCAATGGAAGAGCGGCAGATTACGGTTGGCGAAGGAAGTTACAAGCTGCCGGCGCTTTTCATGGTCATGGCGACCCAAAACCCGATTGAGCAGGAAGGAACCTACCCGTTGCCGGAGGCCCAGCTCGACCGCTTTCTCCTGCATGTGCAGGTCGGCTACCCGTCTCCCGAGGACGAGCGAAAAATCCTCGTCCTGAATCGCAATGAAGCGAAATCGGGTGTCCGCGACGCGTTCTCGCCACCGGAACAGACCTCGGAGGCAACGATCATGGAGGGGCGACAGCAAATACTGAATCTGCACCTGTCGGATGAACTGGAGCAATACATTGTCAATGTCGTCGTCGCGACACGAAATCCCGGTGCCGTGAACAAGGATCTCGAAGGCCAGGTGATGTACGGCGCCAGCCCGCGTGCCTGCATGGGCATCGATCGTGCTTCTCGTGCACATGCGTGGTTAAACGGTCGCGACTATGTCGGACCGGAAGACATCCAGGCAGTTGCCGCAGATGTCCTGCGCCACAGGCTCGTGATGAGCTTCGAGGCCGAGGCAGACGGCGTGACGGCCGACTCGGTTATCGAGGGCGTGCTCGACGGCGTCGGCGTCCCATAGAGGGCCGGTTCAAGAGTTCATAAAAGTGCGACACGACAAGTTACATGCGGATGCATCCCCGGTTAGCGTCAGCCAGTCCGAGCTCATTCGCCTGAGCGGGCCGGCGAGAGCCATCGCGCTCGATGTCATGCGAGTCAATTCCCTGCAAACCGGTGCGTACGTTTCCCACTTCAAGGGTCGCGGAATGGAGTTCGATGAGTCACGGCCCTACCAGCCGGGTGACGATCCGCGCAACATTGACTGGCGCGTAACCGCTCGCAGTTCCGAGGCCTATACCAAGCTCTTTCGAGAAGAGCGGGAAAGACCGGTTCTCATCATGACCGATCTCCGCAGCAATATGCACTTTGCGACGAAGGGTTGTTTCAAGTCCGTCAATGCGACCCGAGCCGCGGCACTCCTGGCGTGGGCCGCACATCTTCGCGGCGATCGGCTTGGCGGCCTGATCTTTGGTGACACGCGCCATCGCGAGATGCGGCCACGTCTCGGACGTCAGGCGGCGCTTCGCTACGTTCATCAACTGGTCACGCATCCCGACTGGTCAACCGCCATGGACCACGGAATCGTCGACGAAGAGCCACCGCTAACCCAGGCGTTGGCAATGTTGCGCCGCGTTACCCATCCGGGCAGTCTCGTTATTATCATCAGTGACTTCATCGGCCTGTCGCGCTCGGCAAAGTCCTACCTGACGGGTATCGCGCGCCATAATGAGGTTCTTGCGGTTTTCCTGAGTGACCCGCTCGAAAGAAGACTGCCGCCGCCGGGCCGTTACCGGCTCGTCAGCCATGATGAAGAAATGGCCATCGATACGTTTGCCCGGGGTGCGCGTTCAGATTATCGCGATGCCTTTGAGCAACGCCTTCAGGAGTTCGATGTTTTTTGTCATCGCTATGGCATCCATATGATGCCGTTGTCGACAGAGGACGATCCGGTGCAGTGTTTGCAGAAAACGCTCGGTCGTCGGGAACGATAGGGCGGCCTCCGAAATATGGATCCAGAACAGATACCGTTGCGCGATCTGCACCTGCCGGAGGTGGTCGGCCTTTGGCCGCTTGCCCCGGGTTGGTGGATCCTGATGGCAATGGCAGCCGCCGGACTTGGATACCTTTTATATAAGCAGTTCAAGAAATGGCGCTGGAATGCTGCTCGGCGACTTTCGTTGCGGGAGCTCCGTCGAGTGCGCGCAGAATATGAGAAAGGTGCCGATGCTCTCACGCTTGGAAAGGAATTGTCCGAACTGGTCAGGCGAAGCATGCTGGCCTATGCGCCTCGCGCCGAAGTTGCGGGCCTGACGGGTGACAGCTGGCTCGAGTGGCTCGATCGCGACCTGGAGAATAAACCCTTCACGCAGGGAGCCGGTAGAAACCTGGAATCACTGCCGTACCAACGACCGGAAACAATCGAGAACGAAGTTGATATCGGGGCGTTGATCGATGCGGTTCACGAGCGGCTCAAGACGCCGCTGTCCGGGGGTGCGATCTGATGTGGTCTCTCGCCTGGCCCTGGATGTTGCTGGCATTGCCATTGCCACTGCTGGTTCGCAAATTGATGCCACCGGTTATCGGCACACAGGATGCCGGGTTGCGCGTGCCAAGCTTTCGCGGATTTGCCGTGCTTGCCGACCGCTCCGAGGTCGAGCAGCTCCTGAACTGGCGTTTCTGGATTGCCGTTATGGCCTGGGGCTTGCTGGTTCTCGCCGCCGCGCGGCCAGAGCGTATCGGCGACGAACTTGATGTCCCGGTCTCGGGTCGAAACCTCATGCTTGCAGTTGACCTGTCGGGAAGTATGGACGCCAAGGATTTCGAACTGGGCTCGCGCCGGGTGGATCGCCTGACCGCGACCAAAGCCGTTGCGGGCGACTTCATTGGCCGGCGTGAGGGAGACCGGATTGGCCTGATCCTTTTCGGCGAGCGCGCCTACCTGCAGGTACCACTTACGCTTGATCGTGAAACAGTGAACACGTTGCTGCTCGAGGCTTTTATTGGCCTGGCAGGTGAAAAAACTGCGATTGGCGATGCCATCACGCTCGCCGTCAAACGAATTCACGATCAAGGCAGCGAAGCTGGCGAGCAGGTATTGATCCTGCTGACCGATGGCGCGAACACGGCCGGAGAGATCGATCCGATGAAAGCGGCGGAGCTCGCACAGCAGATCGGCCTGCGGATCTACACGATCGGTATCGGTGCCGAACAGATGGTGGTGTCGTCAATCACGGGTGGCATGCGACGTGTGAATCCGTCTGCAGATCTCGATGAGGAAACGCTGACGAAAATTGCCGACCTGACGGGCGGGCGATATTTCCGCGCAAAAGATACTGCTGGCCTGCAGGAAATTTACCGACTCCTCGACGAGATGGAGCCGGTCGCCGAACCTGAAGCAGGCTTTCGTCCGGTCAAGTCGCTTTATTACTGGCCGTTGTCGGGAGCATTTGTGCTCGCGGCATTTCTTGCTTTCATGAATGTGCTCGCGGGTTGGAAAATCGCGAGAGCAAGCAAGGTGAGATTCAATGCTGGCTGATTTTCACTGGTTGCGACCCGAGTGGCTTTGGGCGCTGCCGCTCATCGGCGCACTGACAGCCGTGCTGGCTCGAAGGCGACTGGCCCCCGGAAGCTGGCAATCGGTGGTTGACCCGGCGCTGGTACCTTACGTGTTATCGCGAACGCAGGTCAGAGGGCTCGGCTATCGATGGTGGCTGATTCTGTTCGGCGGCATGATTGCGGTGCTCTCACTGGCAGGCCCAAGCTGGAATCGCGTCGAGCAACCGGTTTTCCGTTCCGACCAGGCAGTCGTCATCGCGCTGGATCTGTCGAGATCGATGGATGCACAGGACCTGGCCCCGAGCCGGCTTACGCGCGCCAGGCTGAAGATTCTCGACATCCTGGAGCGGCGGAGCGGTGGGCAGACAGCGCTTGTCGTTTATTCATCGAACGCGTTTACCGTCACGCCTTTAACCGACGATGCGGATACAGTGGCATCGCTGGTAAACAGCCTGAGCACCGACATCATGCCGAGTCGCGGCAGCTATCCACTGGCAGCGATCAACAAGGGGAAGCAGCTTTTAGAGCAGGCCGGTGTAGCTTTCGGTGAGGTCTTGCTGATTACAGATGGTGGCACCTCTCCCGCGGCGGAGCGGGCGGCAGAGGAATTACAGGCTGCCGGATACTCACTTTCCGTCCTGGGTGTTGGCACAACTGAGGGAGCACCGATTCCGCGGGCCGGCGGTGGTTTCGTCACCGATCGTTCGGGCAACATCGCGGTACCGAGGCTCGAGGCTACCGGTCTGCGTCAGTTGGCCGCAGCTGGTGGAGGACGCTTTGCAGTAATGACATCGGATGACCAGGATATCGACGCACTTCTTTCGGGCAAGGTTGGCAACAGCACCGGATCCGATGAGTCATTGGCGACGGACCAGTGGCAGGAGGAAGGCCCCTGGTTGTTACTCTTGCTGGTTCCGCTTGCTGCGCTGGCATTTCGCCGAGGCCTGGTGCTCTGTCTGCTCGTATTCATATTGCCGATTGCCGAACCTGCGCATGCGTTCAGTTGGCAGGACCTGTGGCTGACCAAAGATCAGCAGGCGCAGCGATTGCTCGAAGAGGGCAATGCAGCCGATGCGGCCGGCCTGTTCGAAAATTCAAACTGGAGAGCCGTTGCAAACTATCGCGCCGGCGAATACGCAGGCAGCGCAGCCGGATTCGCCGAAGCCGAGGACGTTCGCAGTCTTTATAACCTCGGAAACTCGCTGGCCAAGCTTGGAGAATTCGAGTCTGCGATCGGTGCTTACGAAGAGGTCCTGGAGATGGACCCGGACTTCGAGGATGCGCTGTACAACCGCGATCTGCTGAAGGAAATGCTGGAACAAAACCAGGATTCGCAGAGCGGCGATCAGGGCAACCAGGAGAACTCGTCAGAAGCTGGCGGTGGCGCACAGCAGTCCGAGGGACAAAGCGATTCGGAACAGTCTGGCGAGGAGGGCGCAAGCGGAGAACCCGGGTCGGAAGGCGAACAGGGCGATGCGTCAGTGCGTGACGAGGAAGCGGCCAGCCAGGAAGACATGGAGGCCATGCAGGCGGAACTCGAGCGCGCGGCAGAGGAGGCCATGCAACAGTCTGCCGAAGCGCAGGAGCAGGAAGGCATGACTGAGGCTCAGGCCGAAGCAATGCGCCGGGCGCAGGAACAGCAACAGGCAATGGAGCAGTGGCTGCGCCGAATTCCGGACGATCCCGGCGGACTCCTGCGAAGGAAGTTTCGTTATCAATATCAGCGTCAGGGCAGAGACCAGGACGGCAATAATCTCTGGCCGGATGATGAGGTACAACCATGGTGAATTATAAGCTCAGGCCATATCGGCTGGTTTCTTGTTTGATCTTGCTGGCAGCGACGTTCATTTGGCCGGCGCTTTCTCTGCAAGCCGCCGTCATTGCGGCAGTTGATCGCGCCAACGTTGAGCTGAACGAATCGTTTACCCTGAAGATAACCGTCGATACCGCTATCGATGTCGAACCCGACGCACTTGCCCTCGACGAGGACTTTTACGTTGGTACACGCAGCCAGCTGAGCAACACGACGATCGTTAACGGCCAGATCAGTCGGTCGCGAACGTGGACTTACGTCCTGATGGCAAAACGCGAAGGTGACCTCGTTATTCCTCCGGTGAAGATAGGGTCAGAACAAAGTGAGCCAGTGCCCATTCGTGTCACAGCGCCGTCCACCACTTTGCCTGGCGAGGCCGACATCTTTGTAACGACGGAGGCGGATCACACCGAAAGTTTCGTACAGGCACAGGTGCTTTACACGGTAAAAGTGTATCGCGCGGTTGCAACCCGCCAGCCCAGACTTAGCGAGCCGAGTATCGGCGGTGTGGAGGTGCTCGTAGAATCTGCAGGTGAGGAGCGCAGCTACGAATCCATATTGAATGGCAAGGCCTACAACGTCGTGGAACGAGTCTATGCACTGTTCCCCCAGGAAAGTGGCAACATTTCAATTGAACCGGCGCGTTTTGAAGCAAGGGTTCTGCGCGATGGCCGTATTACCGGTCGAAAGATATTCGAGTCTGAAGCGATCGACATTGTCGTCAATCCGATCCCGCCGCCGCCGGATGGCTATCCCGGTGCCGCCTGGTTTCCAGCGAAGTCGGTAACGCTCAGCGAAGACTGGTCGCGTGAACCGGGCAGCTTGCCGGCAGGTGAGCCCATTACTCGCCACATTATAGTCACGGCGCTCGGACAACTATCGACCCAGATACCCGTGATCGAGCCGGCCTCTTCAGACGCAGTCAAGGTTTATCCGGACAAGCCCGAGCTTCGTGACGCAGCGGAGTCCGAGGGCATTCGCGCTTTGCGCAGAGATCAATACGCGATGATCGGTGTAATCGAGGGTCAGGTCGAATTACCGGCGATAAACCTGCCATGGTGGAATATCGATGCGGCCGAGTGGCAGATTGCGAGTTTGCCCGGATCAACATTGAATGTGCTGCCATCGCTGACAGCACCGCCGCCTCCGCCTGTGGTTGAACAGGTTGACGAACCGGTTCAGGACGGCGCCGGAGCTCCGGTCGAAATCGTCTACAGTGATTTCTGGCGATATGTCAGTGTCGGCTTCGCTGGTGCATGGTTGATGACCGTCATCGGATGGTGGTGGTCACGGCAGCCCCGGGATTACACGCCGAAAGAACCCGAAGCGCCGCCCATTCACAAGCAGCAGTCAAAATGTCTGAAGGCGGCGCGCAAGGCCGCGCTCGAAGGCGATGCAGTCGGCGTCAAAACCAGCTTGCTCGAATGGGGCCGGTTGCAGTGGCCGGATCGTCCGCCACGCAGCATCGGTGATTTGTCGTCACGGGTTTCACTGCCGCTATCGACACATCTTCAGGCCCTGTGCAGCGCAAGTTATGGGCCCGGAGAACGCGGCTGGAACGGAGAAGAGCTTGCCAGGTCGATGCGCTCATTTTCCGTTTTGACCGACGAGGTTGTCGATCGCCCGGTTGAGGGTCTGCCCCCGCTAAGCCCGGTCTGACCCCGGCTACCAGGATCCGACGTTCTCCATCGAACTCCATGGCTCGGTGGCTGGCAGGGCATCGCCCTTTTGCAGCAACTCGATTGAAATATTGTCCGGTGACCTGACAAAAGCCATGCGACCATCCCGCGGTGGCCGATTGATCGTTACGCCCCGGTCCATGAGTCTCTGGCAGGTCGCGTATATGTCGTCGACAGCATAGGCGAGATGCCCGAAATTGCGACCTTCGCCGTATTCCTGCGGGTCCCAGTTGTATGTCAGCTCAACCTGAGCTTCTTCGTCGCCGGGGGCTGCGAGAAATAAAAGCGTAAACCTGCCAGCCTCACTTTCCTTGCGCCTTAGTTCGACCAGGCCTAGTTTGTTGCAATAAAAATCGAGCGACTCGTCGACATCGCTGACTCTCACCATGGTATGCAGGTATTTCACTCCGGGCTCCTTGGGTCTATTTGGTTGAACTCCGGCTCATTATAAGATGACAATGAGCGCCGACCTACGATTCAGGATCCTGACTTGCACCGTATTCGCGCCATTACGCTCGACCTGGATAATACGCTTTGGGAAATCGACCCGGTCATCCACAGGGCTGAAGCGGCCCTCTGGTCGTGGCTAAGCGAAAACTATCCGCGGATTCCCGAGTCATTTTCGGAAGGTGATGTAGCTGTGCTTCGCGAAGTCACCATAGAGAAATACTGGAAACACAAATGCCATGACTACCGCTTCCTGCGCAAAAAGGTAATCGAGTTGTTGGCACGTGAAGCGGGTTATGGCGCAGAAGTTGTCGAGCCGGCTTTCAAGGTTTTTGACGACGCCAGGAATAACGTTGAGCTTTATCCGGATGTTCTTCCGGATCTCGAAGTTCTTTTTTCGCGGTTCACCGTTGTTGCAGTGACGAACGGAAATGCAAATCTGCAAACAATCGGAATTCGGCACCTGTTTCACGACGTAGTCAGCGCTGCTGATGTCGGTGCGGCCAAGCCGGCGCGCCGGATTTTTGAAGTTGCAATCCGCAAGGCGGGTGTGTCCCCGGAGGAGATCCTGCACGTAGGCGATCATCCGGAGACCGATGTTGATGGTGGCAGGCAAGCGGGGCTCCGAACTGCGTGGGTCAACAGGGTAAATGCAGAATGGCCGGACCAATTGTGTCCGCCTGACCTGACTGTAAGTACAATTTCCGAGCTGCGGGAAATTCTCGAGAAAGCATCCACGTGAAATCGTCTTCGAGGCAACCGATTATCATTTACGTACCAGGCCTGAAGCCGAAGCCATCGGCCGAGCTGCATCAGCGAGAACTGATTCGTTGTCTTGGTGCGGGAGTTCGTCGCATCGATGCGGGTATCGCTGACGATATTGAGCGCGCTTTTTGCCTGGTTAGCTGGACCTACGATTTCTACGGAGAGCATAGGGATATCAATCTCGATCTCGAAGATATCCGGATGATTCTTTCCAGGGAACGGGCGAGTGAAGAGGACATCAGGGTCGTCACGTCGTTGAAACGACGTTTTTCCCGTTGGTTGTATAACCTGGCAGACTACCTGCCATTTCTGATTCCGCATTTTGCGACCGAGGAAGTCGAGATCCACCTTCGCGACTTCAACAGATATCTTCGCAACACGAACGGCGCATCAGAGATCGCCCGCCAGAAAGTGAAAACGGAATTGACGAATGCCGCACAAGCCGGTCGTCCTGTCCTGCTGTTCGGTCACAGCATGGGCTCTGTCATCGCGTATGAGTCTTTGTGGCAATTGTCCCGCGAGCTTAAGACCGATCTCGCCGTCGACTTGTTCCTTACCACGGGAAGCCCGTTGGGCCAGTCGATTGTTCAGCGACACCTGATGGGATCGCATCAACAGGGGGCGGAAAAATACCCGGCAAACATCAGGCGATGGGTCAACATTGCAGCGGTAGGCGAATTGACCGCAATCGACAGGGTTTTGAAGAATGATTTTTCAGAGATGATTGAGCTTGGCCTGATCGACGACATCGATGACCGGGACTCATTTAATTATTACCACATGAGCGGCGTGCTTAATGTGCATGCCGAATACGGTTACCTCATCAATGAGGTAACCGCAGGCATAATTTGTGAGTGGTGGCGTGCCGCTATACAGGATCGAGATTAGGCTTGATCACGATGTCAATGCGCCGGTTCCGCGCGCGACCAGATTCAGTTTCGTTATTGGCAACCGGGTTGGTTTCGCCGTAACCGGTCGCGATCAGACGGTAGCTCGGCAGGCGCATCGCGTTGATCATGTATTGCTGAACTGATTCCGCACGTTCTTGCGACAGTCGCTGGTTCAATTCATCACCGCCGTACGAATCGGTGTGACCTTCGATGATCAGTTCGCTCCGGGGAAATACGTCGATGGCTTTCTCGACTTTCGCCAGCAAATCAAAATCCCGCTGCTTGATATCAGCTTTTCCGCTGTCAAATGTCAGTCCAACGAGTCGCAGTATGATCGTGTCACCCTCGCGAAATACGCGAGCCTCATTGCGGCTGAACATCTTTTCTACCTGCTCGAACTGCGCTTTAACCAGTGCCTGAGCTTCCAGTCGCTGAACCAGTGCCGCACGTTCGTCAGTCGCCCCGCCCAGTCGCTCGTCAAGCGTGCGAATTTCTTCTTCCATATCGGCAAGTCTCAGGAAGTTAGCTTCGACTTCCTGCTCGAGCCC